>NZ_DASSRP010000415.1:0-77228 GCF_035701725.1 Bradyrhizobium sp.
TGACTCATGGGATCACGCGTCTGCTGCCGGCAATGTGATGGTGAATGTAGAGCCTTGTCCAGGCCCGGCGCTGTCGGCCGCGACCTCGCCGCCATGCATGTCGACGATGCGCTTGACGATCGAGAGGCCGAGGCCGGTCGAGCTCTCGCCGGCGGTCGGCTTTGCTGACAGGCGCTGGAAGCGCCCGAATAGCCGCCCGAGATCCTCTGGCGAAAGTCCGGCGCCCTGGTCGACGACGCGAATGGCGGTTCTGTTGCCGTCCTGGCTGACCTGCACCGAAATCCGGCCGCCGATCGGACTGTACTTGATGGCGTTGCTGATCAGATTGTCGATCGCCTCGCGCATCCGGTCGGCATCGCATGCCGTGGTGAGGTTGGGCACGGCCGAAACCGTGATCAATTGTTGCTTGTTGACCGCAAGCGGCTGATTGGCGTCGGCCACTTCGCCGACCAGTGCCGCAATATCGACCGGCTCGCGGCGGATCGTGATGTCGAAGGCGTCCGCCATCGCATCGGAGATCAGATGATCGACCATCGACGTCAGGCGCTTGGTGGCGTCGCGGATATGGTCGATCTGAGAGGCGATGCTGTCGCGCGAGGAGCCGGCGGCGATCAGTTCGGTCAGCATCTCCGTGCGGCCCAAAATCACGCCGAGCGGATTCTTCAGGTCGTGGGCCACGGTGCCGAGAATTTCGTTCTTGAAGCCGTTGGCGCGCTGCAGGCGCAGCCATTGCGCCGACAGCCGGCGATTGGCCTGCATCAAGGCGCGGGTACGTTGCGCGACGCGGTCCTCGAGCTGGGTATTGGCCGCCTGCAGCTGCTGGTAGAGTATAACGTTGTCGAAAGCGATCGAAAGCCGGCTGCCGAAGATTTCGACCAGCGAGCGGTCGGTCTCCGACAATTGCCGCTCGGCCTGAAGCAGCACGACGACTTCGCGTCCCGAGCCGGTGCGCACATAGAGCACAGTGCGCTGGTCGACGAATTCGTGCTTGCGGCGCTTGAAAGCGGCCTCGACCATGCTCCGCAGCTCCGGATCGAGCGATCTGGCACCCGCGGCGCCGCTAAAGCGGCTGTAGCAGCCGGAGCCGGCCAGAACCGAGAACTCGTCGTTGAGGTCGCCGCCGTCGCGCAGCACCAGAATGCCCGCGCAGTCGACGTTGAGCAGCGAACCGATCTGCGTCAGCACGCCCTCGGCCAGGCGCTGCATCGACTTGAAGTCGTAGAGCGTCGAGGCGGCGTCGATGATGATTTCAAGCCCGCGGCGGGTTTGGACCATGCGTTCAAGCTGCTGATAGCTGCGTAGCGCTGCGGTGAGCGAGGTGAACAGCTTGTCGGCGGTAAGCTCGGTCTTCGCCTTGTAGTCGTTGATATCGTACTGCACGATGACCCGGCGTTCGGGCGCCTGCCCGGGCTGGCCGGTGCGCAGAATGATGCGGACCGTCTCGTTGCGCAGGTCGTTGCGGATATATTCGACCAGGTCGAGACCGGCGGCGTCGGTCTCCATGATGACGTCGAGCAGCACGGCGGCGATATCGGAATGCGCGCGCATCAACGCCCGGCCCTCGGCGGCAGAATAGGCCGACAAGATCTCAAGCGACTGGCCATTGAGGACATAGTCGCTCAGCGCAAAGCGCGTGCCCTCATGCACGGCGTGATCGTCGTCGATGACAGCGATCTTCCATTTGCGTGCGCCCGAAGCTTCCGGCGCGGCAGGGGTGTCGTCGATCAGGTGGAGGACATCGTCCTGTTCGGCCATGAATCAGTCCTGTCGCGATCCTGGTACTCGGTTGGCTGACCGCCTTTGGCGGCCTTGTTAGAAGTCTTGGGCATGATAATGCGAAATGTGGTGCCTTGTCCCGGTCTTGAATCCAGCATCATGCGCCCGCCCAGTTGCTGGGTGACCAGATTGTAGACGATATGCAGGCCAAGTCCGGTGCCGCCCTCGTTGCGGCGGGTGGTGAAGAAGGGATCGAACGCCTGCCGTTGCACGTCTGCGGTCATGCCGGCGCCGTCGTCGGCAAAGATGATCTCGACGTCGTCGCTGCCGCGGGACTTCGCCGAGATCGTGATAGTACCGGAACGCCCGCCGGGAAAGGCATGGGTTGCGGCGTTCAGGAACAGGTTGGTGAGGATCTGGCCATAGGAGCCCGGATAGCCGTCGATCATGAGATTTTCGGGCACCTCGACCGACAGCGCGATCGACGCCTTTTTCAACGCAGGGCGCAGGCTGGCGATGATCTGGTCGGTGGCCTCGTTCAAGTTGAAGGTGCGGCGCTCCGCATGCGAGCGATCCACCGCAACCTGCTTGAAGGACTGGATGAGTTCGCCGGCACGATGCAGGTTGCTCACAAGCTGCTGAGCGGCGTCCCGCGAGGTCTTGACGAACTCGTCGAGTTGGGAGCGGCGTAGCCCATTGCCGCTCCGCAAGTCGTCTTCGAACGCTTCGGTGCGGCGGGCAAAACTGGAGGCAACCGTCAGGCTGATGCCGATCGGGTTGTTCACCTCATGGGCAACACCGGCAACGAGGCCGCCGAGCGCAGCCAGGCGTTCGGCGTCGATCAGGTTCTGCTGGGCCGTATTGAGTTCGTGCAGGGTATTTTCCGCCTTTTCCTTTGCGGCGCGCAGTTCGTCTTCGGTCTTGCGCTTGGCGATGGCGTTTTCGCGGAACACTTCCACGGCGCGCGCCATCTCGCCGACCTCATCGCTTGCGGCGGTGCCCTGGACTTTCCGGTTGAAGTCGCCCGACGTGATGGCGTGCATTGCCGTCATGATCTGCTGCAAGGGCAGACGGATCGACAGCGCGATCAGGACGCCGGCGGTAATGATGATGCCGAGGAAGATTACGGCAACGGAAAGCACTTTTCGGGAGATGTCGGCAAGCGTCTGGTCGAAAGTCTCCTGCGCCTTCTGCTCGCGCTGGCGCATCTTATCCGAGAGCTCGTCGATGAGGTTGGACGCATCGACCTGACTGGCGTCGATGGCGTCCCGCAACAAATCCGTACGGTTGGTCAGTTGCGCCGACAATTTCGCAAGGCCTTCGCCGAGCGACTTGGCGCGTGTATTAAGGCGCTGCAAGGCCATCCGCTGCAAGTCGTTGTCTGCGAGGTCGTTCATGACCGGGATGGTCTGCTGGATGGTTTCGGTATTGCGGCTCGCCTCTTCGGCGGCTGCGGTTGCGAGCGAAAGGTAGTAGGAGTTGGCGGCGACCAGCATCGCCGTAAATGCCTCGCGGGACTTGCCGAGCGAGGGCCAGATCAGCGCATCGCGATGGCCGGTTGCGCCCTCGATGATCGAATAGAGCCCGGCCATATCGCGGGCGGGGGTGAGGACCTCCTGCTCATAGGTTTTCGAGATCGTCGCCTGCACCTCGCGCAATTCGCTGAAGCCGTTGAGAAAGCGCTCGGTGACCTGTTCGAGCTTCTGCACCGAACCGGAAAGCATCGGATCGGTCGAGGCGCGCGTCTTCAGCGTGCCCAGCACCGCGTCGCGCAAGTGCGAGATCTCGTCGAACAGTTCGGGGCTCGGCTGGTTGATATAACGGTGGATCAGGTTTTGCAGATGGCCGGTTTCGCTCCCGAGCGTGGCCAGGATCTTGTCGGAATCGCGCACCTGCCGCACGTCGTCCCAGGCCGATCCCAGCACCTGAACGCCATTCCAGATCAGCGCCACCAGCACCACGACCACGGCGGAGTTCAATGCGGCGATCGACAGGATGCGCCAGCGGATCGGGACCGCGCGGACCAGCGTGACCAGACGGGAGTGACCGCGTGCGGCCAGGCCCGCCGGCATTTCCGTGGTCTCATGCTGGTCGGCGGTCCCGTTCAATTCAGTTGACCTTGCGAATTCGTTCGATCAGCGCCGCGGCCTGCGGATCGCGGCGCGTCTTGGCATAGATATCGGCCATCGCGGCCTCGAACGGCTTGCGATCGAAGTCGCTTACGATGGTCACACCGGCCGCTTGCGCGCGCCGGCGCGATTGCTCCTCGAGGTCTTTCCAGCGCTCGCGCATGAAATGCCGCGATTCCCTTGCGGCGGCGCGAAATACCGCCTGGTCTTCCGCCGACAGGCTGGTCCATGCCTTGCGCGACATCACCAGCACCTCGGGACTCATCGTGTGCTCGGTGAGTGTGTAGAAGCCGGCATATTTGTAGTGGTCGGTGGTGACAAATGACGGCCAGTTGTTTTCGGCGCCATCGATCAGCTTGGTGGCAAGGCCTGTGAGCACCTGACCGTAAGGCAGCTCGATCGGCTCGGCGCCGAGCGCCTTGATCATGTCGGACATCAGTTCCGATTGCTGCACGCGGAGCCTCAAACCTTTCATGTCGGCGACCGTACGGACCGGCCGGACGCTGTTGTAGACCGACCGCGCGCCCGAATCGTAGAAGGCGAGGCCGACAAATCCGTAGGGCTCGAAGCTGCCGAGGATTTCGTCGCCGATCGGCCCGTCCAGCACCTTCTGCAAATGCTCGATCGAGCGAAACAGGAACGGCAACGCCAGCACGTTCATTGCTGGCACGAAAGTGCCAATCAGCGCCACATTCGTTCGGTTGAGATCGATCGCGCCAGCGCGGGTCTGTTCGATGGTTTCCTTCTCTTCGCCGAGCTGACGCGAATGAAAGACGCGAATCTGCAGCCGACCATTGGTCCTCTCTTCGATGAGCCTGCCCATGAAGCGCAGGGCCTGGACGGTCGGATAATCCTCGCTCTGGGTATCGGCAGCGCGAAATTCGCGGGCCGAAGCTGATGTCGTGACGGCCGTCAGGAGCAAGGCAGCAAACATGATGACGGTCCGCGAAAGGCCGGCGCGGGTAAACACGGGCAACTTGTCCCCCCTGTAATAAGGTCTGCGGCGGGAAAAAAAGGTTCAACGCAATCTCACCGTCGAGTTTAAAGCACAGAACACCGCCAATCGCCGCCCTTTGGCTGGCGCGGATATGCGTTCTCACTTCCTCCTTGCCCGTGTGGACTTGGGCAGCGATCTCGCGTGAATTTCTGCCCATTAATTCAGCAAGTTTGGCTCGATGTATGCAATTGATTTCTGCGGTCCGGCTGCGGCTGCGGCGATCTTCAGCTCACGATTTGTAAGGTGAATCAGTATTTTAGGAGGCGGTTAACCAAACCTTAAGCCTTGGCACGAACCTTGCGACGCCGGCTCCCGAGACTGATCCTGCTTTGGAGCATCCGATGAAGCGCCGCGATTTTCTGAAATCTGTTTCCGGCCTTGCAGTCGGCGCGGCGGTCCAGGCGCCTGCGATCTGGTCGCCGGCAAAGGCCGATGCGCGGTCGGAAACCCTACTGGTCGTGACCGAAGGCGGCCCCAACAATCTGGACATTCATGGCGTCGGCACCAACCGCGCAGGCTATGAGGTCTCGTGGAATTGCTACGACCGGCTGATCAGTCATGAGCTGAAAACAGAGCCTGACGGAACGCAGGCTTACGACCGCGACAAGTTCAAGCTGGAACTCGCTGATGACATGAATCTCGGCGACATGTCGGTGACCTTCAAGCTGAAGAAAAACGCCAAATTTCACGATGGCGCGCCGGTCACAGCCAAAGACGTCAAATGGTCGCTCGATCGCTCAGTGACGGTCGGTGGCTTCCCAACCGTTCAGATGAAGGCGGGCTCGCTATCCAGCACGGAGCAGTTTGTCGTGGTCGACGATCAGACCATCAGAGTCGATTTCGCCAAGAAGGACCGGCTGACCCTTCCCGACCTCGCGGTGATCGTGCCGAGCATCTACAACTCGGAACTTTTGAAAAAGAAGGCCACGGAAAAGGATCCGTGGGCGATGGATTACACCAAGAACAACACGGCAGGCGGTGGGGCCTACAAGGTGGCGAGCTGGAAGCCGGGCGTTGAGGTCGTCTACGAACGCAATGACGACTGGGTCGGCGGCAAGCTGCCGCAGCTTAAACGGGTGATCTGGCGCACCGTGCCCTCGCAGGGCAACCGCCGCGCGCTGATGGAACGCGGCGATGCCGACATCTCCTTCGATCTGTCCAGCAAGGACACCTCGGAGATGAAAAAGGAAGGCAAGCTCGTCATCCTCTCGCACCCGGTCGGCAACGGCATGTATTCCATCGATCTGAACGTGAAGAACCCGCCGTTCGACAATCAGAAGGTTCGTCAGGCCGTGGCCTATGCGCTGCCCTACCAGAAGATCATGGATGCGGCGATGTTCGGTCTCGCCAATCCGCTGTTCGGCGGCCCTTCCAACACCGTCACTGATACGACCTGGCCGGCAAAAACCGGCTATGTGAACGATCTTGCGAAGGCCAAGGCGCTGATGGCCGAAAGCGGCGTGTCCGATATCGAGACCACAATCTCCTACGATCTTGGCACCAGCGATGTCAGCGAACCCGTCTCGGTGCTCGTGCAGGAGGCATTGGGGCAGATCGGCATCAAGACCACTATCAACAAGGTGCCGGGCGCCAACTGGCGCAGCGAGATGGCCAAAAAGACCATGCCGCTGATGCTCAACTTCTTCTCCGGCTGGCTCGATTATCCCGAATACTTCTTCTTCTGGGCCTATTCCGGCCAGAACGCGATCTTTAACACGCCGAGCTATGTCAACGCCGACATGGATGCGCTGATCGACGGCGCGCGGGCAGCGGCCGCGATCGGCGACAAAGAGAAATACGCCAGAGATGTCGAGGGCTTTATCTCGAAGGCCTATACCGAGGTGCCGAGGATTCCGCTGTTTCAGCCGGTCCTCAACGTCGCCACGCAGAAGAATATCTCCGGCTATGCCTACTGGTTTCATCGCCAGCTCGACTACCGTTCGATCGTGAAGGGTTAAAGGCGGATTGCGGCGCAGCCGGAGGAGGTCGAAACCCCCATGGTGATCCTCAAGCGGCTTGCAACCGTCATTCCGACCCTGATCGGCGTGATCGTCGTGACGTTTCTGCTGACGCGCGTTCTGCCCGGCGATCCCGCCGTGTATTTCGCCGGACCCGCGGCGACGCCGCAGTCGATTGCCGAGATCCGAAAATCGCTCGGCCTCGATCGTCCGTTGCCGGATCAGTTCGTGCGTTACGTCAACGATCTTGCTCACGGCAATTTCGGCAATTCTCTCTCTACCGGGCAGCCGGTGGCCGCCGAACTTGCAAGCCGTTTGCCGGCTTCGGCCGAACTGACGCTGTCCGGCCTGTTCCTGGCGATCGCCGTCGCGGTGCCGCTCGGCATCTTTGCCGCCGTCAAACAAGGCTCCTGGATCGATCACCTCTGCCGGGTGATCGCAACCGCCGGCGTCTCGCTGCCGGTGTTCTTCACCGGATTGTTGCTCGTTTACGTGTTCTATTTTCGCCTCGGCTGGTCGCCGGCGCCGCTCGGCCGGCTCGACGCCTTTGCGACCAGCCCGCCCGACATCACCGGCTTCTTTCTGATCGATAGTCTGATCACGGGCAATTTCGAGACGTTTCGTTTCGCGTTCGGTCAACTGATCCTGCCGGCGGTAACGCTCGCGATCTTTTCGCTGGCGCCGATCACGCGCATGACCCGCGCCTCGATGCTGGCGGCGCTGGCATCCGAATTCATCCGAACCGCACGCGCGAGCGGCCTCTCCAGCCGCACAGTGATCCTGACTTACGCTTTCCGCAACGCAATGCTGCCGGTCGTGACCACGCTCGGCATGGTGTTCTCGTTTTTGCTCGGCGCCAATGTCCTGGTCGAAAAGGTCTTCGCCTGGCCGGGCATCGGCTCCTACGCCGTGGAAGCGTTGCTGCAATCGGACTTCGCGCCGGTGCAGGGCTTCGTGCTGACCATGGCAATGCTTTATGTCGCGCTTAACCTCATGATCGACATGCTCTACGGCGTGATCGATCCGCGCGTAAGGGTCGAGGCATGACCGAAGCCAGCCTCACCACGTCGGCCACCAGTCTCCAGCCGGCGCCGCCGAACAACTCGATTATCCGTCATGCGATCTATGTCATCGCGGATAATCCGGTCACTGGGTTGTCGTTCGGCCTGTTCACCCTGATTGCGCTGTGCGCTTTGTTGGGGCCATATCTTGTCCCTTACGATCCGCTCGCCAGCGACACTTCCGCGACATTGCAGTCGCCGTCGCTGCATCACTGGTTCGGCACCGATCTCTTGGGGCGCGACATCTTCAGCCGCGTGGTGGTCGCGACCCGGCTCGATTTCGTGATCGCGGTTGCGTCTGTGGCGTTGGTGCTGGTGATCGGCGGGCTGGCCGGAATCGCCGCAGGCTTCTTCGGCGGCTGGACCGACCGCATTATCGGCCGCATCTCCGATACCATCATGGCGTTTCCGCTGTTCGTGCTGGCGATGGGCATCGTTGCCGCGCTCGGCAACACCGTCACCAATATCGTGATCGCCACCGCGATCATCAATTTTCCGCTTTACGTTCGCGTCGCGCGTGCCGAAGCCAATGTGCGGCGCGAGGCCGGCTTCGTGCAGGCGGCCCGGCTTTCCGGCAACAGCGACATGCGGATTCTGCTCGCGCAGATCATGCCCAACATCATGCCGATTATGATGGTGCAGGTGTCGTTGACCATGGGCTATGCCATCCTCAACGCCGCGGGCCTGTCATTCATCGGCCTTGGGGTCAAGCCGCCGACGCCGGAATGGGGCATCATGGTGGCGGAGGGCGCCAGCAACATCATTTCAGGCGAGTGGTGGGTGGCGTTCTTTCCCGGCGCGGCGCTGATGATCGCGGTGTTCTGCTTCAACTTGCTCGGCGACGGCCTGCGCGATCTGGTCGATCCGCAGCGGAGAACCTGAGCAATGACCGCGCTGCCGCTGCTAGACGTCAGCGATCTCACCGTCGAATTCTCGACCCGCCGCGGCATCGTCAAAGCGGTCCAGCACGTCAACATCCAGGTCGCCAAGGGCGAGACTCTCGGCATCGTCGGTGAATCCGGTTCCGGCAAATCGGTGACGTCCTACGCCGTGATGCGGATTCTCGACCGCGCCGGCAAGATCGCCGAAGGCTCGGTTCATTTCTCAGGCGTCGATGTCAAGGCCGCGAGCGAAGACCAGATGCGGGATCTGCGCGGCCGCGAAATCTCGATGATCTTCCAGAGTCCGCGGCTCGCGCTCAACCCGATCCGCAAGGTCGGCCACCAGATCGAGGATGTGCTGCTGCAACACGTCCAGGTCGACCGCTCGCAGGTCACTGAGCGCGCGATCGCCGCGCTCGAGCAGGTCAAGATCGCGCGTCCGCGCGAACGCTATCATGCCTATCCGTTCGAGCTTTCAGGCGGCATGTGCCAGCGGATCGTGATCGCGCTGGCGCTGGCCTGCGGGCCGCGCCTTTTGATCGCGGACGAGCCGACCACAGGTCTCGATGTCACCACCCAGAAGGCGGTGATGGATCTCGTCGTCGAACTGACCAGACAGCGCAACATGTCGACCATTCTGATCACGCACGATCTCGGATTGGCGGCGGCCTATTGCGATCGCGTGGTGGTGATGGAGAAGGGACGCGTGGTCGAAACTGCGCCCTCGGCCAACATCTTTGCGAGGCCCGAGCACCCCTATACGCGCAAGTTGATGCGCGCGACGCCGCGGATCGGCGTCTCCTTGCGCGATCTGTTGCCGGAAGAGGAAGTTCTTTCTTCAACCTCGCCCCGCTTGCGGGGAGAGGTCGGCGCGCCAAGTGCGCCGGGTGAGGGGGACTCTCTACAAGCGCGGTCCTTGGAGAATCACCCTCACCCCAACCCTCTCCCCGCAAGCGGGGAGAGGGAGAAAGTCGAGGACGCCAAACCGTTGCTGCTGGTCGAAAAGCTGGTGAAGGAATATCCGCGCCAGGGCGCGCCGGGGCTATTCGCCAAGCTATTTGCGCGCAAGCCGCCGGCCGAGCCGGACCTGTTTCGTGCGGTCG
This sequence comes from Bradyrhizobium sp., assembly GCF_035701725.1. Lineage (GTDB taxonomy): Bacteria > Pseudomonadota > Alphaproteobacteria > Rhizobiales > Xanthobacteraceae > Bradyrhizobium. The sequence goes on from NZ_DASSRP010000415.1 coordinate 9,846, forward strand.
ACGGCATCAGCTTCTCCGTGCGCCACGGCGAGAGCGTCGGTCTTGTCGGCGAATCCGGCTGCGGCAAGTCCACGACCTCGATGATGGTGATGCGGCTGTTGGATCAGACGTCGGGCCGCATCATGTTCGACGGCGAGGAGATCGGTGGCATCATGCCCAATGCGTTTGCGCGGCTGCCGCAGCGCAAGAGCATCCAGATGGTGTTTCAGGACCCGACCGACAGCCTCAATCCGCGTTTCACGGCCTCGCGCGCCATCGCCGACCCGATTCTGAGGCTGGGCAATATCAGAGGGCGCGATGCGCTGCGGTCGCGCTGCGAGGAACTGGCCAGTCTCGTTGGGCTTCCGCTGCATCTGCTCGACCGGTTTCCGCACCAGTTGTCGGGCGGACAGAAGGCCCGGGTCGGCATCGCGCGTGCGATCGCGCTCAATCCCAAACTCGTGATTCTGGACGAGCCGACCGCGGCGCTCGACGTCTCGGTGCAGGCCGTGGTCCTCAACCTGCTGCAAGACCTCAAGCAGTCGCTCGGCATGAGCTATTTGTTCGTCTCGCACGACCTTAACGTGGTGCGGCTGTTGTGCGACCGCGTCATTGTGATGCGGACGGGAAAGATCGTCGAACAGGGGACGTCCGACCAGGTCTTGGGCGATCCGCAAAATGCCTATACAAGGGAGCTGCTGACGGCGATCCCCCATCCTCCGCTACCCGTCAGCTAGTTGAGGAAGCGCAACAAAAATGACTGAAAAAGACTCGCTCGACGACTACATCGATGCTGCCGCGCAGCTCCTGAGATTGCCGGTCAAGGACGCCTGGAAACCGGCGGTGCGCGCCAACCTTGAGGTCTCCATGCGTTTGGCGCGGATGGTGGACGAGTTTGAATTTTCCGACGAAGCCGAGCCCGCCAGTGTCTTCACAGCTTGAGAACGCATTTGCGGAAATGTCCGCGTCCGATATCGCGCGCGCCGTCAGGGACAAGAGATTTTCGGCGTTGGAGGCCGTCGAGGCCGCGCTGGCGCGGATCGCCAAACACGACAAGGTGCTGAATTCCTTCACCAACGTCACTGCCGAGCGGGCGCGGTCGAAAGCGCGCGCGGTCGATGAAGCCATCGCCTCGGGAAAAAATCCCGGGCCGCTCGCCGGCGTTCCTTTCGCGGTCAAGAACCTGTTCGACGTGAAGGGCCTGTCGACGCGCGCCGGATCGAAAATCAATCGCGATCTTGCGCCGGCTGCGCGCGATGCGACGCTGGTCGAGCGCCTGGAGGCGGCCGGCGCCGTTCTGGTCGGCGCGCTCAACATGGGCGAATATGCCTACGACTTTACCGGGGAAAACATTCACGACGGTCCCTCGCGCAATCCGCATGATCCGACGCGAATGACTGGCGGCTCCTCGGGAGGCTCCGGCAGTGCGGTCGGTGGCGCGCTGGTGCCGTTGGCGCTGGGCTCGGACACCAACGGTTCGATCCGGGTGCCGTCGTCGTTTTGCGGAATCTTTGGACTGAAGCCGACCTACGGCAGACTGTCGCGTGCGCGCTCGTTCCCGTTCGTGTTCTCCTTCGATCATGTCGGCCCGCTCACGCGTTCCGTCGCCGACCTCGCGCTGGCCTATGATGCGATGCAGGGACCGGACGCGGCGGACGCCGCCTGCACAACGCGGCCGGTCGAGCCGGCATTGCCGGCGCTCGCCGAAGGGATCGGCGATCTGCGCATTGCCCTTGCCGACGGTTATTTCCAGAAGAACGTGTTTCCCGAGGCGCTGGAGGCCGTCGGCCGCGTTGCCAAGGCGCTCAAGGTCGATCGTACGATCGAAATTCCGGAAGCGGCGCGCGCGCGTTCGGCGGCCTACGTCATTTCCACCTGCGAGGGCGCCTCGCTTCATCTCGACCGGTTGCGCAAGCGTCCGGACGACTTCGATCCGGCCGTGCGCGACCGTTTGATTGCGGGCGCGATGATTCCGGCGCCGATGGTTGACCGCGCGCAGAAATTCCGCCGTTGGTATCGCGCGCAGGTAGCCGAGTTGTTCAAGTCGGTCGACGTCATTCTGGCGCCGGCGACGCCCTGCATCGCGCCCAAATTGGGTCAGGTGAATTTCACGCTCGATGGCGTCGAGCTTCCAGTGCGCGCCAATATCGGCATTCACACCCAGCCGATCTCTTTCATCGGGTTGCCCGTGGTCGCCGTTCCGGTGCCGCTGGAGCCGATGCCGATCGGCGTGCAGATCATCGCCGCGCCTTGGCGCGAGGATATTGCGCTGCGGGTGGCGGCGGCGCTGGAGCGCGACGGGATTGTCTCGGCGCCCCGGCCGAGAGGAATTTGAGCATGCAGGTTGATCTTCCCGATGTGCTGGCCGAGGTGACGGCGCAATTCGAGCGCTACGAGAAGGCGCTGGTCTCCAACGACGTTGCGGTGCTCGATGAGCTGTTCCGCAATGATCCGCGGACGCTGCGTTATGGCGGCGGCGAAAATCTCTACGGCTACAAGGAAATCATGGCGTTCCGCGCCGGCCGTTCGCCGATCGGTCTCGGACGCCGCACCGACCGTACGCTGATCACCACTTATGGCCGCGACATGGCGGTCGCGTCGACCTTATTCTACCGCGATACGATGGTTGGCAAGGTCGGGCGTCAGATGCAGACTTGGGTGCGATTCCCGGAGGGCTGGAAGATCGTGGCCGCGCATGTCAGCGTGATCGACGAACCGCGAGATCAAAAGGCATGAGCCTGGACGATTTGCCAGACCTCGCTGTGCCGCGCTCGGATCCGGATGCGCCTGCCGTCGCGCGTCCTGGTAGCCGCATCGTGCGCGCAGACAAATTGACCCGCGCCGAGGAATTGCGGCAACACCTCGCCGACGAGATCGTGCGTGGCACGCTCGCGCCCGGAGCGGCTCTGGACGAGACCGACATCGCGCGGCGGTTCAGTGTGTCGCGCACGCCAGTGCGCGAGGCGTTGCGGCAGCTGGCGGCGTCGGGTCTGGTCGAAGCGCGGGCCCATCGCGGCGCGGTGGTGGCGCAGCCCTCGGTCGAACGGCTGAGCGGCATGTTCGAAGCGATGGCCGAGCTCGAGGCTTTGTGCGCAGGTCTTGCCGCAGAACGCATGACACCGGCCGATCGCTACCGGCTCGAGGCGATCCATGAAGAGCTGCGGGTATTGAGTCATGCCGGCGATCCCGACCGCTTCCACCAGGTGAACGAGCGCTTTCACAGCGCGATCTATACCGGCTCGCAGAACGGTCATATCGCCGAGATCACGCTTGCGACGCGCAAGCGCGTGCAGCCGTTCCGCCGCGCCCAGTTCCGCAATCTCGGCCGTCTGGCGCAGTCGCATGCCGAGCACGACCGCGTGGTCGTTGCCATCATGCGCGGCGACCGCAACGGCGCGGCGAATGCGATGCGCGCGCATATCGAGCGCGTGCACGGCGAGTACGAGATTTACGCGGTTTCGGTTTAAGTAAGCTGCAGGCTCGTTCCGAGCTTACTTCGCTGATTGCGCCACATAGGCCCGCCAGCCGCCGAACGCCGAAATGTCTTCTGCGCGGGATACGTCGGCGGCTTCCACGATAAAGCCTTTGACGCCGCGCCCGTCTTTCAGACGCACCGTGCCGATCGAGAGCGGCGCCGGAATGGCGGCGACGAATTTGCCGAACGCCGCCGCGGGCAAGGCCCAGACTTCGAGCGCGATCGAGGTGCCGCTTCCTGCCTCGACGCGCAGCATCCCCGGCTTTGGCGGGGTGGTGGAGAGCGCATAGAGCCTGTAGTCGGGCGCGGTCGAGGTGGCCGCGATCAGCCGCGCGCCGAGCGCTTTGAGTTCGCCGTTGAGCGCCATGCCCGACAAATGCGCGCCGACCACGGCGATTGGAATTTCATCGCCGGTCAACGACAGGTCGAGGTCGGCCAGTTGCGGCATGGCGACGCGCTTGGCGCCGAGCGGCAGTTTGGTTTGCGCATGAAAGACCCGGCCGATGCTGGCCAGCATCGCGTCCTGGCCGGCAGGCGCCAATAGCGTGATGCCGAACGGAATCTCGTCCGGCCGTATCGTCGACGGCAGCGCCAGCCCGCAGAGGTCGAGCAGGTTGACGAAGTTGGTATAAGTGCCAAGCCGCGAGTTGAGCTCGATCGGGTTGGCGAGCACTTGCGCGGTGGAATACGCAGTCGGCGCGGTCGGCAGCACCAGCGCGTCGATGTCGGTGAAGGCGTGCTCGGCGATGCGCCGCAACGTCTGCAATCGATAGAGCGCGGCAAAGCTATCGGCAGCGGAAATCCGTCCCCCCGCGACGGTGATCTCGCGCGTGACCGGATGGATCGCGTCGGGCGATGACGCGAGCAGGTTGCGGATGACAAGGTAACGCTCGGTGACCCACGGCCCCTCATAGAGCAGTCGCGCTGTCTCATAAAACGGCTCGAGGTCGAAGCTGACGAGGGTGGCGCCAAGCCCGCGCCATCGCTCCAGCGCCGCGGCGTAAGCGGCTTCCTGCGCCTTGTCGCCGAAGAAGATGAGCTGGCCATCGCGTGGCACGCCGAGGCGCAAGCCCTGCGGGAACGGACCGAGCTTCGAAAACGTCCGATCCCGCGAAAACGGATCTGATCGGTCCAGCCCGGCCATCACTGAGAGCGCGGCCGCCGCATCGTCGACTGTGAGCGAGAATACCGAGACGCAATCGAGCGTCCGGCAGGCCGGCACCACGCCGGCAGTCGGCACAAGGCCAAGGCTCGGCTTCAGTCCGACGATGTTGTTGAGCATCGCCGGTACGCGGCCAGAGCCCGCGGTATCGGTGCCGAGCGACAACGGTACGAGGCCAGTCGAGACCGCAACCGCTGATCCCGAACTCGAGCCGCCCGGAACGAGATCGGCGCGCATCGGATTGACCGGAATGCCGTAGGGCGAGCGAACGCCGACAAGGCCGGTCGCGAATTGATCGAGATTGGTCTTGCCGATGATGATGGCGCCGGCCTGGCGCAGCCGCGCCACCGCCGTGGCATCGCGGGTCGGAAGATAGGAATAGGCCGGACAGGCGGCGGTGGTGGCCAGCCCAGCGACGTCGATATTGTCCTTCACCGCAACCGGAACGCCCAGAAGCGGAAGCTCGCGCGCGTCCTTGGCCGAGAGCGCGTCGGCTTCCGCAATCGCATCTTCCTCCTCACGCAAGGAGATGAAGATCGCGGGATCGTTGTGCTCGCGAATGCGCTTGAAGCTGCGTGCGATGGTTTGTGCGGGAGATTGTTGTCCGGCGCGGTGCGCGGCGACGATGGCGGCGACGGTTTCGGTCACGCGTCACCCCGGTCCGGGTGAGAGGTCGCGTGGGCGGATCGAAGCGAAGGAGAAAGCAAAGTCGCCATATCCAATTGTACTCTGGGGCTCGTGATATTTCCCGCGTTTCGAAGCAATTGACGTGCCATCGTGTACATCATTTGGGCGCTGCCCTTTTCGCAGGAAGGCACAGTCTTATCAACCGTTTGAAGGGATTCCAGGCGCGTTGGGCGCCGGTGCGGTGGTGACCTCGCGCCGAATTTTCGGGCAGGGCCACAGCCTGCCTTCAGCGCGCGACTTTGCTGGAGCCTTGGGTGATCAAGCGCGCGGCGCGCTGGTCGCGGGCATGAATCCAGAGCCAGCTCAAGGCGACACCGAGACGGTTGCGCAGGCCGATCAGGAAGTAGATGTGGGCGATGCCCCAGATCCACCAGGCAACGGTGCCGCGCAGCCTGATCCAGCCGAAATCGATCACCGCCTTGCGCTTGCCGATCTGCGCGAGGCTGCCGGCATGGCTGTAGCGGAACGGCGGCAGCTTCTTGCCCGACAGTCGCGCGCGAATCGATTTGGCGACATAGCGCCCTTGCTGCTTGGCGGCCGGGGCGATGCCGGGCACGGGATTGCCCGAGGGATCGGCGATCGTCACGGTGTCGCCGATCGCGAAGATCTCGGGATGATCGGGAACGGTGAGATCGGGCCGAACCTGCAGCCGCCCGGCGCGATCGGCCGGCGCGTGCAGCCACTCGGCAGCGCGAGAGGCGCGCACGCCCGCCGCCCAGATCAGCGTTCTTGCCTGTAGCGGCTTGCCGGCAAAAACCACCCCGTCGGCTGAGCATTCGGTGACGGGCTGGCCCAGGATCACTTCGACACCGATCTCCTCCAGCGAGCGCCGTGCATAGGCCGAAAGCTCGTCGGGGAAACCGGCGAGCACGCGCGGGCCCGCTTCGATCAGAACCACGCGTGTCTTGTGCGTATCGATGTTGCGGAAGTCTGGCGGCAGCGTGTCACGTGCGAGTTCGGCAATGGTGCCGGCAAGCTCGACGCCGGTCGGACCCCCGCCGACGATCACGAAGGTCAGAAGGGCAGCCCGCTTTTCCGGATCGGTTTCGCGCTCCGCACGCTCGAATGCAACGAGGATGCGGCGGCGCAGAGTCGTCGCGTCTTCCAGCGTTTTCAGGCCGGGCGCGAACGGCTCCCATTCGTCATGGCCGAAGTAAGCGTGACGCACGCCGGTTGCGAGCACCAAGGTGTCGTACGACAGCACGTCTCCATCCTCGAGCAGCACGCGTTTGTTGGCGGCGTCGACGCCGTTCACGTTGGCGAACAGGGTCGTGACTTCGCTCCGGTCGCGCAACAGGTAGCGGATCGGCCAGGCGATTTCGGAAGTGGCGAGCGAGGCGGTCGCTACCTGGTACAGCAGCGGCTGAAACAGGTGGTGGTTGCGCCGGTCGACCAGCGTGATCTGGACCGGCGCGCCTTTTAGCCGCAGCGCACATTCCAGCCCGCCAAAGCCGGCGCCGACAATCACCACGCGATGGGCGGCCTTCGGGTGAGGCTCTGCTGTTGGCATTGGCGACCCCCAATTCGAGCGCTTTGTCTTCTCTGGTGTAAGCGTTCGGCCGCTTCGCTCAAGACCGCTTTCCGGATGGGCTGATAGCAAAACCCGATCGCGCGGCCTTCGCATGCCAATGCAGGGTTCAACGGTCGGCACTATAATTCTTGCCATCCGCGCCAAGGGCGAACTATGGTGCATGCCGCTTGGGGCATGATCCGAAGGTTGAAAGAGGAAGCCGTCGGTTCGTGCTTGCCGCCGAGGCGCGGTTTCGCGCACAAAACAAGGCAAAAATCAGTGCCGATCGGCCGGCCGGGCGGCGACGAGGATCGAGGAGGAGGGACGACATGAGAACGGCATTCTGGCTGGCGGGCGCGGCTGCGCTTGTCTCGGCGCAGCTCTTGGCGCAACCGGCGATCGCCGGCGACACGATCAAGATCGGATTCGTGTCCACCTTCAGCGGGCCGACCGCCGTGATCGGCAACGACATGCGCAACTCGTTCGAACTCGCGCTCGATCATCTCGGCCGCAAAATGGCCGGCAAGCCGGTCGAGGTGATCTACGAAGACGACCAGCAGAAGCCGGATGTCGGCAAGCAGAAGACCGAGAAGCTCGTGCAATCCGATCATGTCGATTTCATCGTCGGATATATCTGGTCGAACGTGCTGCTCGCCTCGCTCAAGACGGCAGTAGACTCGCAAACCTTTCTGATCTCCGCCAATGCCGGGCCCAACCAGCTCGCTGGTGAATTGTGTTCGCCTTACGTGTTTTCGACCTCATGGCAGAACGACCAGACGCCGGCCGCGATGGGCCTCTATATGAACCAGAAGGGCGTGAAGTCGGTGTTTCTGATCGGCCCGAATTATGCGGCCGGCAAGGACATGCTCGCGGGTGTCAAAAGCACGTTCAAGGGCGAGGTGCTGGGCGAGGAATATACGGTGTGGCCGAGCCAGCTCGACTTCTCGGCTGAACTGACCAAGGCGCGCAACTCCAAGGCTGAATCCATCTTCGTGTTTTATCCGGGCGCCGCCGGCGTGCAGTTCCTCAACCAATATGTGCAGGCCGGGATCAAGCAGCAGATGCCGCTCTATACCGCCTTCACGATCGACGAATTATCGCTGCCGCTGCAGAAGGACAATGCGATCGGCGTTCCCGGCGCGCAGGAATGGGTGAACGATCTGCCGAACGAGCAGAACAAGCGTTTCGTCCAGGACTACAAGAAATACGCGCCGGCGCGCCCGACCTATTATGGTGCGCAGGCTTATGACGCCGCCCAGCTGATCAACAGCGCAGTGGTCGCGGTAAACGGCGATACCTCGAAGAAAGACGCGATGAAGGCCGAAATGGAGAAGGCCAATTTCAAGTCCCTGCGCGGCCCGTTCAAATACGGCAACAACCATATCCCGATCCAGAATTTCTACCTGCAGGATGTCGTGAAGGATGCCGACGGCACGCTGTCGCTGAAGACGGTCGCCACGATCGTCAAGGACAACCAGGACAACTTTCACGACAAATGCCCGATGAAATAGGCTCGGGCGCCGCACGTCCGCCGCGGCGGTCGTGTTGCCGCCGTCGGAGGGGAGGGGGTCGACATGAGATCGTTCTTGCTGGCGAGCGTGACCGCCATTGCTTTCGCTGCTCCCGCCGCTGCGGCTGATTCCATCAAGATCGGATTCGTCAACACCTTCAGCGGCCCGACCGCGCCAATCGGCATCGACGCGCGCAACTCGTTCGAACTTGCGCTTGATCACATCGGCCGCAAGATGGCCGGCAGGACGGTCGAGGTGATCTATGAGGACGATCAGCAAAAGCCCGACGTCGGCAAGCAGAAGACCGAGAAGCTGATCCAGTCAGACCATGTCGATTTCATCGTCGGCTATAACTGGTCAAATGTGCTGCTGGCCTCGCTCAAGCCGGCGGTTGATTCCAAAACCTTCCTGATCGGTATCAATGCCGGTCCGTCGCAGCTCGCCGGTGAACTGTGCTCGCCCTATGTGTTCCTGACCTCATGGCAGAATGACCAGACGCCGACTGCGATGGGCCTCTACATGAACCAGAAGGGTGTCAAATCGGTATTTCTGATTGCACCGAACTATGCGGCCGGAAAGGACCGCCTGCGCGGCTTCAAGGACGCCTTCAAGGGCGAAGTGCTCGGCGAGGAATATACGGTGTGGCCGACCCAGCTCGACTTCTCGGCGGAGCTCGCCAAGGCGCGCGCCTCGAAAGCAGAAGCGATGTTCGTGTTCTTCCCGGGTGCCGCCGGCGTGCAGTTCCTCAATCAATATGTGCAAGCCGGCATGAGAGAGCAGATTCCGCTCTATACCGACAGCATGATCGACGAATTGTCGCTGCCGCTGCAGAAGGAGAATGCGCTTGGCATTCTTGGGATACAGCAATGGGTGAACGATTTGCCGAACGAGGAGAACAAGCGGTTTGTCGCCGACTATCGCAAGAAGTATCCGGGCTTGCGTCCGACGTTTTACGGTTCGCAGGCCTACGACGCTGTGTCGTTGATCAACAGTGCGGTGGTCGCGGTCAATGGCGATTTGAGCCAGAAGGACGCGATGAAGGCAGCGATGGAAAAGGCTGATTTCAAGTCGGTGCGCGGCGCGTTCAGGTTCGGCAACAACCACGTTCCGATCCAGGATTTCTATTTGCAGGATGTGGTGAAGAATGCCGACGGCATGTTGTCGCTCAAGACCGTCGCCGCCGTCGTCAAGGACGACCAGGATCGCTACCACGACAAATGTCCGATGAAGTGAGCGAGAACTTGCTTTAAGCTTAAAATATCTGATAATGGCGGTGACGCGCGCGTTGCCGCTTCTTTTGCCTTTCCCAAGGGGCAGGTTGAAGTTTAAGTGGGGCGCCCAAAGGGGGCTAAGGACGGGGATATTTCGGGCGAAGATGCTGCTTGTCGTCGAACAATTTCTGAACGGGTTGCAATTCGGCCTGTTGCTGTTCTTGCTGGCGGCGGGGCTGACGCTCGTTTTCGGCATCATGGATCTCGTCAACCTGGCGCATGGTTCGCTCTACATGATGGGGGCCTATTTCGCGGCGACGTTCGTGGCCTGGAGCGGCAATTTCCTCATCGGCATTGCGCTCGCCCTCGGTGCGACGCTGCTGCTCGGTATCGCGCTGGAAGTGGTCGCGTTACGGCATCTCTATGGCCGCGATCATCTCGATCATGTGCTTGCGACCTTCGGGCTGATCCTGTTTTTCAACGATATGGTGCGGCTGATCTGGGGACCGGCGGGACTCGCGCTGCCGCTGCCGGCCTGGCTCACCGTGCCGGTGCAGATCGTGCCCGGCGTGTTCTACCCTGCCTATCGGCTGGCCATTATCGTCGTCGCGCTCGCAGTCGCGGCGCTGCTTTATCTGGTCGTGATGCGTACCCGCGTCGGCATGCTGATCCGCGCCGGTGCGTCAAACCGCGAAATGATCGGCGCGCTCGGCATCAACATCAAGCTGCTTTATACGCTGGTGTTCGGCCTTGGCGCCGCGCTCGCCGGCCTTGCCGGCCTGATGCAGGCGCCGATCCTCACCGTACAGATCGGCATGGGCGAAAATATTCTCATTCTCGCTTTCGTCATCATCGTCATTGGCGGCATCGGTTCGATCCGTGGCGCCTTTGTCGCCGCCATCTTGGTGGGAATGATCGATACGCTCGGTCGTGCTTTTCTCCCCGACCTGCTGCGAAAGGTCCTGAGTTCAGCCGCGGCGTCCACCGCCGCGCCGGCACTGTCATCGATGTTGATCTATCTCCTGATGGCGATCGTGCTGGTGGCGAGGCCGGAGGGGCTGTTTCCGGCCAGCCGTCGATGACCTCATCGCTCAACGCCCGCAATGTCGTCGCGGCGATCGTCGTCGCCGGCCTGTTGCTGCTGCCGGTGTTCTCGCAACTGACTGGCAATGTCTTCGTGCTGACGCTGTTCACGCGCATCGTGATCTTCGCGCTCGCTGCCGTCAGCCTCAATCTCATCATGGGCTATGGCGGCATGATGAGTTTCGGTCACGCCGCCTATCTTGGCATCGGCGGCTATGCGGTCGGCATTCTCGCCGCGGAAGGCTTCGGCTCCGGCTTCGTTCAGTGGCCCGTGGCGCTGCTCGCTTCGGCGCTGTTTGCGCTGGTGATCGGCGCGCTGTCGCTGCGCACCCGTGGCGTCTATTTCATCATGATCACGCTCGCTTTTGCGCAGATGGCCTATTACGTCGCCTCCGGCCTGTCCCGTTATGGCGGCGACGACGGCCTGACGATCTACAAGCGCTCTACGTTCGGCGGATTGATCAATCTCTCCAATCGCGTCCAGTTCTATTACCTCTGTCTCGCCTGCTTGCTCGGCGGGGTATTTCTGGTCTGGCGCATCGTCAATTCGCGTTTCGGTCTCGTCGTCCAGGGCCTGCGCTCGAACGAGCAGCGCATGCAGGCGATCGGTTTTCCGGCGACACGCTACCAACTCGTGTGCTTCGTCATTTCGGGCACGATGTGCGGGCTCGCCGGCGCGCTGCTGGCAAACAATACCGATTTCATCAGCCCTGCCGTGATGTACTGGACCCGCTCCGGCGATCTCATGGTGATGGTCATCCTCGGCGGCATGGGATCGTTGTTCGGCCCTGTCGCCGGCGCGATCGTCTATCTCGTGCTGGAAGAATTCCTGTCGCAGGTCACCGAATACTGGGCGATGATCATGGGACCACTGTTGCTGCTGATCGTGCTGTTCGGCCGTGGTGGGATCATGGGTCTTGTCGGGAGGCTGTCCCGTGGCTGAGCCTCTGCTTCGTATCCAAAATCTGATCAAGCGGTTCGGCGGCATCGTTGCAACCGACAATCTCTCGCTCGATATCGCGCAAGGCGAGCTCCACGCGATCATCGGTCCCAACGGGGCGGGCAAGACCACGCTGATCAGCCAGTTGATCGGTCAGTTGCGCCCCTCGGCCGGCACCATTCGCTTTGCGGGCGAGGACGTCACGCATCTGCCGGCCTGGAAGCGCAGCCACCTTGGGCTGGCGCGCTCGTTCCAGATCACCTCTCTGCTGCCGAACTTTACCGCGGCCGACAATGTCGCGCTGGCGGCGCAAGCGCGCGACGGCCACTCGTTCCGCTTCTTTGGCAATGCCCGCAAGGAGAAGGGACTTCGCGCCACCGCGCTGGCCGCGCTGGAGCGCGTCGGGCTGGCGGGCCGGGCCGATGTGGTGGTCTCGCAGTTGAGCCACGGCGAACAGCGCGAGCTCGAACTCGCCGTGGCGCTCGCGACCAGGCCGCAATTGCTGTTGCTCGATGAACCCATGGCAGGGTTGGGTGCCACCGAATCCGCGCGCATGGTCAAGCTGCTTGCCGAGCTGCGAAAGGAGGTCACGATCGTTCTGGTCGAGCATGACATGAACGCCGTGTTCGCGCTCGCCGACCGCATCTCCGTGCTGGTCTATGGACGCGTGATCGCCTCCGACGTGCCGGCAGCGATCCGTAGCAACGAAGACGTCAAGCGCGCCTATCTTGGCGATCAACACGTGGTGACAGGCCATGGCTGACGGCGCGCCGCTGCTCGAAGTGGATGGCATCGAGACCTGTTACGGGCTGAGCCAGGTGCTGTTCGGGCTGTCGCTTTCCGTCCGCAGCGGCGAGATGGTGGCGCTGATGGGCCGCAACGGGATGGGCAAGACCACGACCATCCGCTCGATCATGGGACTGACTGTGCCGCGTGCAGGCCGCGTGCGCTTTGGCGGACGCGAGGTTCGCGGACTGCCCTCGTTCCGGATCGCGCAGCTCGGGATCGGTCTCGTTCCGGAGGGCCGTCAGATCTTTCCAAACCTCACGGTGCGCGAAAATCTGGTTGCGGCTTCCGCCAACCGCCTCGATGCCGGCGATCCCTGGACGCTGGAGAAGGTCCATGCGTTGTTTCCGCGGCTTGCCGAGCGCGGTGGCAACATGGGCAATCAGCTATCCGGCGGCGAGCAGCAGATGCTGGCGATCGGGCGCGCTTTGATGACCAATCCACGGCTCCTGATCCTTGATGAAGCGACCGAAGGATTGGCACCGCTGATCCGCGAGGAAATCTGGAACTGCCTGTCGATGCTGAAAGCGCGCGGGCAGTCGGTGCTGGTGATCGACAAGAATGTCGAAAATCTCGCCCGCATCGCCGACCGCCACTACATCATCGAGCGCGGCCGCACGGTGTGGAACGGCACCTCCGAGCAATTGCTGGCGGAGCCCGATCTGCAGCACCGCTATCTCGGGATCTGAACCGCGAGCAGGCGAACTCAAAACATCCCGAAATATTCGCGGTGCTCCCAGTCCGAGACCTCGGCCTGGAAGCGTTCGAACTCGGCGTTCTTGATGTGAAGGTAATAGTCGACAAAGCCGGCGCCGAGTTTTTCGCGGAAGAACGTATCGTCCTTCAGCGCATCCAGCGCCTCGCGCAGGCTTTTCGGCAACAAGGGCGCCTGCGTCTCGTAAGGCGCATCGGCCGGCGGCGGCGGTTCGACTGCGCGATCGACGCCATCGAGGCCGGCGAGGATTTGCGAAGCCATATAGAGATATGGATTGGCGGCCGGCTCGCCGATGCGGTTTTCCAGTCGCGTGGCCGGATCATTGACGCCGCCAAGCATGCGCACCATGACGCCGCGGTTGTCGCGGCCCCAGATCGCGCGGTCCGGCGCCAGCGAATAGGCGCGGTAGCGCTTGTAGCCGTTGATCGTCGGCGTGGCGAATACGGCGGAAGCGCGTGCGTGCGCCAGCAGGCCCGCGAGATAATGGCGGCCGAGCGGGCTCAAGTCTTCGCCAGCTCCTTTCGCCATGAAGGCGTTGTCGCCGCCATCGCGCGACACCAGCGATTGATGCAGATGCCAGCCGGACGCGAATACGTTCGGCAGTTTGGGACGGCACATGAAGGTCGCGTGATAGCCATGACGGTGCGCAATCTGCTTCACGGCGCTTCGGAACAGCACCATGGTATCGGCCGGCTCAAGGCCTTTGGTCGGCTTGAAGGTGAATTCGCACTGGCTTGGGCCAAACTCGACCTCGACGGAGCGCAGCGGGAGGCCGAGCGCAAGAATGTCACGGCGGATGAGATCAAGCGCCGGCGCCATCTGGTCGTAACGCTGTTCGGTCAGATACTGGTAGCCATGCGACAACAGGCTGACGGCTGGCGGCGTGCCCGGCTGACCTGCGTCTTCCGGCGAGGTCTTGGCGTCTTCGAGCCTGAAGATATGAAATTCGACCTCGAGCCCGGCGACGAAATCGAGGCCGCGTTGCGTAAGCTGATCCAGCACCTTTCGGAACAGGTGACGCGTTGCGAACGGCACGGCACGACCGTCGGCAAAGTAGACGTCGCACAACAGCCAGCCGGTTTTGGGCGCCCATGGCAGCACACGAAAGGTCGTGGGATCGGCGACCATCAACACGTCGGCCGCGCCTTCCATCTCCGCCATCGCAAAGCCGCCGCCGGAGGTGAACACCGGAAATACCGTGCGATGCGCGGTGTCCTTGGCGAACATGGTCGTCGTGATCGTGCAGCCGCTCTCGAGCGACGCGAGGGCCTCGTCCGCCACCAGCGTCTTGCCGCGAAGGATGCCGTGCTGGTCGGGAAACGACAGGCGGATGGTTTCGAGTTCTCGTTCCTCGACGATGCGGCGAAGACGGCTCGCCGCCTCCTTCTGCTCGCCGGACCACAGGCCATGACGCTCGACGAAACTCACGGCAGAACCTCAATTGTCATTCCGGGGCGCATCGAAGATGCGAGCCCGGAATCCATGGCACCGTTCGAACGCTGGGAGTAATGGATTCCGGGTCTGGTGCTCGCGCACCATCCCGGAATGACGGTGTAGCGAACAGTAGTCATCACTACACCACCCTCAACTGCGGCTTGTCCGCGACCTCTTCCGCCGGCGTAGCCCACGGTGCGCCGCGGCGGCGTTTGACGTCGACTTCCATCCAGAAGGTTTCCCATCCGCGCGTCGGCCCAATACCGTCCATCGTCGCCGGACCCTGAATGCTTCTGGCGTGCGCGGCATCGAGAAACATGAAAGGCTTTTCGCCCTTGGCCGCTTTTTCGATCTCCTGGCGCAGCAGGCGACGGTATTGCACGATCGCCTTGTCGGCGGTGCCGAGATGCTCGCGGGTCCGATCCTGAATCGGCCCCATCGATTCCACCGCCCACTGGTCGTGCACGTTGATGTCATTGCCCATGCCGGTATAGGTCGCGGTCTCTTGCTCGTGCGGATCGAAGCCGTAGTCGTTCGATTTGTTCTTGCGCGAGACGTAGTCGGGCAGCTCGTACAGTTCGAGGCGCTGCTCGCGCATCTTCTTCTTGTCGACCGGCGCGGCGTAGGAGGTGAAGATCGCGTACCAATAGCAATTCTCGTCATCGAGGGGCACGTGCCACTGCGTGATCGTCATCTCGGTGCTCATCGGGATGACGAAGGCGTGCGGGAACAGCTGGTTGGTGACGCGCACATGGGTGCGCTCCTCGTCGATTTGGCGCAGCGCAATCAGCCGCAGTCCGTATTCGGTCTGCTCGACATTGATGATCGGGCGGTCGTATTCGCGCAGGATTTTCGTCATCGGCATTTCGCTGCCGGCCGAGGCACCGCGGAACTGGCGGCCGTAAGCCGAAGATGTATCCTCGTCCTCGAAGAAGCGGTGCAGGAACGAAGCGTGCGAGGGATCAATGCCGACTTCGAGCGCCTGCAGCCAGTTGCAGCCGATGTGGCCCTTGAAAGCGAAGGTGTGGCTGTCGGGCGCGACGAAGCAGTCGATTTCCGGAAAGGCCGGCGGCTCGCCTTCGCCGAGATAGGCCCAGAGGATCCCGCCCTTTTCCACGACCGGATAGGCGCGCTGCCGGATGCCCTGACAGAGTTTGGATTCCTTCGGCTCGGCCGGCGTTTCGAGGCATTGGCCCGAGGCATCGAACAGCCAGCCGTGAAAGGCGCAGCGCAACCCGCCATGTTCGAGCCGGCCGAAGGCGAGGTCGGCGCCGCGATGCGCGCAATGGCGCTCGATCAGGCCGTAGCGCTGTTGCTCGTCGCGAAACAGCACGAGCTCCTCGCCGAGCAATTTGACCGGGCGCACTGGCCGCGGCCCCTGAAGTTCATCGACGAGCGCCGCCGGCTGCCAGTACATCCGCATCAGTCTGCCGCACGGCGTCTTCGCCCCGGTGCGCGTGATCAGGTCATTCTGTTCCTGGCTCATCATGGCGCTTCACCTCATCTTAAAAACACTTGCGATGGAAGGCAGTCGCAGCTAGGTTTGTTCGACTATTGAACAAATGTTCAATTATGGTAACACGCTCCTTGAACCGCGCAAGCGCCTGATGGTGAAGCCCAAGCGCAGCGGCGCCGAGCCCCGCGCCACGGACTTTGTCGAGAGCCTCGACCGAGGCTTGCGGCTGCTGCAGGCCTTCGGCGAGCGGCCGGGGCCCATGACGCTCAGCGAGATCGCAGAACGCGCTGGCCTGGCGCGCGCCACCGCGCGGCGCATTCTCCTGACCCTTGCCCATGGCGGCTACGTCGCGAGCGACGGCAAGCTGTTCGCGCCGACGCCGCATGTGCTGACGCTTGCGGGTAGTTACCTGCGCTCGAACCAGCTCGTCGCCGTGCTGCAACCTGTGCTCGACGAAATTGCTTCGGCGGCTCAAGAGATCAGTTCGCTCGCCGTGCTGGATGGCGAGGAGGTCGTCTTCATCGCGCGCGGCAGCCCGACGCGGATTTTCCCAGGCGGCGTCGATATCGGCTATCGCCTACCGTCATTCTGCACGGCGGTCGGGCGCGCCATGCTCGGCCGCCTCGGCGATGCCGAGCTGAAGACGAGACTGGGCGCGATGAAGCGGCAGGCCCTGACGCCGCAAACCGTAACCGATCCGAAACGTCTTTTTGCCGCCATCATCGCCGACCGCGCCCGCGGCTATTCACTGGTGGACCGCGAGGCCGAACCGCATTTCCGTTCCATCGCCGTGCCGGTGAAGCGCTATGACGGCGCGATCGTTGCTGCGATCAACATCGGTGCGCATGTCGATCGTATCGCGACCGACGAGATGCAAAAGCGCTTCCTGCCGCTGCTGCGACAGCAGGCGGAGAAAGTAAAAGCGACGTTGCTGTGAGCCCAGGCGTCGTGCCCCCGATGCTGCGCAGCGCCATAGCGTGTCGAAGACGCGCGTGAACGCGCTTATGGTGATGCGCTGCTGATCCGGGGGCTATCGCGTGGGTCCCGGCCCTGCGTCGCGTCACTTGCGGGCCGCGACGCGTCCGGGAGATCAGGCGCCCGCGGCGCTGCGCATCCCGAACGCTTTCGGCTCGTCCTGTAGAACCGGCGAGACCGCATCCAGCAGCTTCTTGGCGGCAGCGTCGATGCTGAGCCCCGCAGTATCGACGACGGCGGAAGCGCGGGAATAGAGCGGCTCGCGGCTCACCAGAATGTTGCGCAGTTCAGCCATCGCCGAACGGTCGTCGGCCATCGGACGCAAGTCGCCTTGGCGGCGGACCCGCGCCATGTGTTCTTCCGGCTCGGCCTTCAGCCAGATCGTGTAGAACGACGACAGCACAAGATCGAAGGTCACGGGCTCGGACACGATGCCGCCGCCGGTCGCGAGCACCGTTGGCTCCTTCTGCGCCAGGAGCTGGGTCAGCGCCGACTGCTCCATGCGGCGAAAGCCTTCCTGACCGTAGAGCGCGATGATCTCGGCGACCGAAAGGCCGTTCTGTGCCTCGATCTCCTTGTTGAGCTCGACAAATTTCCAGCCGATCTTCTTGGCGAGCAGCTTGCCGAGCGTGGATTTTCCGGCGCCGCGAAGTCCGATCAGTGCAATGCCGGCAAATGAGGCGCGGCGCTGCTGCGCCGCGCCTTGGCCCGAGAGGATGTCCTTGGCCTGGGCAATCTGGGCAGGCGATGCCTTGCGAAGCAGTTCGCGGATCACGGCCCAGTCGAGTGACGGTTCCTGATGCGGAATCAGATCTTCCAGATGTGCACCCATCGCGTTCGATACCCGCCGTAGCAGCACGATCGAGACGTTGCCCTTTCCGCTTTCGAGCTGCGCGATATAGCGTTCGGAAATGCCGGAAACTTTCGCCAGCACCTTGCGCGACATGCCGCGCAGCGCGCGCATGGTGCGCACGCGCTGGCCGAGCTGTTCGAGAAAGCTGGTTTCGGTCTGGGTCATTATCCCCCACGCGAGGCACGCCTGTTCACGGTGTTCTTGGTGGGCTCGCGCAACGCGATAGGAAACATAGTGCCGAAGAGGATTGACAGCAAGCGCAAGGAGTGCCTTTCTATGAATTATAATTCTTAAAATCAAAAACGTAGCGTCGCGACGCTTTCGCACGGCGGCAGGGAGACCTTTCAAGGAATTGGCATGAGCGAGACATCGCCCGCGTACAATGCAGTGAATTATCTGCTCGACCGCAACATCGATGAGGGGCGCGGCGACAAGCTCGCTTACACCGACACCATCACCGAACTCAGCTATCGCGAACTGCAGAAGCAGAGCTGCCGAGTTGCCAATCTGCTGCGCCGTCTCGGCGTTCGCCGCGAAGAACGCGTGGCGATGATCATGCTCGACACGGTGGATTTCCCTTCCGTGTTTCTCGGCGCCATTCGCGCCGGCATCGTGCCGGTGCCGCTCAACACGCTTCTGACCGCGGATCAATACGCCTATGTGCTGGCAGATTGTCGCGCGCGGGTGCTGTTTGTTTCGGAAGTGCTTTATCCTGTCGTGAAAGACATCGTCGGCCGCATGAGCGATCTCGAATGCGTCGTCGTCGCCGGCAAGAATGCGTTCGGCCACAAGTTGCTGTCGGAGGAACTCAAAGGCGAGCCCGATACGTTCGCGACCGTACCGACCCATCCCGATGAGCCGGCGTTCTGGCTCTATTCGTCGGGTTCGACCGGCATGCCCAAGGGCGTGCGGCACCTGCACGCCAATCTTGCCGCCACCGCCGAGACCTACGCCAAGCAGGTGCTCGGCATTCGCGAGGACGATGTCTGCCTGTCGGCGGCAAAGCTGTTTTTCGCCTACGGACTCGGCAACGCCCTGACCTTCCCGATGTCGGTCGGTGCCACCACCGTGCTCAATCCGGAACGTCCGACGCCGGCTGCGATGTTTGCGTTGATGAACAAGTATCACCCCAGCATCTTCTACGGCGTGCCGACGCTGTTTGCGGCGATGCTCAACGATGAGTCCATGAAAGGGCAGGGTGCCGGCAAGCGCCTGCGCATCTGCACGTCGGCGGGCGAAGCGCTCCCGGAATCCGTCGGCAACGCCTGGAAGGCACGCTTTGGGGTCGACATTCTCGACGGCGTCGGCTCGACCGAACTGCTGCACATCTTCCTGTCGAATGCGCCCGGCGACATCCGCTATGGCTCCTCGGGCCGGCCGGTGCCGGGTTACAAGGTGCGGCTGGTCAACGAGGCCGGCGCTGACGTCGCCGATGGCGAGGTCGGCGAGCTCCTGGTCGATGCGCCCTCGGCGGGCGAAGGCTACTGGAATCAGCGCAGCAAGAGCCGGCGAACGTTCGAGGGACACTGGACCCGCACCGGCGACAAATATGTGCGCGAAGCCGACGGGCGTTACATCTTCTGCGGCCGCAGCGACGACATGTTCAAGGTGTCGGGCATCTGGGTATCGCCGTTCGAGGTCGAGAGCGCGCTGATCACCCATCCCGCGGTGCTGGAGGCCGCCGTCGTCCCGGAGGCCGACAGCGAAGGCCTGCTCAAGCCGAAGGCGTTCGTGGTGCTGCGACCCGGCGTTGCGACCAACGGCCTCGATGAAGCGCTGAAGGAGTACGTCAAGCAGAAGATCGGCGTGTGGAAATATCCGCGCTGGATCGAGACCGTCGAGGCGTTGCCGAAAACCGCGACCGGCAAGATCCAACGCTTCAAGCTGCGGGATCAAGGTTAGCGTCATGGCCGGGCTTGACCCGGCCATCCACGTCTTGCTTGACGGATAGAAAGACGTGGATGCCCGGCACGGGGCCGGGCATGACGAAGGTGAGAGTACTGATGTCCCTTCCTCCCTCCGGCCACCTGCGCATTGACGAGCAGGATCTCGAATATCGCCTGATCGGGCCGCAGCCTTCGCAAGCGCCGACCATCGTGATGCTTCATGAAGGTCTTGGCTCGGCGGCGCTGTGGGGCGATTTTCCGGACCGCTTGCAGACGGCGACCGGCATGGGCGTGTTCGTCTATTCGCGCGCGGGGTACGGCGCGTCGTCTCCGGTGACCTTGCCGCGTCCGCTCGACTATATGAGCCGCGAGGCGCTCGAGGTTCTGCCGGCGCTGCTCGACAGGATCGGCTTTACGCGCGGCGTGCTGCTCGGCCACTCCGATGGCGCCTCGATCGCGGCAATCCACGCCGGCGGGACCGGCGATCGTCGCGTGCGCGGCGTCGTGCTGATTGCGCCGCATTTTGTTGTGGAAGACGTTTCAGTCGCCTCGATCGCCGAAATCCGGAAAACCTATGAGACGACCGAACTCCGCGCCAAGCTGTCACGATGGCACCGGAACGTCGATAACGCGTTCTACGGCTGGAACGACGCCTGGCTCGACCCTGCCTTTCGTCGGTGGGACATCAGCGACTATCTCGCCTACATTCGCGTACCGGTGATAATCTTGCAGGGCGCGAACGATCAATATGGGACAATTCGTCAGGTCGAGATCGCAAGGGAAGAATGCTATTGCCCCGTTGACGTGACCATTATCCCGGGCGCCGGACATTCACCGCATCGAGAGGCGGCGAAACTGACGCTCGCAACTATTACGGACTTTGTAATGCGTATTTTGACCGTGCATGAAGGGGCCGAACACCCCATCGCCTGAAATTTTCGCCGTCCAGTTCTTTTCAAGTCGTGGCTATTGCTCAATGAATATGACTTCGTCCAGCGCGGCGCATCTGCCGCTGCCCGAATGGGCTTATGTACCCGGCGAACCGGCCGACAGCGAACCGGATCATGAGACGCTGTGGCAGGCCAAGGCGTTGGTGCCGGCGCAATTCTTCGGCTTCGTTCCGGCGCGCCATCCCGCGCTTCGTTATGGCATCGCGCTGAACGATGCCGGCTATTTCTGGGAATCGCAGGAGGTGCTTGAGGCAGTCTGGGCCGCGGCGCCGCAGCGCGGCCGCGAACGCATTTTGTTGCGTGCCTGCATCCAGATCGCCAACGCCAATCTGAAGCTGCGGATGCAGAAGCCGCATGCGGCCGTCCGGTTGTGGAGCGAGGCCCTGTCGGCGATCCGGGACTTGCTGTCGCGCCGGTCGGCGGTGGCGGGCGACGGCTTTGCCGATCGTTTCCCGGCGCCGCGGCTCGCCGCCGCGCTGGAAGCTCGTTTGATCCAGCCGAGGCTGTCGAAGTCCGATTGGATCAAGATCGGCTAATGCCGCCCGTTTCAAGTTCCTTCGGGATCCGGGTGCTGGATGTGCAGAAAAATGCACATTCCGGGCCTTGAAGTCCTCTAGACCTGCCCAACAGCATGCATTATTGTGCATGTGCCCTTAACCAAGAACCGCAAGCAGGGATGGCCCATGGCCGGAGACGAACGCGCGCTTGCAGGCGGCGCGAGCTTTATCGATTTTCAGACCGACCCCTCGCGCTATCGGCACTGGAAGCTCGCCGTCGACGGCGAGGTGGCGACACTGACGATGGATGTCGACGAAAACGGCGGGCTGTTCGAGGGCTATCAGCTCAAGCTGAATTCCTACGATCTTGGCGTCGATATCGAGCTCGCGGATGCCGTGCAGCGCCTGCGTTTCGAATATCCGAACGTCAAGGCGGTGATCATGCGCTCGGGCAAGAACCGGGTGTTCTGCGCCGGCGCCAACATCCGCATGCTGGCCGGCGCTACGCATGCGCACAAGGTCAACTTCTGCAAATTCACCAACGAGACCCGTAACGGTCTGGAAGATTCGTCCGAAAATTCCGGGCAGCGCTTTATCACCGTCGTGAACGGCACCGCCGCCGGCGGCGGCTACGAGCTCGCGCTTGCGACCGATCACATTATTCTCGCCGACGACGGCTCCGCCGCGGTCGCCTTGCCCGAAGTGCCGCTGCTTGCGGTGCTGCCCGGCACCGGCGGACTGACGCGGGTGGTCGACAAGCGCAAGGTGCGCCGCGACCATGCCGATTACTTCTGCACCATCGAGGAGGGCGTCAAAGGCAAGCGCGCCGTTCAATGGCGGCTGGTCGACGAGATCGCGCCCAACAGCAAACTCGAGGCAAAGATCGCCGAGCGCGCCAGGGAGTTCGCGAGCACCTCAAAGCGCAACGGCAATGGCAAGGGCATTGCGCTGACGCCGCTGTCGCGTAGCGTCGACGAGAGCGGTATCCGCTATGGGACCGTCAGCGTCGATATCGACCGCACCGCCCGGATCGCCACGATTTCGATCGCCGCGCCCGATGCGCCGCCGCCGGCCGACATCGATGGCATGATCGCGCAAGGCGCGTCGTTCTGGCCGCTTCAGCTCGCGCGCGAACTGGACGACGCGATCCTGCATTTGCGGATCAACGAGCTTCAGATCGCCATGATCGTTTTCAAGTCGCATGGCGATGCCGCGCATGTGCTGGCTTATGACAGCTTGCTCGAAGCCAACAAAGCGCACTGGCTGGTCAACGAAATCAGGCACTACTGGAAGCGCGTGCTCAAGCGCATCGACGTGACTTCGCGCACGCTGGTCGCGCTGGTCGAGCCTGGTTCCTGCTTTGCCGGCACGCTCGCCGAACTCGTGCTCGCCGCCGACCGCTCCTACATGCTGATCGGCACGCGTCAGGGCGATAACCGCGCCGCTCCCACCATTCAACTCTCGGCGCTGAATTTCGGCGCCTATCCGATGAGCCATGGTTTGACGCGGCTTCAATCGCGCTTCCAGGCCGATCCCTCCGATCTGGAGAATGCACGCCAGCGCGTCGGCCAGGCGCTCGATGCCGAGGAAGCCGAGGCGCTTGGCCTTGTGACCTTCGCGCTCGACGATATCGACTGGGACGACGAGGTCCGCGTGTTTCTCGAGGAGCGTGCAAGCTTCTCGCCTGATGCGCTGACCGGCATGGAAGCGAACTTGCGCTTCGTCGGGCCGGAAACCATGGAATCGAAAATCTTCTCCCGCCTCACGGCCTGGCAGAACTGGATTTTCCAGCGGCCTAACGCGGTCGGCGAGGAGGGCGCGTTGCGCCGCTATGGCACCGGCCAGAAGGCGCAGTTCGATACGACGCGAGTTTGAGGGAGCGAATGGCAAGTAGGGAGTAGCGAATAGTTGTCGCGCCTTTCTGCTTGCTACTCGCCATTCGCTATTCGCGGGCCTCGCACGCGACAGCATCTTTGGAACGACCACTCTCTACCGGGAGGATGCCCATGAACGTCAACATCATGAACGTCGATTACTCGACCAAGATTCCCAACAACGTGAATCTGAGCGAGGACCGCCAGGTGCTGAAAGCGCTCGAGGGCTGGCATCCCGGCTACATGAACTGGTGGGGCGACATGGGCCCCGAAGGTTTTCAGCAGTCGCTGGTGTATTTGCGCACCGCCTATTCGGTCGATCCGCGCGGCTGGGCGAAATTCGATTACGTCAAGATGCCGGACTATCGCTGGGGCATTCTTCTTGCTCCACAGGAGGAAAACCGCGTCGTTCCCTTCGGCGAGCATTATGGCGAGCCGGCCTGGCAGGAAGTGCCCGGCGAATATCGCGCGATGCTGCGGCGGCTGATCGTGATCCAGGGCGATACCGAGCCGGCGTCGGTCGAGCAGCAGCGCCATCTCGGCAAGACCGCGCCCTCACTCTATGACCTGCGCAACCTGTTCCAGGTCAATGTCGAGGAAGGCCGCCATCTCTGGGCGATGGTCTATCTCTTGCAGAAATATTTCGGCCGCGACGGCCGCGAGGAGGCCGACGAATTGTTGCGTCGCCGCTCCGGTGATGCCGATGCGCCGCGGATGCTGGGCGCCTTCAACGAGGCGACGCCGGACTGGCTGTCGTTCTTCATGTTCACTTACTTCACCGACCGCGACGGCAAGATGCAGTTGCACTCGCTGGCGCAGTCCGGTTTCGATCCGCTGTCACGCACCTGCCGTTTCATGCTGACCGAAGAAGCGCATCACATGTTCGTCGGCGAAACCGGAATCACCCGTGTGGTGCAGCGGACCTGTGAAGCGATGAAGCAAGCAGGCATCACCGATCCCACCGATATCGCCAAAGTCCGCGCGTTAGGGGTGATCGATCTGCCGACCATCCAGAAGAAGCTGAACCTGCATTACTCGCTGTCGCTCGATCTGTTCGGCTCGGAAGTCTCGACCAATGCGGCGAATGCATTCAACGCCGGCATCAAGGGCCGTTATCACGAGACCCAGATCAACGACGACCACCGCCTGACCAATGACACCTATCCGGTGCTTAAGCTCGTCGACGGCAAGATCACGCGCGTCGACGAGCCGGCGCTTACCGCTTTGAACATGCGCCTGCGCGACGACTACAGCCAGGACTGCATCAAGGGCCTGTTGCGTTGGAACAAGGTGATTTCGACCGCCGGCTACGATTTCAAGCTGATGCTGCCGAACGTCGCCTTTCACCGCGCCATCGGCGAGTTCAAGGACATCCACGCCACGCCCGACGGCGTCATGATCGACGATGCGACCTGGGCCGCGAAGAAGAATGCATGGCTGCCGTCAACCGAAGACGGCGATTTCATCGCATCGTTGATGAAGCCGGTGACGGCGGCCGGCGAGTTCGCCTCCTGGATCTCACCGCCCAAGGTCGGCATCGACAACAAGCCTGGCGATTTCGAGTATGTGAAGATCGAGACGTGAGGCGGCGAATGCGGAGTGGCGAACGAATTGAGCTACTCGCCATTCGCTATTCGTCCTATCCAGCGATCTCGAGTCCAGCGCTCGCATAAACCACGCCGCCATCGATCGCGATGGCGTTGCCGACCACATAG
Organism: Bradyrhizobium sp.; assembly: GCF_035701725.1. GTDB lineage: Bacteria > Pseudomonadota > Alphaproteobacteria > Rhizobiales > Xanthobacteraceae > Bradyrhizobium. Next base: position 34,545 of record NZ_DASSRP010000415.1, read on the forward strand.
TCGCCGGAACGCGCAGCGAGGAAGATCGCCAATCCCGCTATGTCCTCGTCCGTGCCGATGCGCCCCGCCGGAATGCGTTTGGACAGCACATCGCCATGATCGCGCGCGGCGCGATTCATCTCGGAGGCGAACGCGCCCGGCGCGATCGCGGTCACGTTGATGTGCTCCTTGATCAGCTTCGTCGCCATCCGCCGCGTCAGATGGATGACCGCGGCTTTGCTTGCCGCATAGGAATAGGTCTCCATGGGATTGACGAAGATACCGTCGATCGAGGCGATGTTGATCACTTTCGCCGGCCGCTCGGCGCTGGCCGCCGCACGAAGCGGCTTGTGCAAGGCCTTGGTCAGGAAGAACAGCGACTTGACATTGAGGTTCATCACCTTGTCCCAGCCGCTCTCGGGAAATTCGTCGAAGTCCGCCCCCCAGGCCGCACCTGCATTGTTGACGAGAATATCGATCTTCGGCTCGCGCTTGATGATCTCGGAGGCGAGCAGCTCGCAGCCGGCATTGGTCGAGATGTCGATCGGCAGCGCGATGCATTCGCCGTCGTAGGCAGCGGTGAGTTCCTTGGCGGTCGCCTCGCATGGTCCCGCCTTGCGCGCGGTGATATAGACGCGCGCCGCGCCCTGGGCGAGAAAACCGCTCGCAATCATCTTGCCAATGCCGCGCGATCCGCCGGTTACCAGGGCAACACGGCCGTCGAGCGAGAACAGATCTTTGAACATGCGGCCTCCTCCGTTGATTTTGCTCTCGTTTGTGGAAGCCGCCGTCACGCGAGTCAAGGAAGCCCGCGGCCGGCGGATCGCGCGGAGTAAGGCGATCGCGTATGGGTCGGATGTTGCCCATGCGCCACAGTCCTTTGACAATTGACTTGTCCCTAGATCGCCGGAGCGCCGCCAATTGACCGGTGAAATCCGCTGGGATTAGCTGAGCCCATACTTGATGACGTTTTTCTCGGGTGGGGGCACCTCATGAAAGCGAATTTCATCATTGCCGCGGTGGCGGCTGGCTTCATCGCACTCGCATCAACGACTACCGCGCAGTCGCAGTCGCAGATCCCGCCGGTCACTGGGGCCGAAGCCGGTCATCTGACCGCGGCTGGTACCGGGGCGATCCGAGAAGTGAGCGCTGGTCGCCGGCACTACGAATACTACGCTGATTTCTGCAAGGTAATCGAGCGAGGCTCGCGAACCCTGGTCGAGATCAGGGACGCTCAGCAGCGGGCTTACATTTCGGCATTTCCGGGCGGCAGCGAAAGGGACCCGACGCAACTTGGCTACGCCAAAGGTCTCGAAAAGCTCGGCGACGAACTGCAAAAGACGCTCGATCAATGGTTCTCGTACTATAACGATCCCCGGTGCAATCCCCCGTACCGAACGGAATTGATGCGACTTCGTAATGAGCACTGGACGGGGTTCTCGCTCGGCACATACCTGATCGGCATCAACCGTGCCAAGGAGGAGATCGTCGAGACCTCCCGCGATACGGGCGACAAGACGAACTCGTTTCGCCCCGTTGGCGACCCGCAAGGTTTCGGAGTCCAGGCGGCCTACTTGTTCTCACCCTGGCACGATGCGTTGCGCGTCGGTCCGTTCGCATCCTTCGACGTGCTGCATCAGACCGTCAACCAGAATTTTGCAGGTGGCCAGTTTCTGGGGACCACGACGCACTGGCTCGTCACCACCGGCGGCAAGTTCGGCGGTGTCGTCACGCCCGATATCTTCGTTTACGGCCTTGCTGGCGTGAGCTGGTTGAACCGAAACCTGAACGTCAATTTCGCGACCGCTGCGTCCAGCACGGTCAACACGGCGGGCTTCACGGCCGGTTTCGGCGGTGAATGGCATCCGCTATCGTGGCAGCTTGCGGGACACCCGGTAACCCTGTTCGCGCAATATCAGCATACGTGGTGGGACACGGCGAACTTCTACGCTCCCGCATCGTCGCCTGCGTTCAACTATGCGTTCACGCGTGGTGACGATACCGTGAAATTCGGCGTCAATTTCTATTTCGGCGCGGGGCCGCAAGCGCCGAGCTATCCGGTAAAGGCGCTGATCACCAAGTAACCCGAGGCGCGGCTTGGCTATTCAAGCCGCGTCGACGCGGCGGAAGCCGTTCCACATCGCGGTGGCGGCGCCCGAGGTGAGCACCGGCAGAATCCGCTCTTGCTGGAAATTGCCGTTGAGCGAAAGCCGCGGCAGCGCGGTGGGGTGTTCCGCGCTCTCCGGAAAGATCATGCCGGGCCGCGTCGTCACCGCGGTCTTGAACCCGCATCTTTTGGCGAGCGCGAATTCGCGCGGACCCGCCGCGTGCCTGTCGCCATAGGGGTAGGCGAAATGCAGCACCGGGCGCTGCAAGACATCTTCGATCCGCGAGCGGCTCCGGGTCATCTCCTCGCTTGCCATCTCGTCGGTTTGTTTGGCGATGTTGCAGTGGGTGATCGAATGCGCGCCGATGCTGACCAGCGCCTCGCCCGCAAAGCCCTTTAACTCGTCCCATGACATGCAGAGATCGCTGCATATCTTGCGACGGTCGATGCCGTGCCGGCTGCATAGCTCGCCGATCTCGCGGTCCAGATCGTCGCGGCCGGGCAAGGCGCGCAGCCAGTTGTGGACGCGCTCGAAGGCGACGCTTTTTGCCGACAATGTCGAGGTATCGATGCGCGTGGTCACGCCGTCGATCGGGATTTCAAGGCTTGAGGCGGCTGCGATCACCATTTCGAGAGCGACCCACCACAGATTTCCCTGGGCCTGGGCGAAGTCGCTGGCGACATAGACGGTGAACGGTGCGTCAAATTCGCGCATCACCGGCAGCGCGAAATCGCGGTTGTCGCGATAACCATCGTCGAAGGTGAAGGCGGCGAAACGCCGCGAAAAGTCGCGCTCGCTCAAGCGGCGATGGACCTCGTCCATGGTGACGATGTCGACGTCATGCGAACGCAGATGGCTGAGAACCGTGCGCAGGAATTTCGGCGTGATTTCCAGATGGCTGTTGGGCCGGAACGCGGCTTCGGGCGCGGGGCGCACGTGATGCAGCATGAAAATACTGCCGACGCCGGCAAAGATCGGACGAAACAGGCGGTGCGCGCCGGTGAAATAAAGCGCCTCCAGGCCGGCGCGGATGACGTTGCTGCGTAACTGCTTCATCTCGTGTCCCGGTTCTGACATTCGTATTCTATCGCGGTGGGCACTCTTACGAATGTCAGAACCAAAGGGACCACCAGCAACCATTTGCTTTTGGAGTGGCTTTGGCTCTGACGTTCCTTCGAAGAACCCGCGGCGACACTGAAAGGAACGTCAGAGTCGCCACACCAGGCTGGATCCGGCCGGTTTGAACTTGCAAGCGCGACCGCGCAAATAGGCCCGAACGTCGGAAGCAGAACACTAGCGGCAGACTGCTGAAGAAACGATTATCCGCTGGCCGAACCATTCCCGGTTATTTCGGGTTTGACAGCCCCGCAAGGGTTTGTTTTCTCTCTCGTTCCGTGCCTTGCTTGAAGGGTCCGGCGCAGCTTTCGCCGACGCCGCGGCCGTGCCGAAAAGCAATAGCGGATCAGAGTGTTGCCGAAATTGCCCGTGGGGAAACGCCTGCAGGATGGGCGTGGATTTCGGAAAAGAACGAGGCTTCCCCGCCTCGTAGGATGTCGAATGCGCGGATTGATCAGGTGGAGTAGCAAATGGTGGCCGGGGACGATACCGCTGGCCGCCATTTGGGCGTTGGCCGCCTGGGTTAACACCACGCCGCTCGAAACCGAACTCGCCGGACGTTCGACCGCAGCGCTGAAGGACATCCTGCTGGACAAGAGCAAGATTACGGTCAGTGGCCGCGACGTCACGCTGGCTGCGGACGCTTTCTCCGAAGACGGACGCCGCAATGCGGTGGCCGCGATCGCGGCGGTGCCCGGCGTGCGCCTGGTCAACGACGAAACCCGTCTCATTCCGGAAGCGAAGCCGTTCGTATGGGCGGCCGAGCGCGATGTTGTGAGGGTGACGCTGACCGGAAGCTCTCCGTTGCCCGCGACCAAGAGCAAGCTCTTGGAGGCGGCGCGGGCCGATCTTGGCGGCGTCGAGGTCGTCGACCAAACCAGCCTGTCACGCGGTGCGCCGCCACGTTTCGACGAAGCCGCGCTGCTGCTGCTCGGCCAGGTGGCCAGGCTGAAGGACGGCAAGATCTCGATTTCGGATAATAAAATCAGCCTCTCTGGAATGGCGCGCGAACTCGGTGGCCGCGAGGCGATTGCGGCGGCCCTGAAGAATCTTCCCGCAGGCTTTTCGGTCGCGTCCAACGAGATCAAGGCACCGCCTTATATTTTCCAGGCCAACAAGGATCCGGTGGCCTCGACCGTGACGTTGACGGGCTATGTGCCTGACAACAACGCGCGTACGGCGATCGTTGCCGCGGCCGGTCGCAAGTTCTTCAGCGAGAAAGTCGTCGACAATCTCAAGACCAGCCTGGGCGCACCGTCCGGCTTCTCCAACGCGGTGGTGCCGGCACTCGGCGCGCTGTCGCGGCTGTCGACCGGGACGCTGGTGGTCACCGACCGCGAGGTGAAGCTGTCGGGCGATGCGCTTTACGACGCCGCCGCAGGCCAGCTTCGCGCCAACCTGATCAAGGATTTTCCGCAAGGCTGGCAGCTCAAGGCCGATCTTTCGGTCAAGCCCGCCGCGGCGCCGGTCGATGCGACCGTCTGCCAGCAATTGTTCTCCGAAGTGCTCAGCAAGGGATCGATCCGCTTTGAATCCGGGCGCTCCAATATCGATGCGGATTCGGCCGGGCTGCTCGATCACCTGATCGAGATTGCGCTGCGCTGTCCCGCCAACAATATCGAAGTCGCCGGACACACCGATACCGACGGCGATGGTCCGGCAAACCAGGCATTGTCGGAAAAACGCGCCCAGGCGGTGGTGGATTATCTGGTGAGAGCCGGCCTGCCGGCGAGCCGGTTTAGCGCGGTTGGCTATGGCAGCACCCAGCCGATCGCCGCCAACGACAGCGACGAAGGCAAGGCGCGCAACCGCCGCATCGAATTCGTCGTGAAGGAGCAGTCATGATGTTTCTGGCGACATTTCATTGGGGCTGGCTCGTGGCTGCACTGCTGCTCGGTTTTGCGATGGGCTGGGTCGCGGTCGTTCATCGCGGCAACGGCGTCTCCAGGTCCCTTGCGGGCTGGCTCGGTGCGCTGGTCGCATTGCTGCTCGCCGCATCGTTGATGCATATCGTGCCGGGCCGATTTGGCTATTGGCTCGATCTCGGCCTGATAATCTTTGCGGTCTATCTGGTCGGCTGCGGACTGGGGTCTTGGCTGCGGGACCGCGTGCTTCCTGGTCCGGTGGGCGCAAGCTGAAATGGATCGGGATGGCCGGAAACCCGCGCAGCTTGCGGGCAGCCGCCGTGACCCGGGCGTCCGCGACGAAATGCCTAGATCGCGGGCGCTTCGTGGTGCTTTTGAAGGCCTGTGCCACCACCTAATATGTTGAGGAAGCAGGCTAATTGGCATGAAGCGAATTCCCCTCCGGCGCAAAACCGGCTACCAGACAGGCTGGCGGCTGGATGGAGCGGGCTTTACCTTTGCTCCGGATATGCGCGCGAGGCTGTGAAGCGAATGTTAGAACTGGATCGCCGGGCACGGTGCGGTTGGCGGTATTGTCCGCACGACGGCCTTTTCGAGGGCCAGCGCCGCCCGTTTGAGGTTCCTGCAGGACCCGCGGCGAATTCGGTTCAGGAGCTTCAAATGGAAAGCGGCACCGGAATTAGTGAGCTTGCTCGTGCCCATGACTTTCCGACGTTCGCGAAAGGTGGGCACGGCGACGGAGTGCGAACTTCGGAAAGTGGGCACTAGATGTTGGAACCGATCCGCAGGGCGATTTCGTTTCTGCGCCACAGGCAGATCCTGCACAAGCTCGGCGTCGCGATCAGCGTCACCGTGATCGGCATTGCCTGCTACGTGCTCTACCACATGCTGCGTGACATCGACACGTTCGAGGTGCTCGAGGCGATCAAGAGCACCGAGCCGCGTTCGATTGCGCTTGCCGCGCTGTTTGTGGCCGCCGGCTATTTCACGCTGACATTCTACGATCTGTTTGCCATGCGCGCGATCGGCCGCAGCGACATTCCCTATCGCATCAATGCGCTCGCTGCCTTCACCAGCTATTCGATCGGACACAATGTCGGCGCCAGCGTCTTTACCGGCGGCGCGGTGCGCTACCGCATCTATTCGGCCTGGGGATTGAACGCGATCGACGTCGCCAAGATCTGCTTTATCGCAGGTCTCACCTTCTGGCTCGGCAACGCCGCGGTGCTGGGGCTCGGCATTGCCTATCACCCGGAAGCCGCTTCCTCGGTGGATCAGCTGCCGTCCTGGCTCAACCGCGTGATCGCGATTGCCATCATCATTTGCCTGATCAGCTATGTGATCTGGGTCTGGGCGCAGCCACGTAATGTCGGCCGCGGACCCTGGACGGTAGTGTTGCCGGGCGGCCCGCTGACGCTGTTGCAGATCGTGATCGGCATCGTCGATCTCGGCTTCTGCGCGCTTGCGATGTACACGCTGGTCCCGGACGAGCCCAATCTCGGTTTTGTCGTGGTGGCCGTGATCTTTGTCTCGGCCACATTGCTCGGTTTTGCCAGCCATTCGCCCGGCGGGCTTGGGGTTTTCGATGCCGCCATGCTGGTGGGGCTGTGGCAAATGGACCGGGAGGATCTTCTCGCAGGGATGCTGCTGTTTCGCCTGCTCTATTATATTGCGCCGTTCGTCCTATCTGTAATCTTATTGACGTTTCGGGAGGTTATCGTCGGCGCCCGGTCGAAACGGTTGCGGGAGGCGGCTTCCGCGGTCGCCGTGGAGCCGCCGCGCGAAGCCGTCTACGTCCGCGAGCGCGGTGACCACGGGGCCTGATCGGGCGGCCGTGACCCGATGAACCTCGGTGCGGTCGAGACCGCACCGTAAACGATGGTTGGAGCAACGTTGGCCCGATGGCTATAGACGATACTCCGTCGTTCTTCTTCTCGCCGTGGCCGGATCGCTTGAGGCACTCGGCCATCATCCTGCTTGCTGCGGCGATCGCGCTCTCGGCGGTGGTTGTGCTCGGCGAATTGTCGTTGTTGCGCGCGGCCGCGATCTTCGTCTGTATCGCCGCTGCCGCATTGGTGCCATGGCGGCTGCATGACGCCACGATGTCGCGTGAAGACGTCCGCGGCGTCAATCCGGTGGAATCCGCCGCTGTCGCCGCCGTGGTCGCCGGCATGCCCGACCCGGCCGTGCTGCTTGATCGCGCCGGCCGCGTCATTCATCTCAATGCCGCCGCAGCCCAGCTGGCGCCGGCCTTGCGCAAGAACGAACTGGCGCAATTCGCCCTGCGTTCGCCGGAGATCATCACCGCGTTGCGCGAAGCCATTGCGACCACGGAAACGCGCCGCGCCACTTACCTCGATCACGCGCCCGTCGACCGCTGGATGGAGCTCGTGATCATCCCGGTGCCGGTGCCGACGCTGTTCGGCGGCACCGATAAATGCATGCTGATGACATTCCACGACCAGACGCCGCTGCGCCGGGTCGAGGAGATGCGCGCCGACTTTGTCGCCAATGCCAGCCATGAATTGCGCACGCCGCTGGCGGCGCTGTCCGGCTTCATCGATACCCTGCAAGGGCCGGCGCGCGACGATCCGAAGGCGCGCGAGCGCTTTCTCGGCATCATGCACAGCCAGGCGACGCGGATGGCCCGGCTGATCGACGACCTGCTGTCGCTGTCACGGGTTGAATTGTCCGCCCATGTCCGCCCGGATACGCTCGTCGATATCGTGCCGATCATCCGCCAGGTGGTCGACGGGCTCGAGCCGCTGGCGCGCGAGCGCCAGGTCGAGGTCAATGTCGATCTGCCGGAGACGCCGGCCTGGATCGCGGGCGATCGCGAAGAGCTGATGCGGCTGTTCGAGAACCTGGTCGAAAACGCCCTCAAATATGGCGCCTCGGGCGGCCGGGTAAACGTCTCGCTGATCGCGGCCATTTCGAGCGAAGGCCAGCCGGAGCTTCGGGTCTTGGTGCGCGATTTTGGTCCCGGCATCGCGCCGGAGCATCTGCCGCGGCTGACCGAGCGGTTTTATCGGGTCGATGTCGGCGACAGCCGGGCCCAGGGCGGAACCGGACTTGGACTATCGCTGGTGAAACATATTGTTAACCGCCATCGCGGCCGGCTCTTGATCGAAAGCGTGCTCAAGCAGGGGGCGACTTTTACCGCCTGCTTTCCCCAGGCGCGGGCCCCGTCTTCGACCTGAAAGCAAGCGTTTTCAACAGCTTGCATCTGTCATCCAACTGTCATCAAACCTTCGTAAAAGCGGTACTGACGGCTCCTAAACGAGCCCCGTGAGCGCTTGGCTTACGAGATGGAGACCAGCAATGAATTTCTTCAAAACGATCGTCGCTGCCGGCCTGGTCGCCGCATCGACGTCGGCTTTCGCCGCCGACATCACCGGAGCGGGTGCGACGTTCCCGTTCCCGATCTATTCGAAATGGGCCGATGCCTACAAGAAAGAGACCGGTAACGGGCTGAACTATCAGTCGATCGGTTCCGGCGGCGGCATCAAGCAGATCGAAGCCAAAACCGTGACATTCGGTGCGACCGACATGCCGCTGAAGGTCGATCAACTCACCAAGGACGGCCTGGTGCAGTGGCCGATGGTGATGGGCGCGATCGTTCCCGTGGTCAATCTGGAAGGCGTCAAGCCCGGTGAAGTGGTGTTCGACGGCCAGACGCTCGCCGACATCTATCTCGGCAAGATCACCAAGTGGGACGATCCGGCGATCAAGAAGCTCAACCCGAACGTCAAGCTGCCGGGCGAGGCGATCACCGTGGTCCGCCGTTCCGACGGTTCGGGCACGACGTTCAACTTCACCGACTATCTCTCCAAGGTGAGCGCCGAGTGGAAGAGCAAGGTCGGTTCCGGCACCGCGGTCGAATGGCCGACCGGCGTCGGCGCCAAGGGCAACGAAGGCGTGTCCGGCAATGTCAGCCAGACCAAGAATTCGATCGGCTATGTCGAATATGCCTACGCCAAGCAGAACAAGCTGACCTACACGGCGCTGGTCAACAAGGCCGGCAAGACCGTGCAGCCGACGGTCGCCTCGTTCCAGGCTGCGGCCTCGAATGCCGATTGGGCCAACGCTCCCGGCTACTACGTGATCCTCACCGATCAGCCGGGCGAGGCGTCGTGGCCGATCACGGCTTCGACCTTCATCCTCATGCATCGCGAGCCGGCCGACAAGGCGGCCTCCGCCGAAGCCGTCAAGTTCTTCAAGTGGGCCTTTGCCAATGGCGGCAAGATGGCCGAGGAACTCGACTACATTCCGATGCCGGAGTCGGTCGTCAAGCTGATCGAGAAGACCTGGTCGGCCGACATCAAGAGCTGATCAAGGTTTATCTCGCGCTCCGTCATTCCGGGTCTGGTCGTTCGGACCATCCCGGAATGACGCCGGGTAAATCGTCGACAAGACCGCTATCGCTAAGGCGGCCTCTGACCAGGCAACGGGCTCACCTTGAACCAGACTGAGGGAATTGGCGTGGCAGACATGGCGGTCCAAAGCGGAGCAGTCGATGTCGCAGGGCCTCACGACCGCGCCAGGGCGCTGAGCGCGTTCAAGGCCGGGGACGTCACCTTCTACTGGATCACCCGCGCTTGCGCGATTTCGGTCCTGCTTATTCTCGGCGGCATCATTCTCTCGCTCATCATCGGCGCGTGGCCGGCGATGAAGGAATATGGCTTTGCGTTCCTGTGGACGCAGCGCTGGGCGCCATCGGCGGATCCGCCTGTGCTCGGCGCGGTCGGGCCGATGTACGGCACCCTGATCACCTCGTTCATTGCCATGTTGATCGCGATCCCGGTCGGGCTCGGCATTGCGGTGTTTCTCACCGAGCTTTGCCCGCAATGGCTGCGCCGGCCGATCGGTATTGCGATCGAGTTGCTCGCCGGCATTCCGTCGATCATTTACGGCATGTGGGGCTTCTTCGTGCTGGGCCCGTTCCTGGCCTACACGTTCCAGCCGTTCATGATCAATCTGTTCGACGGTGTGCCCGTGTTGGGGGCGATCTTCGCCGGCCCGCCGTCCTATCTCAGCCTGTTCAACGCCGCGCTCATTCTCGCGATCATGGTGCTGCCGTTCATCACCGCGATTTCGGTCGACGTCTTCAAGACGGTGCCGCCGGTCCTGAAGGAAGCCGCCTACGGTATCGGTTGCACCACCTGGGAAGTGGTTCGCAACGTCGTCATTCCCTATACCCGCGTCGGCGTGATCGGTGGCATCATGCTGGCGCTCGGCCGCGCGCTGGGCGAGACCATGGCGGTCACCTTCATCATCGGAAACTCGTTCCGGATCTCGTCCTCGATCTTCGCACCGGGCACCACGATCTCGGCGGCGATCGCCTCCGAATTCGCCGAGAGCGACGGGCTGCATCAGTCCGCGCTCATGCTGCTCGGCCTCTTGCTGTTCGTCCTGACCTTCGTGGTGCTGTCGGCCGCGCGGCTGATGCTGCTGCGCCTGGAAAAGAAGGCGGGGAAATAGCATGAACCCGATCTACAAGAGGCGTCACCGCAGGGACATCATCGTCCGGGGGCTCTGCGTCGCCGCCGCGGTGTTCGGCGTCACCTGGCTGGCGCTGATCCTGTTCACGCTGTTCTTCAATGGCCTCAAAGGCCTGCACCTCGAGGTCTTTACCCAGAACACCCCGCCGCCGGGCTCGAACGAAGGCGGTCTTTTGAATGCGATCACCGGCTCCATCATCATGACCGCGATCGGCGTCGGTCTCGGCGCGCCGCTCGGCCTGTTCGCCGGAACCTACCTCGCCGTATACGGCCGCTACGACCGTCTCACCTAGGTGATCCGTTTCATCAACGACATCCTGCTCTCCGCGCCCTCGATCATCATCGGCCTGTTCATCTATGGCGCGATCGTGGTGCCGATGGGCGGCTTCTCGGCGCTTGCCGGTTCGCTCGCGCTTGCGGTGATCGTGATCCCGGTCGTGCTGCGCACCACCGAAGACATGCTGCTGCTGGTTCCCAATCCGCTGCGTGAAGCCGCGTCCGCGCTTGGACTGCCGCGTTCGCTGGTGATCCGGCGCATCGCCTATCGGGCGGCGCGCTCCGGTCTCATCACCGGCGTGCTGCTCGCCACCGCGCGCGTCGCCGGTGAAACCGCACCGCTGCTGTTCACCGCGCTCTCGAACCAGTTCTTCAGCTTGAGCCTGACCAAGACGATGGCAAACCTGCCGGTGACCATCAACAATTTCGTGCAGAGCCCGTACGCCTACTGGAAGCAACTGGCCTGGAGCGGGGCGCTCATCATTACGCTCACCGTTCTCGCTCTCAACATTGGCGCGCGTATTCTTGGCGCCGAGAGGACCGCAAAATGACCGATCTTTCCGCCTCCGTAAGTGTTCCCCCGACGCCGACGCCGGCGATGGCCGGCCATGCATCAGCTCATTCTGAGCCGCCGGCCAAGGTGACCGCGCGCGGGCTGAACTTCTATTACGGCGAACATCACGCGCTGAAGAACATCAACATCACGCTCGGCACCAATCGCGTGACGGCGTTCATCGGCCCGTCCGGCTGCGGCAAGTCGACCTTGCTGCGGATCTTCAACCGGATGTACGACCTTTATCCCGGACAGCGCGCTACCGGCCAGCTGATGCTCGATCAGACCAACATTCTCGACCCCAAGCTCGATCTCAATCTGCTGCGGGCGAGAGTGGGCATGGTGTTTCAAAAACCGACGCCGTTCCCGATGACGATCTACGAGAACATCGCCTTCGGCATCCGCCTCTACGAGAAGATTTCACGTTCGGAAATGGACGACCGGGTCGAGAAGGCGCTGCGTGGCGGTGCGCTGTGGAACGAGGTCAAGGACAAGCTCAACGCGTCCGGCCTCAGCCTGTCCGGCGGTCAGCAGCAGCGGCTTTGCATCGCGCGTACGGTGGCCGTGCGTCCGGAAGTGATCCTGTTCGACGAGCCGTGTTCGGCGCTTGACCCGATCTCGACCGCCAAGGTCGAGGAACTGATCCAGGAACTCGCAGAAAATTACACGATCGCCATCGTTACCCACAACATGCAGCAGGCGGCGCGCGTCTCCGACAAAACAGCCTTCATGTATCTGGGCGAATTGATCGAGTTTGACGAAACCAACAAGATCTTCACCTCGCCGAACGATCGGCGAACACAGGATTACATCACCGGCCGTTTCGGCTAGGGAATAAGATCAGGCTCGATGTGTTCGGAACATCAGCCTGAAGGAGAGCAGGATGGCCTCAGAACATACCGCCAAGGCGTTCGATAGCGATCTTCAGGAGTTGACTCGCCTCGTGGCCGAAATGGGCGGTCTCGCCGAGCGCATGATCGTGGATGCGGTCGACGCGCTGATCCGGCGCGATGTGGCGGTCGGCCGCCGCGTGGTCGAGACCGATGCCGAGATCGACAACCTGCAGCGTCTGATCGAAGAGCGCGCGGTGCTGACGATCGCAAGGCGGCAGCCGATGGCGGTGGACTTGCGCGAGATCGTCGGCGCGATGCGGGTCGCGATCGATCTCGAGCGGATCGGCGACCTTGCCAAGAACATGGGCAAGCGGGTCGCGGCACTGGAAAGCGATTTTCAGCCCTTGAAGCTGATCCGCGGGCTCGAGCATATGACCGATCTGGTGCAGTCGCAGGTGAAGTCGGTGCTGGATGCCTATGCCGCGCACGATCTCCCGGCGGCGATGACCGTGTGGAAGAACGACGAGGAGGTCGATGCGATCTGTACCTCGCTGTTTCGCGAATTGTTGACCTACATGATGGAAGACCCGCGCAACATCTCGTTCTGCATTCATCTGATGTTCTGCGCCAAGAACATTGAACGGATCGGCGACCATGCCACCAATATCGCCGAGACGGTATTTTACATGATCGAAGGCCAGCAAATTCTCGACAAACGACCGAAAGGCGACATGACGACCTTTGCTACTACCGTACCCAACACCTGATTTCCCCCGTCGGGGGGAGCATCACACCCAGCAAACATTTATTTAAAGACGAAAGAAGGCTACGCACATGAGCGCACGCATTCTGGTGGTGGAAGACGAGGAGGCGCTGACAACGCTGTTGCGCTATAACCTCGACGCCGAAGGGTATGACGTTGAGACGGTCGGTCGGGGCGACGACGCCGACACCCGCTTGAAGGAGCGGGTTCCCGATCTCATCGTGTTGGACTGGATGCTGCCGGGACTGTCCGGCATCGAATTGTGCCGCCGCTTGCGGGCACGGCCGGAGACCAAGCAACTCCCGATCATCATGCTGACCGCGCGCGGCGAGGAAAGCGAAAGGGTGAGGGGGCTTGCGACCGGCGCGGACGACTACATCGTCAAGCCGTTCTCGGTGCCTGAACTGCTGGCGCGGGTTCGCGGCCTGCTGCGCCGCGCCAGCCCCGAGCGTCTCGCCACCGTGCTCACCTATGGCGATATCGAACTCGACCGCGAGAAGCGCCGTGTCGCGCGATCCGGCCGTCCCGTCGATCTGGGGCCGACCGAATATCGTCTGCTTGAATTTTTCCTCGAGCATCCCGGCCGGGTGTTCTCGCGCGAGCAACTGCTCGACAGCGTCTGGGGCCGCGACATCTATATCGACGAGCGCACAGTCGACGTGCATATCGGTCGGCTGCGCAAGCTGCTCAATCCCGGCCGCGAACAGGACCCGATCCGAACCGTGCGCGGCGCCGGCTATGCGCTCGACGATCGCTTTGCGAAGGTGGAGTAGGCTTTACCTTCTCCCCTTGCGGGCGAAGGTGGCGCGCAGCGCCGGATGAGGGGTTTCTCGCCGCGGCTTCATCACGCCGAAATAGAAATAGTCCTAGCCGTTGAAGCAAACCCCTCCCCCGAATTGCATCGTTCGATGCAATTCGGCCTCTCCCGCAAGGGGAGAGGCGGATTCTTACCGCGTCGTCTTCGGCGCTTGGCGGCGCCGGTCACCGGTCGGCTGGTAGGCGATGCGCGAATGATGCGCGCAATAGGGCAGGCTGGTCAGTGCCTTGCCGCCGCAGAAGAAGAATTCCGGGCTGGCGGGATCGCCGACCGGCCAGTGACACGTCGCCTCGTTCAATTCGAGCAGCGACAGCCGCTGGCTCATCGGCACCACATTGTCATAGGCGATCGGATCCGGTTCGAGTTCGACCTCGAAGGCATGGGCCAGCGCCGTGTTACCGCGCGACACCGGACGCGAGACCCGCATCATATGCTGGGCGGGACGCGCCTTGCGCGGACGTGGTGCGGCCGATGAGGGGCTCTTGGCGCGGCCGGACAGGCCCAGCCGGTGAACTTTGCCGATTACCGCATTCCGGGTCACATTGCCGAGCTCTGCGGCGATCTGGCTCGCCGAAAGCCCCGCTTCCCAGAGCTTCTTCAGTTGTTCGACGCGATCGTCAGACCAGGTCAATACCGTCATCGCACTCTTTCCTTCGCGTCGCGCCGGCCAGTTCTCGGGCAGCGCTGCGATGCCATCAGTCTCAAAAATCCCTTCCGGCAGAATCCCTTAGCCCTCGCCGGGCGCAAATTTGACGCCCGAACGTTTACGCAACACATCGATGACTTAGAGGAGCAAAAGCTACCGCACGAGATGTCGTATCCGACGCCTGAGAAGCTACAATATGGCGTGACTCCCGCGCAAGAGTCGCTGCGAGTGCTTCCACATGTTCCGTCGTTTTTAACACTTGGCGCGCGCATTTTAACGCTTGTGTTGCGCGCGGGAGACCGCAGATTTACGGGCTTTCCGTTGACACAGTTCGCCACAAGCCTAAAATGCCCGCAACGTGCCGCCCCGAAAAGGCGGCACGTTCCGTTTCGACCCACTGCTGGTTCAGCTCTGCTTGTAATTGTCGGCCGCGCCAAGACGCGCAAACAACGGCCACCTCTAACGTCTAAGTGTTGCCATGACCAAAAGCGCGACGTCGCATCTGCTTCCGGTTTTCGCCCGGGTTGATCTCGCCTTCGAGCGCGGCGAAGGCTGCTGGCTGATCGCGACAAACGGCGAGCGCTATCTCGATTTCACCTCCGGCGTTGCGGTGAACGCGCTTGGCCATGCGCATCCGCATCTGGTGAAGGCGCTGCAGGAGCAGGCGACCAAACTCTGGCACATGTCGAACCTGTTCAGGAGTCCCGACGGCGAGCGCCTCGCCGCGCGGCTTTGCGAGCAGAGTTTTGCCGACTATGTCTTCTTCTGTAATTCGGGCGCCGAAGCGCTCGAGGGCGTCATCAAGCTCGTGCGCCATTATCATTTCTCCAAAGGTCACCCGGAGCGCTATCGCATCGTCACCTTTGAAGGCGCCTTCCACGGCCGCACCCTGGCGACGCTCGCGGCAACCGGCACGGCGAAATATCTCGAAGGTTTCGGTCCTCCGGTCGATGGTTTCGACCAGGTGCCGCACGGCGATCTGGAAGCGGTAAAAAAGGCCATCGGCCCGCATACCGCCGGCATTCTGATCGAGCTGGTGCAGGGCGAGGGCGGCGTGCGCTCGGCGCAGCCCTCCTTCATCAAGGCGCTGCGCGCGCTGTGCGACGAGCAGGGCATCCTGCTGGCATTCGACGAGGTGCAGACCGGCATGGGCCGCACCGGCGAGCTGTTTGCCTATAAGCGCATCGGTGTCGAGCCTGACGTGATGTCGCTCGCCAAGGCGCTCGGTGGCGGTTTTCCGATCGGCGCGGTGCTGGCATCGAGCGAAGCTGCATCCGGCATGGCGCCGGGCTCGCACGGCTCGACCTTCGGCGGCAATCCACTGGCGGTCGCGGCGGCGAATGCCGTGCTCGACGTGATGCTGGCCCCCGGCTTCTTCGAGCATGTGCAGAAGATGTCGCTGCTCTTGAAGCAGAAGCTCGCTTCGGTGGTCGATCGTTATCCCAGCGTGTTGGCCGAAGTGCGCGGCGAGGGTCTCTTGATTGGCGTCAAGGCGGTGGTGCCGTCGGCCGATCTGGTTGCCGCGTTGCGCGATCAGAAGCTGCTTACGGTCGGCGCCGGCGACAACGTCGTGCGGTTCCTGGCGCCCTTGATCGTGTCGGAAGCCGAGATCGAGCAGTCCATGCAATCACTGGAACGTGCCTGCACTGCGCTTGCTGCAAAAGACAAGGCGGCCGCGCGATGAGCAAGGTGCTGCGTCATTTTCTCGATCTCAACGAGCTGCCGCTCGGCGAACTGCGCGAAGTGCTGGCCGCGAGCCTTGCCATGAAGGCGAAGCTGAAGGCGCAGAAGAACGGCGGCGAGGAGGCCGACAAGCCGCTCAAGGGCAAGACGCTGGCGATGATTTTCGAAAAGCCCTCGACGCGCACGCGGGTATCGTTCGACGTCGGCATGCGCCAGCTCGGCGGTGAATCGATCATGCTGACCGGCGCCGAAATGCAGCTCGGCCGCGGCGAAACCATCGCCGATACCGCGCGCGTGCTGTCGCGCTATGTCGACATCATCATGATCCGGATTCTCAATCACGAGGCGCTGCTGGAGCTGGCTCAATACGCCACCGTGCCCGTGATCAACGGGCTGACGCGCCGCTCGCATCCCTGCCAGGTCATGGCTGACGTGATGACGTTCGAAGAGCACCGCGGGCCGATCCAGGGCCGCACCGTGGCCTGGACCGGCGACGACAACAATGTGCTCGCTTCCTGGGCGCACGCGGCGGAACGCTTCAAGTTCAATCTGAACGTGGCAACGCCGCCGCAACTCGCGCCCAACAAGGCGATGCGCGACTGGATCAAGGCGACGCAGGCGCCGATCATGCTCGGCAACGATCCGGAAGCCGCGGTGCGCGGCGCCGATTGCGTCGTCACGGATACCTGGTTCTCGATGGGCGACAAGGACGGCGAGCACCGTCACAATCTGCTGCGGCCCTATCAGGTCAATGCGCGGCTGATGCGGCTTGCAAAGCCCGATGCGTTGTTCATGCACTGCCTGCCTGCACACCGCGGCGACGAGGTTACCGATGAGGTGATCGATGGCCCGCAGTCGGTGGTGTTCGACGAGGCCGAAAATCGCCTGCATGTGCAAAAAGGCATTTTGGCCTGGTGCCTTCAGGCGGTGAAGTAGCACTCGCCGCACGAACTCACAGTCTTCCTTTCCCTTGCGGGAGAGGTGAAATTTCTCAAACAACTGTCGTCCCTGCGCAAGCAGGGACCCATGCCGCGTGATCTCTTGATTTGGCGCGGTGGTTGAAGCCCTTTAACGTGGTTGCCGCCTGTGGTTATGGGTCTCGGCGTTCGCCGGGACGACAGCAACCAGCGTTACCGCCGCATCGCCCCTTTCGCTTCGTACTCTCCGACCCCAGATAGAGCGCCATGACCTCCAATTCCCCCGACATCAAAATGAAAGAAACGCCGGTTCGCGCGCCGTCCTCGGTTCCGGTCGACGATGCGGTGCTGCCTTTCGAAGTCGCCGCGCTTGATCTGCGCGGGCGATTGACGCGGCTCGGCCCCGGGCTCGACGATCTCCTCGCCAAGCATGACTATCCGCCGCCGGTCGCCAAACTGCTCGGCGAAGCCATCGTGCTGACGACGCTGCTCGGCTCGTCGTTGAAATTCGACGGACGTTTCATCCTGCAGACCCAGACCGATGGTCCAGTCTCGTTCCTCATCGTCGATTTTCAGGCGCCCGACCGGCTGCGCGCCTATGCGCGGTTCGATGCCGGCCAGATCAAGGAAGGGCAGACCTCCGGCCAGTTGCTCGGCAAGGGACATCTGGCGATGACGATCGATCAGGGCCCGGAGATGAGCCGCTATCAGGGCCTCGTCGCGCTGCACGGCGACAGCCTCGAAGACGCCGCGCATGAATACTTCCTGCGCTCCGAGCAGATTCCGACCAAGGTGCGCCTTGCGGTCGGCGAAGAGTGGCGCGGTGGCGAAGGCGGCGCGCGGCGGCGCTGGCGCGGCGGCGGCATGCTGCTGCAATTCCTGCCCAAAGCGCCGGAGCGGGCACGGCAGGCCGATCTCGATCCCGGCGATGCGCCGGAAGGCACCGTCGCGCATACGATTGCCGAGGACGATGCCTGGGTCGAAGGTCAGTCGCTGATCGCAACGGTCGAGGACGTCGAACTGATCGATCCCGCGCTCTCCGGCGAGCGGCTGCTCTACCGGCTGTTTCACGAACGCGGCGTGCGGGTGTTTTCCCCGCTGGTGCTGCATGCGCAATGCTCGTGCTCGCGCGATGCAGTTTCTGCCATGCTCAACAGCTTTGCGCCCGAGGACCGCGCCGCGATGGTGAAAGACGGCAAGGTGGTCGTGACCTGCGAGTTCTGCTCGTCGGTCTATCAGTTTACGCCGCACGAGGCCGGTGTGGACGAGGGAGCGGCCTAGCCCCCTCTCGGCCGCGTCCGCGCGCTGCGCTTCCGCGATTAGGCGCGGTGACCTTGCGCATCGGCCTTGATGCGCGAAATGACCTGGCCGCGGCGGGCGCCGCTATGCGCGCCCTGATGCCAGGTCAGGGCGCCATTGACGATGACGGATTCGATGCCGTCGGCCGGCTCCGTCGGCGTGTCGTAAGTCGCCTTGTCGATCACGGTTGCCGCATCAAATACGGTGATGTCGGCATGCTGTCCCAGCGCGATGGTGCCCCGTTTCGCCAGACCGAAATTTTTTGCGGTCAGGCCGCTCATCTTCCAGACGGCGGTCTCGAGCGGAAACAGCCCGACCTCGCGGCTGTAATGCCCCAGCACCCGTGGGAAGGTGCCCCAGAGTCTTGGATGCGGCTTGGTCCCGCCCGGCAGGCCGTCGGAGCCGACCATGGTGCATTCGAACGACAGGATGTTTCTGACATCGCCTTCGTTCATGATGAAATAGATGGCGCTCGCCGGCTGCAGCCGCCGCGCCGCCTCGAGCCGGCTGACCTGCCATTCATCCGCAATATCGGCGAGATCGCGGCCGACATGTTCCGGATGCGAGGCGCATTCGGCGATCATGATGCGTCCGCGTAGTCTGGCCTCGTCGGTATGCAGCATGGTCGAACTGGCCGCATAGGGATAGCAATCGAGCGCAACGCACTGGCACTTCATCGCGGCGTCGATCAAGGGCAGGGTCACGGCGGACTTGCCGAAATTCGCCTCGCCGACCAGCTTGTGGTGGGAAATCACCACCGGCGCATTCAGCGCGCGGCCGATCTCGAACGATTCCTTCAACGACTCGACGCTGCCTTCGGCCTCGTTGCGCATGTGCGTCGCGTAGACCGCGCCGGTGCCGCCGATCGGACGGCAAACCTCGATGACCTCCTCGGACGTGGCCATCGCGGCCGGCGGATAGTAAGTGCCGGTCGATACGCCGATCGCACCGGCGTCGAGCGCTTCGACCAGCAAGCCGCGCATCGCGGCGATTTCCTCCGACGTCGCGGCGCGATCGAGCGAAGCCATGGTCATCAGGCGCAGCGTCGTATGGCCGACCATCGGGGCGACATTGACCGAGGCGGGTGTGCGCCGCAGGGTCTCCAGATAATCGGAAAAACGCTCGAAGGTGCGGGCGGACGGATCCCCGGCGCCCAGCAGGCTCTGCGGCATCGGACGCGGCAGATCCGGCTTCAGTGGTGCGAGGCTGATTCCGCAATTGCCAGTCACCACGGTGGTGACGCCTTGCGAGATCTTGAACGTCATCTCGGGCTCGGAGAGCAGGGCATGGTCGTCATGCGTATGGGAATCGATGAAACCCGGCGCAACGATTTTTCCCCGGGCTTCCAGCGCCACGGGCGCTTGCGCGCCCGACAGATCGCCGATCGCGGCGATCATGCCGTCGCGGACGCCGACATCGGCATCGAAGCGAGGTTGGCGCGTTCCGTCGATGATCGTCCCGCCACGGATGATGAGATCGAAAGTGTCTGTGCGGCCGGTCATGGCAACTCCTTGGGTCTATCGGGTGCCGGCGGGCTGGATGGCGAAGCCTGTATCCCCGGCCGGGCGCCAGTTCAAGGCGACGATAGCCGACGTGACGGCGGACGCCAGCAGCAGGCAGAAGGCCGCAAGATATGAACCCCCGGACGCCGCGATCAGCGCTCCCATGGCCGCTGGGGCCACCGAGCCGCCGAGCTGTCCGCCGAAATTCATCAGCCCGGTCGCGCTGCCGATCAAGTGCTCGGGGAAGTGCCGCAGCGGCGCGGCGAAAACCGTGGCATAGACGAAATTGAACGCCAGCAGCAGCAGCGTCCAGTACGCCAGCAGCAGGTAAAGCGAGGCGGTCGTGATCATCAGAGCGAGAAAGACCGCGCTGAACAGCGCGCCGAGCACCATGAACGTTTTCTCGCGTCCCTTGCCGTGCTTGTCCAGCAGCAATCCGACGATATTGGTCCCGGCGAACGCAATCAGGTTCGGCAGCATGGTCGCAAGACCGGCCTGCTTCAGATCGACCCCATACGTCTTCATCAGGTAGGACGGCATCCAGGACTGAACGCCGATATAGAGCAGACTGGTAAAGGACCAGATCGCGGTCAGTTTCCACGCCATCGGGATTCGCAGCAGCGATCCCCACGGCTGATGCGGACGGCTCGCCGCATGCTCGCGCTGGGAGGCGATGCCCCCGCGCAGCGCAAACCAGAGGAACAAGGCGACCGCAAAGCCGAGGCAGCTCAGAATGTGAAACGATCCGCGCCAGCCGAGATAGGCGACGGTCGCGCCGATCAGGCCGGCACCGGCGGCATTGCCGAGGAACACCGTGGAAATCAGGAACGACTTCGCCCGTGCCCGTTCCGATTTTGGAAAGACCTCCGCGACCGTCACCGAACTTGCCGGCGAAAAGCTTCCCTCGCCGAGGCCGAACATGAAGCGAATGGCGAGCAGCGAGGCGAACGACCAGGCGAAGCTGGTCGCGCTGGTAAAGATCGACCACATCACGATGCAGCACACCACGACGATGCGCGAGCCGTAGCGATCCGACAACCACCCGCCCGCGAGCTGCATCAGCGCGTAACTGACGTAGAAGACGCTGAGCAACATGCCGGCCTGGCCTGCATCGAGCGAAAATTCGCGGCTGATCGGGATGACCGCTACGCTCATCAGGATGCGGTCGGCATACCCGACCGCCCAGGCCAGAAACAGTCCGGAGAGGCAGGCGATCTTTTGCGATCTTGAAAAGCCCGATGTCACGAAGTCTCCCCTTGTGCGGCACATCTGGATTGGATGCTTCCGTCGCGCCAGACCATTAGTCCGGTTGATTTCGACTGTAGATGCCGCAGTTCGGGCGCGCCCAATGAAAAGGCAGGGACCCGATATAACCTCGGGTTATACGGATGGCGCAGGGTTGACAGCGCAAAGCGCGCAGGAATTGATGCTTCCGACAGCTTACGCGCGAGCCATCGCTCGTTACGCCGGAGGATATACGTGCGCTTGCGACACATCGAGGTTTTCAGCGCGGTCATGCTGACCGGTTCGACCAATGGCGCGGCCAAGATCCTCAATATTTCGCAGCCCGCGGTGAGCAAGATTCTCCAGCATGCCGAGCAGTCGGTCGGATTTCCCTTGTTCCTGCGCAGCAAGGGCAAGCTGGTGCCGACCCAGGAGGCATTGCAGTTGCAGCGGGAGTTGACGCCGTTCGACGAACAGTTGCGGCGCATCCGCCGCCTCGCCGCCAGCCTTTCGCAGGGGTCGGCCCGTCCGCTGCGAATTGCCGCGACGCCCGCGCTTGCGCACCATCTGTTGCCACAAGCCGTGGCGCGCTGGTGCCGCGCCTATCCGCAATCAAGCTGCGAACTTTCGGTGGCGCACACGCGCGAAATCGAACAGGCGCTGCTGCTCAACGAAATCGAGCTCGGCCTGACGATGCGTCCGGTTTCGCATCCCAATCTGGTGCTCACGGAGCTGCGCAGTTGCGGCCTGTGCGCGATCGCGCCCGCCCGCTGGTGGCCCGACAAGCTTCTCAAAAGACCGCTGCGCGCCGAAGAACTGACGGATCAACCGCTCATCACCATCGATGCCGAGGACCATCTCGGCAGCATCCTGTCCAACTGGATCGAGGATGCCGGAGCGAGCCCCAAGAGCGCCATTTCGGTGCAGACCTATACGCTGGCAAAGTCGTTGGTGCAGGCGCGCGTCGGCATCGCGCTGGTCGATTCGTTCACGGCGAACTATCCGCCCGGCGTCTCCGACATCCAGGTGCGGCCAGTCGAGATTGCCTCGAGCCTCAACGTCTATGCGCTGACCCAGCACGAGCGCCCGCCGCCGCAGACTGCCGAGCGCTTGATGAAATTCCTGCGCCAGGTTTGCTAGCCGCGGTCCGTTGGGGCGGGTGCGGGCTATAACCCGCGTCTATATCCCGCCCGCCGATCGATATTGGACGGCTCAGGCGAATTGAAGAAAAAGTGGCACCTGTTGATCGGGAGATTCAGGTCGCCATGCATGTCATCGTTCTCGGGGCCGGCGTCGTCGGCTTGACCACGGCCTGGTATCTGCGCGCCGACGGGCACGAGGTCACCGTCGTCGAGCGCAATAGCGACGTGGCGAGCGAGACCAGTTTTGCCAATGGCGGCCAGCTTTCCTACAGCTATGTCGCGCCGCTGGCGGGCCCCGGCGTGCTTTCGAAGCTGCCGAAATGGCTGCTGCGGGGGGATTCGCCGGTTCGCTACCGTCCGCGCGCCGATCTCCAGCAGTGGAGATGGCTGGCGCAGTTCGTGCGGGCCTGCACCCATCGCCAGAGCGAGGAATCGACCCGGCGGTTGCTGTCGCTGTCGTTCTTCAGCCGCGACCTGATGGACGAATTGCTCGCTGGCGAGCCTGACCTGAGTTTCGATCATGCCAACGCCGGCAAGCTCGTGGTTCATCGCACCAAGGCCTCGTTCGATGCGGCGCGGCGCCTGTTGGAGTATCAGCGCTCGCTGGGTTGCGAGCAGGAGGCGCTCGACGCTGCCGCCTGTGTCGCGAAAGAGCCTGCGCTCGCTCATCTTGCCGGCGACATCAGCGGCGGCATTTTCACCGGCAGCGAAGACGCCGGCGATTGCTACCAGTTTTGCGTCGGCTTGATGCGCCTGCTGCGCAAGCGTGGCGTGGTGTTCCGCTTCGGTACGACCGTCACCCGGCTGCAGCGGATATCGCCGCGGCGGATCAAGGCGTTCACTGCGGATGAGGATCTCCAGGCTGATCACGTCGTGATCGCAACGGGATCGTCGAGCGTCCCATTGCTTGGACGACTGGGAGTTCGCGCGCCGCTTTACCCGCTGAAGGGATATAGCCTCACGGCAACGCTGGATCACCAAGCCCTCGCGCCGCGCGTCAGCATCACAGACTACGAGCGCAAGGTGGTCTATGCCCGGCTCGGCGACCGGCTGCGGATCGCCGGCATGGCCGACATCGGCGGCCGGCGGGCGGACATGAACGCCGGGCGGGTTGCGACGCTGCGCGCTGCGGCCAAGGCGATGTTTCCCGGCACGGCCGATTTCGACACGGCGGTTGCCTGGTGCGGCCTGCGTCCCGCCACGCCGAAGGGGCTTCCGGTCATCGACCGGACACCCTTCGACAATCTTTGGCTCAACATCGGTCATGGCGCGCTTGGATTTACGCTGGCACTGGCGTCCGGGCGGCTGATCGGTGATCTCATCTCGCGCCGCAGGCCGGCCATTCCAACCAGCGGGTTTGCGCTCGCCGACGCCTGAAACGCCCCGCGTCCCGCCGCCGGCCCGCGCGCGTTATCGGTTTTTTTACCGTGTTTGCCGTCTATTACGCATCGCGTCGGGCCGCGGGGAAAGACATGCGTAACAAGATTTCGAGACGGCGTTTCCTGAGGGGTGCCGCGGCGGCCGGTCTGATGCCCGGCCTATCGAGCCGGCGGGCCTATCCGGCCGTGCCGCCGCAGGTCTTGCGGATCGGCACAACCAGTGCCCGGGAATCTCAGTTCGGCGCCGGCGTGGCGGAATTCGCCGCTCACGTCGAGCGGCATTGCGGCGGCCGTCTGCGGGTCGAGCAGTACCCGGCGGGTGAAGCGGGCGGCGAGCTGGAAATGTGCCAGGACGTTGCCGCCGGGACGCTGGATATGACGTTTGCGTCATCCGCCGTCTTTTCAGCCCTCGTACCTGGACTGAGCATCTTCGACATCCCCTTCCTGTTTCGCGATATTGCCCACGCCCGCGGCGTGATGGACAGCGAGATCGGCCAGGCGGCACTGGCAAGCTTCGAGCCGCAGGGCATCATCGGTCTTGCCTGGGGCGAAAACGGCCTTCGTCATCTCACCACCTCCGACCGTGTGGTGCATCGGCCGGAAGATCTCAAGAACCTCAAGCTGCGCGTGCCGCAATCCGAGGTGATGGTGGCAAGCTTCAAGGCGATCGGCGCCGACGTGCGCTCGCTGCCTTTTCCGGATCTGTACGCTGCCCTTTCGTCCGGCGTGTTCCAGGCCGAGGAGAATCCGATTCCGACCGTCCTTGCGGCGAATTTCGACAAGGTTCAGCGCTATCTGTGCCTGACCGGGCATGTTTACTCGCCGGCCGCCTTCCTGATGTCGAAGCGGGTTTTTGAGCGTCTGTCGCCGGAGGATCGAGCCGCGCTGCGCGGTGCCGGCATCGCCGGGAGCAAGGCCAGCCGCGCCTATGTCGATCGGTCCGAAAAGAGCGGTGTCGACGAGCTCAAGCGCCGCGGCATGCAGGTGGTCGACGATATCGACCGGCCGGCCTTCGCCGCCTCGCTCGCCAGTCTTGAAAGCCAGTTCCAGAAGCAGTTTGGCAAAGACAAGATCGATGCCATTCGCGCTTTCGGCAAGTGAGGCCAAATCGATGTCTTTGCTCTCTGTCGCGAACCGGATCAGCCTGAACGGTCGCCTGATCGGCGGTTTCGGCCTCTTGATGGTGCTAAGTGCGGGCACCTCGATCTTCTACAATCTTCGCATCCGCGACGTGCGCGATAATGTTGTGCATATCGAGCGCGCCTCGGCGGCGACCGACACGGTTAGCAATTTCAGCCGCGAGCTTCTGCTTTTGCGCCGCGTCAACGTCGATTACTTCCGTTCCGGTTCGGCTTCGGACCGCACGCGATCGATCGCCGCCTTCGAGCCTCTCGAAAAGTCGATCGATCGCCTGCGCGAGGTCGTGGGCCCGAGGGGCGACGCGCTGCGCAGCAGCCTTTCCAGCTATCACGCTGCGTTCAACAAGCTGGACGAGGACGTCAAGAAGCGCCAGGCCGCACTTGCCGCGATCAACGCCAGCGGCATCCGCCTCACCAACACGCTGACGACGATCACCCTCGAATTCGGCGCCGCGCATGAGGCGGCGCTCGCCCCGGCGCAGCGGCTCGAACAGGCGGTCCAGGCGCTGCGCGCGCTCGTCTATCGTTATCTCGGTGCGCCTTCCGCCACCGACATCGATATCATCGGTGCGGAACGGGAGCGGGTCGGCAGGGAAATGGCCGAGGTGAAAACCTTGCCGCCGGCCGATCCGGCGCTGGCCAAGATCGCTGCGGCACTGCCGGCACAGGTCGAGAAAATGCTGACGTCGGCCGAGCAGTTCATCGGTTCGTCCGTCTCGACCGAACAGAGCTTTGGGACCATGGTCAAAGCCGGCGTCAAGCTCGGTGAGGACGCCGAGGCGCTGCGCAACGAATATCAGACCAGCCGCAGCGAAGCGGTTTCGAGTGCCGCGAAAATCGCCGATGAGGCATCGACCGCGGGCACGGTTGCCGCGGTAACGTTCGGCGTCATTGCTGCCATCCTGGCGACGCTGATCACGATTTCCATCTCCATGCTGATCAAGCGGATGACCCGGACGATGTCGCAGCTCGCCGAGGGCGATCTGAGCGTCGAAATCGAAGGCACCGAGCGCGGTGACCAGATCGGCAACATGGCGCGCGCCGTCACCATCTTCAAAAACAACGCGCTTCGCATGGCCGAGGTCGAGTCCGAGAAGAACCGTCTGGCGGTTCAAACCGAGCAGGACCGCAAAGCGGGGTTGCGCGAGCTGGCCGCGCGACTCGAGCAGGCGGTCAAGAACATCGCCGACTCCGTTAAGCAATCGGCGCAGCGAATGCACGACGGCGCCAACACCATGTGCGGCGCTGCGGAGCGGACCAAGGCCCAGTCGAGCGCGGTTGCGACCGCCTCCGAGCAGGCATCGGCCAACGTTCAGACCGTGGCTTCGGCGGCCGAAGAACTGTCAGCCTCGATCCGTGAAATCGGTCAGCAGGCGCAAAGCTCGGCCAACGTCGCGCGCCGCGCGGCCGAGCAGGCGAGCCGGACCACGGCCACCATGGAGGGCCTGTCGCAGGCCGCCGACCGCATCGGCGAAGTCATCAACCTGATCAACGACATCGCCTCGCAGACCAACCTGCTTGCGCTCAACGCGACCATCGAAGCGGCGCGGGCGGGCGAGGCCGGCCGTGGCTTTGCGGTCGTCGCCTCCGAGGTCAAGAACCTTGCCTCGCAGACGGCGCGCGCGACCGAGGACATCGCCGCCCAGATCTCCGCGATCCAAGATGAGACCCGCGAGGCCGCCACTGCCATCAAGGGCATCGAATCCGTGATCATGGAAATCAACCAGATCGCATCCTCGACCGCGAGCGCCGTCGAGGAACAGGGCGCCGCCACGGCCGAGATTGCGCGCAACGTCCAGCAGGCCGCCGCCGGCACCGACGAGGTGTCGAGCAACATCTCGGGCGTGCTGGAAGCGGCGGGGGAAACCGACGAGCATGCGCGGATCGCGCTGCAGAACTCCAACGAATTGACCGATCAGGCCGACCGGCTCTGGCAGGCGGTCGTCGGCTTCGTCGAGGACGTGAAGGCCGCCTGATCGGGCCCGTCCCGCCAGCAGGCGACTGCCCGGCGCTGTCTTTTGAATCCAACATCAAGCGGCCGTCGCCCGCATCCAAGGTGATTTGCCCGACGGGCAAATCACCTGAAAGCGTGTCCAGCCCCGCTCGCAAAAATATTTGGCTTGGCCGTTTGGTAGACACAGCCTTAAGAGCGATTCCTGTCCCGCCTCTTCCGGAGGGGCGTTTCGCGATCGTCACGATACGTAGAGCGCGGGATGCGGTGGACGCGTTGGCGGCGCAAGACGGGCGCAACCGAGGCGGACGGCGAAGTCGTGTGGTCTTGACGCCTCGACGCTGGCGTTAACTCGGTGACGATGCTCCGCATCGCACCGGGGATGGTGGCAAGAAAGCCCGATCACCAGAGAGAGCACGAAGTAAGCCGTAACACCATCGCGCAGGGAATGCCGGCGTGTCGGCGAACCTGTGGTGACTAACTCGTGTGCTTTCTATCTTTGCACGCGAGGCTGCGGGTGCGCCTAGCGCCCGGCATTCCCTGCGCCCTCTTCACAAAGGAGGCGGAGATTGACCGAACAAGACTCGCGCCGATGACGCGGCGAGATTGCGGACGCATGCTTTCGCTGAAACCCGTCATCACCTCCCGCTCAGACGGCGGGCAGCAGCCATTTCCGAACACAGATCCGGAGCGCGGTGCGGCGGCCGGAAGCCTCGCCGGCCTCTCAGCGCTCGATCGTCACGACAGGATGAGGCCGCCACTCCCGAACCATCCGTTCCGCCTCGGCGATCTGCGCGCTCGTCATCTGTGCCATGAGCCGGTCTCGCTGTTCCACCGCCGTGTACTTCGAGGTGTCGACCAGATTGATGCCAATCTGCGGAGGCGGCCTGGTGTCGCCGAACGCGACGGCCAGGTTGAACCACATCAGGGCGCGGACATAGTCCTGGGCGGTGCCGCGGCCTGCGGCATACATCGCGGCAATGTTGTACTGCGGCGTGTGGATCCAGGTATTGCCGGGCCGGTCGTAAACCTTGTTCGCCGCGCGGCGGTACCAGCGAAAGGCCTCGGCGTCATCCTGCGCAACCTGAAAGCCGCGCTCATAAGCGATGCCGATGACGTTTTCCGCGTAAGCGGAGCTTTGATCGGCAGCGATGCGATACCACTTGAACGCTTCGGCAAAATCCTGCGGCACGCCCAATCCGAGCAGATAGCAGTCGGCGAGATTGTTCTGGGCGATGGCGAGACCACCTTGATCGGCGGCCCGGCGAAACCATTTCACCGCTTCGGCTTCGTTGCGTGCGACGCCGCGGCCTTGCTGGTACAGCACCCCGACCTCGTTCTGGGCGTCCGGCAATCCCTTGTCGGCCGCAAGGCGCAGCCATCTCATTCCGATCGCGTAGTCCTGTGGAACGCCCTGGCCTTTGACGTACAAGATCCCGAGCGCGCGTTCGGCATGAGGATTGTCTTGATCGGCCAGCGCCCCGAGCAAATTGAGGGCGGTCACATAGTCCCCGGCACCGACCGCCGCCTGCGCGTCCTCGAACTGGCCGGCGCCGGCCGGAGGCACGGAGGCGAGCATCGACACCATGACGGCAAATGACAGGAGCGGGTTTCTGAACACGATGGTCGTTTCGGTTCTTGGCCGGCTGAAGCTATGTTGCTGCAAAACCGGGTGCAATAGCCGCAATCTGCGTGGACCGGCGACGCCGCCTTGCGCCGCGGGGGCGGACGGCATGTCAGTTCAAGACGCGTTTGGCTTCCGGACTGTCGAGCGAAAATGTCGGGACGTCGATCTCGAACTTCTCGCCGCTTTCGCTGATCATCTGATAGCGCCCGGTCATGAAACCCGACGCGGTCGGCAACGGAACGCCGGAGGTGTATTCGAAGCGTTCGCCGGGCGCGAGCACCGGCTGCTCGCCGACCACACCCTCGCCGCGGACTTCCTGTTGCCGCCCGGTTGCATCGGTAATGATCCAATGCCGCGTCTGCAGTTGCACCGTCTCCTCGCCGGAATTGGTGATGACGATGGTGTAGGACCAGAAATACTGCCGGTTTTCCACGGACGAGCGTTCCGGGAGGAAATTCGGCTCCACGGTCACTTCGATGTTGCGGGTCACGGCGCGGTACATGCGGAATCGATCGTCGTCTCTCTGAGATTTGATAGTCTAACCGATCGCTGCATCAGAACCAATTGTGGCAAGCGTCGCTTGCGGTATTTTCCATCGCCGTTTCGCCACGGTTGGGGGCTAGCTGCGCCAGGAACCTCGAGCAGCCGGGATCACCGCGGCTTTGCTTGTTCCCCGTTGGCCTATAGACTTGCAGGATGCGTCGGCCGAACGGACCGTCCCCTTGAAGATGATCTGAGATGAGCTCGGTTGCCGATCAAATTTCCGGACCCCCGCTTGCGGCCGAAGCCGGTGCGCTGGCGCCCTCCGGCGCGCAGGCAGGCGCGGCCGCGATCGCGCGTCCCGCAACGTCCGAGCGCGAATTGCGGCTCGATCTGTTCCGCGGGATGGCATTGTGGCTGATCTTCATCGATCATCTGCCGCAGAACCTTCTGACCTGGCTCACGATCCGCAACTACGGATTTTCCGACGCCACCGAAATCTTCATCTTCATTTCCGGTTACACCGCTTCCTTCGTCTACGGCCGGGCGATGCGCGACGCCGGCTTCGTGGTGGCGACCGCACGCATCCTGCGACGGGTCTGGCAGATCTACGTCGCGCACGTGTTCCTGTTCACGATCTTTCTTGCCGAGATCTCCTATGTCGCCACCAGATTCGAGAACCCGCTCTACACCGAAGAGATGGGCATCCTGGATTTTCTCAAAGAGCCCGATGTCACCATCGTCCAGGCGCTGCTGCTGCGATTCCGCCCCGTCAACATGGACGTGCTGCCGCTCTACATCGTGTTGATGCTGTTCCTGCCGTTGATCCTGTGGCTGATGCGGCGGAGCGCCGACCTGACCCTGGCATTGTCCGTCCTGCTTTATGCCGCCACCTGGGAGTTCGATCTCTATTTGTCGGCCTATCCGAGCGGTTTCTGGGTTTTCAACCCGTTCGCCTGGCAGTTGCTGTTCGTGTTCGGCGCCTGGTGCGCGCAGGGCGGTGCACAGCGGATGTCGCGCATCCTTGCCTCGCGGATCACGCTCTGGATCTGCATCGCCTATCTGCTGTTCGCCTTCTTTGTCACGCTCACCTGGTACCTCCCGCAGCTCGGCCATCTGATGCCCAAGCGGCTCGAGCAATGGATGTATCCGATCAGCAAGACCGACCTTGACGTGTTGCGCTTTGCGCATTTCCTGGCGCTGGCCGCCGTAACGGTGCGCTTCCTGCCCAAGGATTGGCCTGGCCTCAAATCGCCATGGCTGCGACCATTAGTGCTTTGCGGCCAGCATTCCCTTGAGATCTTCTGTCTGGGCGTGTTTCTGGCCTTTGCCGGCCATTTCATCCTGGCGGAGTATTCGGGCGGAACAGGGTTGCACTTTGTTATCAGTATTTCCGGAATCCTGATTATGTCAGCCGCGGCCTGGCTCTTTTCATGGTACAAGCACTCTGCCGACAAGAGTGGCTCCAAAGCCAAGGCCACCGGCGGCAACGCCGATCTGGCGGGAGGGGGCGCATGAGGTCCGTCTCAGGGGCAATCCTGAGTGTGAGCGTGCTGGCCGGTTTTCTGGCTATAGCTCCCGTGCGCGCCGAAGATGCTCCTGCACCCAGTCCTATACCTGCTGCACCAAACCCTGCGCCTGCGGCCGCGGCCTGCGAGGTCCCGGACTATCTGCTTTCCAGCGACAACGCGCTGCCCAAGGTTGCCGAAGCCATCAAGGCAAGCCATCCCTTGAACATCCTGCTCGTCGGCAGCCGCTCCTCGACCATCAATACAAGCGCGACCTCCTCCGACGCTTATCCCGGACGGATGCAGGCCGAACTGAAATCGAAACTGCCGTCGATCGAGGTTAATTTGTCCGTAGAAATACAGGCAAAGAAGACCGCTGAAGAGGTCGCCGCTGACCTTCCGAAGCTGGTGGAAAGCAAGAAGCCGACTTTGGTGATATGGCAGACCGGAACCGTGGATGCTATGCGTTCCGTTGATCCGGACGATTTCCGCACCGCAGTCAGCGAAGGCATCGTCGCGATGCAGGAGGCTGGAACTGACGTCGTCCTGGTCAACCCGCAATACAGTCCGCGTACGGAGTCGATGATTTCTGCGTCCCCTTATCTGGACAATATGCGCGTGGCGGCTCAGGAGCACGAGGCTCCGCTGTTTGATCGCTTCGCGTTGATGAAGGCGTGGTCCGAAGCCGGAGAGTTCGACCTGTTCACCCCTGTTCATGGCTCGGAACTTGCCAAGCGGGTCCACAATTGCCTTGGGCGCGCGTTGTCGGAATTTATTATGGCTGC
This sequence comes from Bradyrhizobium sp., assembly GCF_035701725.1. GTDB lineage: Bacteria > Pseudomonadota > Alphaproteobacteria > Rhizobiales > Xanthobacteraceae > Bradyrhizobium. The sequence goes on from NZ_DASSRP010000415.1 coordinate 65,638, forward strand.
GGCTCATCCGAAGCCCGCGCCGGAGAATAATTGAGAAAGCCTGTGTTGATGTCCTGGAGTAGTTTCCTCCCTTTTGGCCGAACGGCGCGACGTGCGACCGCCGCAGCTTTGCTGCTGCTGGCGTCGGGCGCGATCGCGCCGATTTGCGCCGAGACGACCCAGCAGGCGGCCCTTTCTGATAGTCCCAAGTTCGACGGCGCAAAGGTCGACGGCGCAAGGTCCGACACCGCCTCCAAGCCGGAAGGCACCTCGCCGCTGACGCCGGTTGCGGAATCGTCGGGCCAGGGCGCCGCGCCGGCCGACGGCGCGAGCCAGACCTCACCCGAGCAGGCTTCGCCCGCGACCTCGCCGGCCAATCAGTCGCAGACCGACGCGCCGGCGCAATCCTCCAATCAGGCGCCGCCAAAGAGCATCACCGAGAAAGCCATCGACAAGTTCAAGCAGGTCGCAAAATCCGCTGGCGACATCTTCAGCCGCGTGCCTTGCCTTGCGCCCAAGGGGCTGCCGCGATCGCTCGGTTCGCTGCCACGCGTTGCGCATAAGCTTGTTGCCGGCGAGCCTGTGGTGATCGTCGCGTTCGGATCATCCTCGACCGCGGGCTACGGCACGTCGGCCCCGGAGTTCACCTATCCCAACCGGCTGGCGGCGCAACTGCAGCGGAAATATCCCACCGCCAACATCAGCGTCGTCAATCGCGGCCGCGGCGGCGAAGACGCGCCCGAAATGATGAAGCGGTTGCAAGCCGAAGTCATCGACATGAAGCCCGATCTGGTGATCTGGCAAGTCGGCACCAACGCGGTGATCCGCAATCTCGACCCCGATGCGACGGCGCAGATGGTCCAGGACGGGGTCGCCCGCATTCAAGCCGCGGGTGCCGATGTCGTGCTGGTCGACCTGCAATATTCACCGCGCGTGATCGAGCATCCGGAAGGCGCGAGCAAGATGGTGAAGCTGTTGTCCAGGATCGCCCAGCTCCGCCACATCGGCGTATTCCCGCGCTTTGAGGTGATGCGGCAGTGGCACGAGAACCAGTCGCTGCCGATCGACACTTTCGTGATTGCCGACGGCCTGCACATGAACGATTGGGGCTATGCCTGCTTCGCCCAGTTGCTGGGTGACGACATCATCCGTTCCGTCGGCCAGATCAAGCTCGGCGTCAACGTGCCATCCGGCCTGCCAAACCGGCCGATGTGACGCCATCAGGCGTCATCCCGGGGGCGTGGCGACTAGCGAATAGGGAGTGGTGAGTAGCGAATAGGAAATAGCGTGTAGAGTAATCACTATTCGCTACTCCCTTTCCGCCATTCGCTATGCCGCCGCCAGAGCGGCATCAAGATCCTCGATCAGATCGTCGGCATGCTCCAGGCCCGTCGAGAAGCGGATGAAGCCGTCGCTGATGCCAAGCTCGGCGCGCGCCTCCGGCGACAGCCTCTGATGCGTCGTGGTGGCGGGATGGGTGACGAGGCTCTTGGCATCGCCGAGATTGTTGGAGATGCGCGCCAGCTTCAGGCCGTTCAAGGTGCGGAACGCTGCTGCCTTGCCGCCCTTGACTTCGAAGCCGACCAGCGTCGATCCGGCGCGCATCTGCTTCTTCACGAGCGCGGCCTGCGGATGATCGTCACGGCCCGGATAGACCAGGCGCGAGATTTTCGGATGTCGTGCCAGCGCGTCGGCGATCTTGGCGGCTGTCTCGGTCTGCGCGCGCACGCGTACAGCGAGCGTCTCCAGTCCCTTGAGCAGGACCCAGGCATTGAACGGCGACAGCGAGGGCCCGGTCTGGCGCATGAAGTTGTGCAGGTGCTCGGCAATGAAGGCTTCTGACGACAGGATCATCCCGCCGAGACAGCGGCCCTGGCCGTCGATGTGCTTGGTTGCGGAATAGACCACGACATCGGCGCCGAGCGCGAGCGGGCTTTGCCAGATCGGCGTGGCGAACACGTTGTCGACGATCAGCCGCGCGCCGCTCGCATGGGCGATCTCGGCGATGCCTGCGATGTCGAGCACGTCGAGCGTCGGGTTGGTCGGGCTCTCAAGGAAGAAGCTGCGGGTCGTTGGCCGCACCGCACGCTGCCACTGGTCGAGATCGAGGCCGTCGACGAGCGTCGAGGCAATGCCGTAGCGCGGCAGCAAATCCTCCACCACATAGCGGCAGGAGCCGAACATCGCTTTCGCCGCCACGACATGATCGCCGGCCTTGAGCGGAGCAAGGATCGCGGTCGTCACCGCCGCCATGCCGGTCGCGGTCGAGCGGCCGGCTTCGGCGCCTTCGAGCTCGATCATCCGCTTTTCGAACATCGCAATCGTGGGATTGGAATAGCGCGAATAGATGTAGCCGGGGTCTTCGCCCTTGAAGCGGGCCTCGCATTGCTCGGCGGTGTCGTAGACGTACCCTTGCGTGAGAAACATCGCCTCCGACGTTTCGCCGAATTCCGAGCGGATGGTTCCGGCGTGGACCAGCCGGGTTTCGGGGCGGTAGCGGGCAGGGGAAGCGGGCGTGGCAGAAGCTGAGCTTGACATGTGACCTCCTGGCCGCCTTCGAAAACGGCCATAAAAAAACCGGCCTGGAGCAACTCCATGAGGCCGGGATCACACTGTCCCCGGCCTGTTTAGCGACTTGTTTAACGTGGCTGCAAGCCGGCCGGCTCAAATCACCACGGGATAAGTCATGCTGATATTCGCTCGTACCCTTTCCGTCAAGCCGACCATCGGATAACCGGTAAAAGGCCCTATTTTCAGCGCCTAATGGCCCCCGTAAGGATCGCAACCCCCGTGAGCTTCACGCTTCCGTCCGGCGCCCATGGCATCCTGCCCGACCGCATGATCGCGGCGATGGCCGATTCCGGCCTGATCCTGCCGGTTTACCCGTTCGTCGAAAGCCAGATCCAGCCGGCGAGCCTCGATCTGCGCCTCGGCGACATCGCCTACCGGGTGCGGGCGAGCTTCCTGCCGGGGCCTGGCGCGACGGTCGCCGAGCGCATCGACGAACTAAAGCTGCACGAGATCTCGCTGGCCGATGGCGCGGTGCTCGAAACCAACTGCGTCTACATCGTGCCGCTATTGGAATCGCTGGCGCTGCCGCCGGAGATCGTTGCCGCGGCCAACCCCAAGAGCTCCACCGGGCGGCTCGATGTCTTCACCCGTGTGATCGCCGACGGCACGCGCCGCTTCGACATGATCGGTGCCGGCTATCATGGTCCGCTCTATGCGGAGATCAGCCCCAAGACGTTTCCGGTGCTGTTGCGCGAGGGCTCGCGGCTCTCTCAGGTTCGCTTCCGCGCCGGCGATGCGATCCTCAGCGCCGACGAACTCGACGCCTTGCATCGGCTGGAACGGCTGGTCGATGTCGATAAGGCCGATCTCACCGGCGGCGTCGCATTGAGCGTCGATCTCTCCGGCGAAAAAGCCTCTGGCTTCGTCGGCTACCGCGCCAAGCGCCACACCGGGGTGGTCGATGTCGATCGGCGCGGCGGCTATGCGGTGGAGGAGTTCTGGGAGCCGATTGCGGCGCGCTCCGACGGCAGCCTCATCCTCGATCCCGGCGAGTTCTATATTCTGGCCTCGAAGGAAGCCGTGCAGGTGCCGCCGGATTACGCTGCGGAGATGGTGCCATTCGACCCCCTGGTCGGCGAATTCCGCGTGCATTACGCCGGCTTCTTCGATCCCGGCTTCGGTTATGCCGGCGCCGGTGGCAAGGGCGCGCGCGCGGTGCTCGAAGTGCGCTCGCGCGAGGTGCCGTTCATTCTCGAGCACGGCCAGATCGTCGGCCGTCTCGTCTACGAGAAAATGCTGTCACGGCCGAATGCGATGTATGGCCAGCGCATCGGTTCGAACTATCAGGCCCAGGGCCTGAAGCTCTCCAAGCATTTCCGCGTCTAGTCGCTCCGTTTAGCGCTTCGCCGGCGTGACGCGCCAGATCGTGTTGCCGACATCATCTGCCACCAGCAAGGCGCCGCGCTTGTCGATGGCCACTCCCACGGGGCGTCCCTGCGCTTGCCCGTCCGCATCAAGAAAGCCGGTGAGGACGTCGCGCGGCTGGCCTGACGGCATGCCGTTCGTGAACGGGACGAAGATCACCTTGTAGCCGGAGCGCGGCTTGCGATTCCACGAGCCGTGCTGGCCGACAAAGGCGCCGTTCGCCATCTCGGGCGAAAACAACGTGCCGGTGTTGAACGCCAGGCCCAGCGAAGCCGTAAGCGCGCCGAGCGCGTAATCCGGCGCAATCGCCTTCGCGACCAGATCCGGCCGCTGCGGCTGCACGCGCTCGTCGACATGCTGGCCGTAATAGCTGTACGGCCAGCCGTAAAATCCGCCGTCCTTCACCGAGGTCATATAGTCGGGCACGAGATCGTTGCCGAGCTCATCGCGCTCATTGACGACAACCCACAGCGCGCGGCTTTGCGGCTGCCAGGCCGGCCCGTTCGGGTTGCGGATGCCGGAGGCGAAGACACGCCATTTGCCGCTCGAGCGATCGACTTCGAGCACGGCGGCGCGGTTGGTCTCGGCCTCCATGCCGTTTTCGCCGATGTTGCTGTTGGAGCCGACCGTTACGTAGAGCTTCGTCCCCTCAGGCGAAGCGACAAGATCCTTGGTCCAGTGATGGTTGAGCGGGCCTGCCGGCAGGTCCGCCAGCTTGGTTGCGGGCGCGGTGATTTTCGTGTCGCCGGGGCGGTAGGGAAATTTTACGATGGCATCGGAATTGGCGACATAGAAGTTGTCGCCGACCAGCGTCATGCCGAACGGCGAATTCAGCCCTTCGAGAAAGACTGACCTGGTTTCGGCGATGCCGTCGCCATCAGCGTCGCGGAGCAACGTGATACGGTTGGCAGGTCGCGTGTCGGCGCCGGCGCGGCTGAGCACGATCTTCGTAATCCAGCCCTTGATGCCCCTAGTCTCCTCGGGGCGCTCCGGCGCGTTGGTTTCGGCGACCAGCACGTCGCCGTTCGGCAGGACATGCAGCGTGCGGGGATGGTCGAGCCCGCTCGCAAAGGCATTGACGGACAGTCCATCGGCGGCGACCGGCTTGGCGCCGGCCGGCCAGCCCACGGCCTTGGCGACATTGACAGTCGGCACCAGCGATTTCTCGGGCGCAACCAGTGTGGGCGTCGGGCCGAAGGTCTGCCCGACCGTCGCGGTTTCCGGCTCGTTGCAGCCGGCAAGCGATACAGCCAGGCCCAAAGCGACGGCTGCAAGCCGACGATTTCGACAAGGAGATCTGCGCATCGTGCCCCCGCCTGCGGCGCATCATGCAATCCGGCGCCGGTCAGGATATACCACGAAATGCGCCGCTTCCTTCGCCGCCGCGGAATAACGGCGATTTGAGCAGTCGGCCCATGCGCCGCCGGCTCTGGCATCGTGCCGTGCCAATGCGTAACGAGAAAAGCAGAAGTCGGTTACCGACAGGCCGGGAGAGGAAATGTCCGAAATCAGCGACGCCGCCATCGCCGGTTCCGACGGTGCGTCTCTCCCGCCGAAAAATGCGCTGATCGATGCGCCGATCCTGCGCACGCTGCTGCGTCTGGCCTGGCCCAATGTCGTTGCGCTCAGCGCCGGGACTTGCGTCGTGATTGCCGAGACCTCCTATATCGGCCGGATCGGGGTCGAGCCGCTGGCGGCGATGGCGCTGGTGTTTCCGTTTGTGATCCTGACCATGACGATGTCAGGCGGCGCGATGGGCGGCGGCGTGGCGTCGGCGATTGCCCGCGCGCTCGGCAGCGGTGACCATGATCGTGCCTCGACGCTGGCTTCTCACGCGCTCCTGATCGGTTTTGTCTTCGGGCTGAGCTTTACGGTCGGCATCCTGATTTTTGGCCCGATGCTTCTGCAATTGCTAGGCGGCCGCGGCGGTGTGCTCGCCCATGCGATCGCCTACATGCAGGTGTTCTTCAGCGGCGCGGTGTTGCCGTGGGTCATGAATTCGATGGCGGGAATTTTGCGCGGCACCGGCAACATGAAGTTGCCGTCGATGATGATTCTCTGCGCGGCGGTGCTTCAGATCGTCTGCGGCGGCGCGCTCGGCCTCGGCTTTGGACCGATCCCGCAATTCGGCATGCGCGGCGTTGCGGCCGGCGCGCTGATCGCCTTCTCGGTCAGCATTGCCGTGATGGCCTGGTACCTGTTTTCGGGTCGCGCGCGGGTCGTGCCGAAAATCGTCGGCCTGCACGTGCAATGGACGATGCTTGCCGACATTCTCAAGGTCGGCCTCATCTCGTGCTTCTCGCCGCTGCAATCGGTGCTGACCATCAGCGTCTTTACGCATCTGCTCGCCGTCTTCGGCACCGAAGTCCTCGCCGGCTATGGCATTGGCGCCCGGCTCGAGTTCATGCTGACCTCGCTTGCTTTCTCCGTCGGCATCGCCTCGGTCCCGATGGTTGGCATGGCGATCGGTGCGGAAAAGATTGCACGCGCCCGGAAGATCGCTTTGACCGCCGGCGTGGTTTCGTTCGTCGCGGTCGGTCTGATCGCGACCGTCATTGCGGTCTTCCCCGACATTTGGGTCGATATCTTCACCGGCGATCCCGGCGTGCGCGCCGCCGGCCGGCGATATCTGTCGATCGCGGCGCCGATGTACGCTTTCATGGGCCTTGCGATGTCGATGTATTTTTCCTCGCAAGGCGCCGCCAAGATGCTGGGGCCGGTGCTGTCGCAGACCGCGCGGCTGGCGTTCATCGCTGCCGGCGGCGCGTGGCTGACGGCGCGTCACGCCGCCGCATCGGACTTCTTCATCCTCGCCGCCGCCTCGATGGTCCTGCTTGGCGTATCGTCAGCGTTGAGCGTGTTCCTGACCCGGTGGGGGCCGTCGCCGCGACCGGCCGTGCCAAGCCGCGCGGCGCTTTCCGCCGCGATCGAACGAGGCTGAGGGCTCACGGGCCTCCAAGCGTCTTCTGCATCGCCACGGCAGCGAGGTCCATCTGCTCGGAAATATAGGACGCGAGCTCGTTCGGCAGCACGTCGACGATCCAGATGATCCGGCTGCGCCCATCGCCGTCGTCGAGCACTTGCACCGACCCGTTATAGTGGTTGATGCGCTCGCGGCCGACGATGGCATAGGCGATGCGCCGCCGCGCATCGTCGCAATCGACGAAGTCCTCGCGCACCACATTGCCGTTGTGGAAGGTCACGATGCGCGCATTGCCATCGAGGCGGCAGTCGGTGACGAAGCCTGGGTTCAACCGCTGATGCACGGCACCGAAATCGCGCACTGCGTCCCAAACGACGCCGGAAGGCGCGTGGATGGAGATGTCCTTGTAGATCGAAGCCATGTTAGATCCTCATTGGTTGTCATTCCGGGGCGTGAGCGAAGCGAGCGAACCCGGAATCCCGCGATTCCTGGTCTGGTGCCACGCACCATCCGGGAATGACGTGACATCCTATGTGCACACGGCTTCGACATTGTTGCCGTCGGGGTCGATCAGGAACGCGGCAAAGTAGGTCGGGCTGTAATCCTTGCGCGGACCCGGCGCCCCATTGTCGCGACCGCCGGCCTTGAGGCCTTCGCCATGGAATTTGCCGATCGCCTCATGATTGGAAGCTTTGAACGCGATGTGCGCGCCGGTGCCGGTCTTGCCCTCCTGCAGGTGCAGCCACAGCGCCGGCACGCCCTTCGGCCCAAATCCGGCGCCGCTTGCGTCCTTCGTACACAGGACATAGCCAAGCGGGGCGAGCGCCGCCGTATAGAAACGAACACTAGCCTCGAGATTGCTGACTCTGATTCCGACGTGATCGTACATGGTCGTCTCCATTCGTGCGTGGGCTTTGAGCCCGCGGGGAATGGCGACGACGCTAGTCAGTTCAGCGCGCTGCCCGCTTGGAGAATCTTGCGTTTTGCCTTGGCCGTTCCCCGGGAAGCCTCGCGGAACGCGCCCGGCGAGACACCGGCGGCGCGGTGGAAGGTGCGTACGAAATTGGAGAGATCGCCGAACCCGACGTCATAGGCGATGTCGGTGATCGCGATCTCTTCCTCGATCAACAGCCGCGCTGCCTGGCGCAGCCGCGAGCGCACGAGGTATTGGTGCGGGGTGACGCCGAGCACCTTGGAAAACAGGCGCAGGAAGTGGAACGGGCTGACGCCGGCTTGGCCCGCGGCAGCATCCAGATCGATCGGCAGGTGTGAATGGGCCTCGATCCAGGCGGCAGTTTCGACCGCCCGCCGCCGGTCGCGGGCCGTGACGTCGACAGATTTGCGCGCGCGATCCGAGATCGCATCGACGAAACGGCTGGCAAACAGATATCCGATCTCGTCCAGGCCGATATCGCTGCGTCCATCCGCGGCGGCCTGCGCCAGCTCGCCGAGTACCATCAGTTCGGGGAGCGGCGGCGCAGCGCCGACCTGCCACGCCTCGCGCCGGCTGCCGATGGTCTCGACCAGTTCGGACTCCAGGAAAAACGACAGGCATTCGTCGCCGCAGATGTGCTCATGGGTGCAGACATATTCGTCGCCCGGAAAGCCGACCAGCACCGATCCCGTCACCAGTTCAAAGCTCCGTCCGCGGGACTGGCAGCCGAAGCTGCCCTTGCGTACGTAAGAGACCGAGTGACACTCAAACTGTTCCGCAAACGGCTTCGCGCCCGGACCCGCCGTGCAGCGGAAATCCGTCACCGAGATCGAGCGGTGCTTCAGCAGGGTCGTCCTGATCATCAAGAGGAAATTTAGTGAGGCAGCCGTGGCGGGGCAACCGGCAGCAGCACGTCCAGCAGCGTCTTGCTGGTGGAACTGACCGCGCCCTCGATCGACAGCAGGCGCCGTTTGGAAATCAGCCCGGCATGGGGTGACATCCGGTCGGCATAGCCGCCGGCCTCCAGCACGCGGTGGCAGGGAACAATGATGACAAAGGGATTACGGCCGAGTGCCTGGGCCACCGAACGTAAGGCGCTGGGCGAGCCGAGCCGGGCGGCGATATCGGCATAGGTCACGGTTTCGCCGCGCAGCACCCGTTGCGTGATCTGGTAGACGCGCTGGTCGAAGCCGTGGACGCCGCGCATGTCGAGCGTCACGTCGGAGAAATCGGCCGCATCGCCGTGCAGCAGGGCGACCATGCCCTCGATGGCGGCTTCGGAATTCGGCGCCGGCTTGGTTTCGCGCGCCTCGGGATAGAGCTGAAACAGCCGCCGCCTGGTGTCGATCTCGCGCGCCTCGGGAAGCTGGACGCCGACGATTCCGGCCTCGCTCCAGACGACCGCGCATCGGCCAATGGCCGAGTCGAAAATGCTGTACGCCCGCCCCAACATGCTTTCCGTCCCCGAAAGCATCATAACACCGTCACAATTGACCGCATCTGAAAAATGAAGGTTCGGTTAAAAAGGCGGGTGGTCTCACGGTCGTAAGCGAGGACAGGGCCGTGAGCGGCAAAGTGTGCGCTTGGAGGCGACCGGATCGCGGTGCGTGAGAGCCGCATGCATGTCGCCCGCGCGTGAGCGGCGTGCACGCGCCCATCAACTATTATTCAGTTCTGGCGTTACCGGCGCTTTGCTAGAGGGTGCCGCACCGGACTCCCCCGTCCGGGACAACCTGGTAAGGCCGTCGAGCGCACCATACTGCTTGGCGGCCTTGCTGTTTATGGGCGAATGCCGCAATGTGCTGGCCATCGCGGGCGTAGTTCAATGGTAGAACGGCAGCTTCCCAAGCTGCATACGAGGGTTCGATTCCCTTCGCCCGCTCCAACCTGGACCCGGCCGTCCGGTCGGACAGCCGCACCCAACTCATCACCGATCAAGCCAGCATGTCGTTGACGAGCGGGATGACCTTGGTGCCGTAGAGCTCGATGCTCTTCATCAGCTTCTCGTGCGGCAGGGGACCTGCGGAATATTTCAGATGAAAGCGCTGGATCCCGAGCGCCTTGATCGTCGCAGTCAGCTTGCGCGCCACGGTCTCCGGCGAGCCGACATAGAGCGAGCCGTGCCCGGCCTCGCGCACGAATTCGTCGCGGCCCATCGGCGGCCAGCCGCGTTCCTTGCCGATGCGATCTCGCATCGCCTTGTAGTCCGGCCACAGCTCCTCGCGCGCCTGTTCGTCGGTTGCGGCGACATAGCCGGGCGAATGCACGCCGATCGGTTTGGCCGTCCGGCCGAACTGGTTCAGCGCGCGGTGATAGAGATCGACATAGGGTTTAAAGCGCGAGGGGTCGCCGCCGATGATGGCAAGCATCAGCGGCAGATCGTAGTGCGCCGCGCGCACCACGGACTCAGGACTTCCGCCGACGCCGATCCAAGTCTTGAGCGGGCCGTGCTCGATCGGCGGATAGACCAGTTGATCCTTCAACGGCGGGCGCAGGTGGCCCTGCCACGTCACCGGCTCTTGTTTCAGAAGTGCAGCGAACAGATCGAGCTTCTCCTCGAACAGCGTTTCGTATTGCTTGAGGTCGAACCCGAATAGCGGGAAAGATTCGGTGAACGAGCCGCGGCCCAGGATCACCTCGGCGCGGCCGTTCGAGGCCGCGTCGACGGCCGAAAACCGCTGGAACACGCGGATCGGATCGTCCGAGCTCAAGACCGTGACGGCCGAGCCGAGCCTGATACGTTCGGTGCGCGCGGCAATTGCCGCCAGCACGACTTCAGGTGCCGAGATCGCGAAATCGGCACGGTGATGCTCGCCAAGCCCGATGAAGTGAATGCCGAGCTTGTCGGCGAGCACAGCTTCCTCAATGACGTTACGGATCACCTGCGCGTGCGGCAACAGTGCGCCGTCAGCGCCGCGTGTGACATCGCCAAACGTATCCAGTCCAAATTCAAAGGCTTTGGTCATCGGTCCAATCTCGACGGGGAAATCTGCTGGTCGAGATAATGATCAGCCGGACCCGCGGCTAGACCGGTCGACGAAACCCTCGGTTTCCATTTTGGAGGGCGGCGGCTCCTCTTCGCGTTCAGCCCACGCTCGACGGCGATATCGCGCGACCGCCATTGCAGGGTGTATTTTCAGCGGATTTCAGAAAAGTGAAGGCCGCCGCGCGTAACAAGGTAGCCCATTGGGGCGAAATGGGTGACGAACTCACTCAAGGAGGATCATCATGTTCTCGCGCCCAGTGCCCACTTTCCGAAGTTCGTATTCCATCGCCGCACCCGCCTTCGCGAACTTCGGAAAATTATGGGCACTAGCAAACTTATTATTTCAAGTACCGCTTTATCGATCTGAAGTCCCTGATCGAATTCGCCGCTCGTGGTGCAGGGACTTCAGATCGGCGGTACTTGTCCTGCCGCTCGGATTGATCGCCAGCCTCTCGCCTGTCGCGGCCAACGCTGCCGAGCGGCCTGTGGTCGTCGAACTCTTCACCTCGCAGGGCTGCTCGTCCTGCCCGCCCGCCAACGCCTATCTGAATGAAATGGTCAAGCAGCGCCGCGACGTGCTCGCGCTCGCTTTCCATGTCACCTATTGGGATCGTCTCGGCTGGAAGGACCCGTTCTCGATGGAATCGGCGACAGATCGGCAGGCCGTCTACGGCCGCCGCTTCGGCGACGGTTCCTACACGCCGGAGATGGTCGTCGACGGCGCGTCGAGCGCGGTCGGCTCCGATCGCGGCCAGGTCGGCTCGGCGATCGAGAACGCCAAGCGCAACGGACAGACCGCTGCGGCCGTCAACGTGACGCGAACCGGGGATCAG
>NZ_DASSRP010000416.1:0-18032 GCF_035701725.1 Bradyrhizobium sp.
CCGCTGGCGCTGATCTCGACCGCCAAACTTTATGAAGTCCAGAAATACTGCTCGCTGACGAACCACATGTGGGACGGCTACTGGTTCCTGGCCAACCGCCGCGCGCTCGAGGCATTGCCGCCGGACATCCGCGCCATCGTCGAGAAGAACGTCAACGCGGCGGCGCTCAAGGCCCGCACCGACACCGAAAAGCTTAACGCGACGGTTCGCGAAGACCTCGCGGCCAAGGGGCTGACCTTCAACCAGCCTGATCTAGCGCCGTTCCGTGACAAGCTGCGCGCCGCCGGCTTCTATTCCGAATGGAAGACGAAGTACGGCGAAGAAGCCTGGTCGATCCTGGAGAAATCGGTCGGCAAGTTGTCGTAAGCTGCGGCCGGACCAAGGCGGCTGGATATTACGGATATGATCAATGCCGAGGCGACGCGGGCGGAAGCCGGCGAGGTGGTGTCCCCTCGCCGCCATTCGGCTATCGCCGTTTGTGAATCCTTCCTTGGACGGCTCGTCGAAATTCCTGCCGCGTTACTCGTCGTTGCCGAGATCGTGACGCTGTTTGCCGGGGTCGTGGCGCGCTACGTCGTGCAGCAACCGCTGATCTGGTCCGACGAGCTGGCCTCAATCCTGTTCCTGTGGCTCGCGATGCTGGGTTCGGTGGTGGCATTTCGCCGTTCCGAGCATATGCGGATGACGGCCGTGGTCGCCAATGCCGGACCGTCATTGAGGGCCTATCTCGACGTGGTTGCGACCTGTGCGGCGCTGGCGTTCCTGCTTCTGGTCGTCGCGCCGAGCTACCAGTACGCCTACGAGGAAAGCTTCATCACGACGCCGGCGCTGCAAATCTCCAACAGCTGGCGTGCTGCCGCGTTGCCGTTCGGCATCTGCCTGATGGTGCTGTTTGCGCTGCTGCGACTGTTGCGGGTCGGCGACTCCAAAGTGGTTATTCAGGCGGTGTTGTCGGTCGCGCTGGTGGTCGCCTTGTTCTGGCTGGCTTCGCCCTGGCTGCGGCCGCTTGGCAATCTGAATCTCGTGATCTTCTTCGTTGGCGTCGTCGGTTTCTGCGTCTTTGCGGGCGTGCCGATCGCGTTCGCGTTCGGACTCGCGATTTTCGGCTATCTGGCGTTGACGACGCGCACCCCCCTGATGGTGCTGGTGGGGCGAATGGACGAAGGCATGAGCCATTTGATCCTGCTCGCCGTGCCCCTGTTCGTCTTCCTCGGGCTCTTGATCGAGATGGCCGGCATGGCGCGGGCCATGGTCGCGTTTCTGGCGAGCCTGCTCGGCCACGTGCGTGGCGGGCTGAATTACGTGCTGGTCGGGGCGATGTATCTCGTCTCGGGCATTTCCGGCTCCAAGGCCGCCGACATGGCGGCCGTTGCGCCGGTTTTGTTCCCCGAAATGAAACAGCGCGGTGCCCGGCCGGGCGACCTTGTCGCCCTGCTCGCCTCGACCGGCGCTCAGACCGAGACCATTCCGCCGAGCCTGGTCCTGATCACGATCGGGTCGGTGACCGGCGTTTCGATTTCGGCGCTGTTCACCGGGGGCCTGCTGCCCGGGGTGGTCTGTGCGATCACGCTCTCGGCACTGGTGTGGTGGCGTTATCGCGGTGAAGACTTGAGCCATGTGCGGCGGGCCAGCGGTTCGGAAGTCTTGCGCACCTTCATCGTCGCCCTGCCCGCGCTCGCCTTGCCCTTCGTGATCCGCTACGCGGTGGTCGAGGGTGTGGCGACCGCCACGGAAGTATCCACGATCGGCATCGTCTATAGCTTCATCATCGGTCTTCTGATCTATCGCCAGTTCGACTGGCGGCGGCTGATGCCGATGCTGATCGAGACCGCCTGCCTCTCCGGCGCGATCCTGATGATCATTGGAACCGCGACCGGCATGGCCTGGGGCCTGACCCAATCGGGATTTTCGCGGGCGCTCGCAACGGCAATGACCGGCCTGCCCGGCGGCTCGGCCTCGTTCATCGCGGTCTCGATCATAGCCTTTACGATTCTGGGCAGCGTGCTCGAGGGCATTCCGGCGATCGTGCTGTTCGGCCCGCTGCTGTTCCCGATCGCGCGCGCCGTCGGGGTGCACGAGGTGCACTACGCCATGATCATCATTCTCGCCATGGGCATCGGACTGTTCGCCCCACCCTTCGGCGTCGGCTACTATGCCGCCTGCGCCATCGGCCGGGTCGATCCCGCCGAGGGCATTCGGCCAATTTGGGGCTATCTTCTCGCCCTGATGGCAGGCCTGATAATCGTTGCTATCTTTCCCTGGATCTCGATCGGCTTCCTTTGAGTGGAGGACAACCGATGGTAGGACCACAGAACCAGTACGACATCGGCCTTGAGAAAACGCCGGCCAATTTCGTCGCGCTGACGCCTTTGAGCTTTCTGGCGCGCACGGCGGCGATCTATCCCAGCCATACCAGCACGGTCTACGAAGGCCGCAGGTATACCTGGGCCGAGACGTACGCGCGCTGTCGACGCTTGGCATCGTATCTCGCTGGTCGCAACGTCGGCCGCGGCGATACGGTAGCGGCGATGCTGCCGAATATTCCCGCGATGAACGAGGCACACTTTGCCGTGCCGATGGCCGGCGCAGTGCTGAATGCCCTCAACATCCGGCTCGATGCGGCCTCGATCGCGTTTCAGCTCGACCACGGCGGCGCCAAGGTCATTCTGGTCGATCCGGAATTTGCCGGCGTGATCGCAGAAGCCCTCGCCCAGATGAAGGGCGAAAAGCCATTCGTCATCGACGTGGACGACAAGGCCTTTACCGGCGGCAAGCGTATCGGCCAGATCGAATACGAAGACGCGCTGGCGCAGGGCGACGAGAATTTCGTCGCACGGCTTCCGCATGACGAGTGGGACGCGATCGCGCTGAGCTATACGTCCGGCACCACGGGTAATCCCAAGGGCGTGGTGACGCATCATCGCGGCGCCTATTTGAATGCGGTCAGCAACATTCTCGCCGGAAATCTCGGTGCGCATCCGGTCTATCTGTGGACGCTGCCGATGTTTCACTGCAACGGCTGGTGCTTTCCCTGGACCATTGCCGCAGCCGCCGGGATCAATGTGTGCCTGCGCAAGGTCGATCCGGCGAAAATCTTCGAGCTGATCAGACAGCATGGCGTCACCCATATGTGCGGCGCGCCGATCGTCTACAACACGCTGATCAACGCGCCCGGCGCACCGACAAAGACAGAGGCTCGTCCGGTGGTTGGATTGATCGCGGGCGCCGCGCCTCCGGTTGCCGTGCTTGAAGGCGCCGAGCGTATCGGCATCAAGCTGACCCATGTCTACGGCCTGACTGAAGTCTATGGTCCGGCCTCGGTGTGCGCGGAACAGCCGGGCTGGGACGATCTGAGCCCCGATCAGCGCGCGCAGCTCAAGCGCCGCCAGGGCGTGTCCTACCCGCTTCAGGAAGCCGTGACCGTCATCGATCCCGCAACCATGCGCGAGGTTCCGCGCGACGGCGAGACCATCGGCGAGGTGATGTTCCGCGGCAATATCGTGATGAAGGGCTATCTGAAGAACGAGAAGGCGACCAATGAAGCCTTCGCCGGCGGCTGGTTTCACACCGGCGACCTCGGTGTGCTCGACAAGGACGGTTACGTCATCATCAAGGACCGTTCCAAGGACATCATCATTTCCGGCGGCGAGAATATTTCCTCAGTCGAGGTCGAGGATGTCCTCTACAAGCACCCTGCCGTGCTGTTCGCCGCCGTGGTCGCCAAGCCCGACGCAAAATGGGGCGAGGTGCCCTGCGCTTTCGTTGAACTGAAGGAGAACGCGCAAGCGAGCGAAGCTGACATCATCGCCTTCTGCCGGGAGCAGATGCCCGGCTTCAAGACGCCGAAGGCCGTGGTGTTCGGCCCGATTCCGAAAACCTCGACCGGCAAGATCCAGAAATTCGTGCTGCGCGACCAGGTGCACTCGGCCAAGGCGATCCTGTCGTAACGGCGGCGCACCGCTTATTGCGACATCGGGCTGTTGCGCGCGGCCTTGAGCCAGAGGAACCAGGAGCGGTCGTACTGTGTCGAGATGGTCTTGGTGGTGCCGACCGTTTCTTCTTCGGTCAGATAGGTAACCGGGCCCAGTTTCATGGCTTCCATCTGCAGCTTCGCGCCGATCTCGGTGTAGACGGCGCGGAACACCGCCTGGCGCAGAGTTCCGGCGACCACCGTCGAACCGTGACCGCGCATCAGAACGGCAGGCTCCTGCCCGAGGCTGTCCGCGAGGGCGGCGCCCAGCCTGGGGCTCGTGATCAGAAGGTCGCTGCCGGGACCTGCAAAGTCGCGAATTTCGAAAATCGGCGCCCCCTTCTCGCTCAGGAAGCCGCACATGTGACAGACGGGACGCAGCTTGACGCCCGTTACCACGCTGAACGGAACGACCGAAGGCGAGTGGCTGTGCACGACGGAATTGACATCCTGCCGCTTGCGGTAGATTTCGCCGTGGATGAACCGCTCGAGATAAGGCGCCGGGCCATTGGGTACGACCGGATTGCCGTCGAGATCGAATTCCAGCACATCTCTTTCTGTTACCAGCGCCGGGGCCATGCTTCGCGACAGCAGAAAGCGATCGGGCCGCTCCGGATGCCGCACGCTGACGTGCCCAAAGCCATCCACCACGCCCTGATCGAACAAAATGTGATTGGCGTCGACGAGCTCACGGATGAGCGCCGCGACGGTCTCGGATGCGGTGGTGGACATGGTGGGAAAATCCTTAGGATGCTATGTTTCTCTCCACGAGAAGCCATAAGGCGGCCGGAGGGAATGTCAATGAAGGACCACGCATGAGCAAATTGCAGCTTTCCGTCGCGATCGGAGATTATGACCGGATGCGTCCGCTGGTCGACGGTTCGGTCCAGATTGACAGCGTCGATGCGCAGTTCATGTTGCTCGATCCGGAGGAGATCTTCTTCCGTGCCTTCAGGCACGCCGATTTCGACATCTGCGAATTGTCTCTCTCGAGCTATTCGGTGAAGACCGCGGCCGGCACCAGTCCTTACGTCGCTGTGCCGGTGTTCCCTTCGCGCGCCTTCCGCCACACCTCGGTCTATGTCCGCACCGACCGGATCAAGTCGCCGGCCGACCTGAAAGGCCGCCGTATTGGCGTTCCGGAGTACCAGCTCACGGCCAATATCTGGGTGCGTCTGTTTCTGGAAGAGGACTACGGCATTCGTCCTTCCGACGTCACTTGGGTGCGCGGCGGTTACGAACATCCCGGCCGCATCGAAAAGATCGGCCTCAATCTACCGGCCGATGTCCGTGTCGAGAACGCAAGAGCCGATGCAACGATCTCCGAATTGCTTGCGAGCGGCGAGCTGGATGCGGTGATCGGCCCGCGCGCGCCTTCCTGTTTCGACCGCGCCCACCCGAATGTCGGCTATCTCTTTGCTGATCCGCAGGCGACCGCGACCGAATGGTACCGCCGCACCCGCTTGTTTCCGATCATGCATACGCTCGGCATTCGCCGCACCTTGGTCGACAAGCATCCGTGGTTGCCGGTTGCGGTCTATAAGGCGTTCGAACGATCCAAGGCGATCGCACTGACCAAGCTCTCGGATACGTCGGCCACCAAGGTGACGCTGCCTTTCATCGAGGAACAGCTCGGCGCGGCGCGGCGGCTGATGGGTGAAGACTTCTGGTCGTATGGGCTCGAGCCAAATCGTGAGGTGCTCAGGCGGTTTCTGGAGCGCCATCACGCCGAAGGCTTGTCGTCCCGCCTGGTTGCGCCGGAAGAACTGTTTCACCCCTCCGCGCTTGAGCTGCACAAGATCTAGGTCACGCTCGTAGTTGTCGTGAAGAAGTAAGACGTGGATGCCTGGCCTAAAGCCGGGCATGACATCGAGGATGCGGGGATCGACGCTGATGTCTATCCTATTTCCAGCCGCATGCCGTCGTAAGCCGGCACCACGCCTTGCGGAAGGCTCTGCCGCAGCACCTCGTAGTCGAGGTCGGAATGCATGTTGGTGATGACCGCACGCCTCGGCTTGAAGCGGTCGATCCATGACAGCGCATCGTTGACGCTGAAGTGGCTGGGATGCCCGGCATAACGCAAGCCGTCGATGATCCAGAGATCGAGATTTTCGAGCGACGGCCAGCTTGCTTCCGGAATGTCGCTGACATCGGGCGTATAAGCGGCGGCGCCGATCCGATAGCCGAGCGCGGGTATCCTGCCATGTTCGAGTTCAAAGGCCGAGAGCGTCACTGCACCACCTTTTCCCTTGATGGTCCGGCTCTCGCCCGTCTCAACCGAATGACGATCGAGCAGCGGTGGATACTCGCTGCCTTCGGGAGTTACGAAGCAGTACGAGAACCGCGCCATAATGTCTTTCGCGGTCGACATGTTGAAATAGGTCGGAATGCGCCGCCGCTGGTGAATGACCACGGAGCGAAGATCGTCGATCCCGTGGGTTTGATCGGCGTGCTCATGGGTCAGGAACACCGCGTCGATGTGATCGACATTGGCGCTGATCAACTGCTCGCGCAAATCGGGCGACGTGTCGATCAGGATACGCGTGGTCATGCCGGCTTGCCCGGTTTGCTCCACCAGCAGCGAACAGCGCAGCCTGCGGTTTTTCGGATTGGTCGGGTCGCAGGCACCCCACCCCAGCGCCGGCCTTGGCACGCCGGCCGATGATCCGCAGCCGAGAATGGTCAGCGTGAGTGTCATGCCGCCCGCGGTGCCGGTACCTTGGAGAACAGACGGAAGAAGTTTTCGGTGGTCTGCCGCGAAATCTCCTCCAGCGAGACGCCGCGCGTTTCCGCCAGCACTTTTGCGACCTCGACCACATAGGCCGGTTCATTGCGCTTGCCGCGAAATTTTCCAGGCGCAAGATACGGAGAATCGGTCTCGACCATGATGCGGTCGGCGGGCAGCTCCGAAGCGAGCGCGCGCAGCTCGTCGGATTTCTTGAACGTCAGGATACCCGTGAACGAAATCGACAGGCCAAGCTCAATGGCCTTCATCGCGAGCTTTCGGCCCCCGGTGTAGCAATGCAGCACGGCGCGAAATGAACCCTTGGCCATCTCTTCGAGCAGAATACGCTCGCAGTCCTCGTCGGCTTCGCGGGTATGAATGACGAGCGGAAGCCCGGTTGAGCGCGCGGCCGCAATGTGGGCTCGAAAGCCGCGCTCCTGCGCTGCCCGCGAGCCGTGTTCGTAGAAATAGTCGAGGCCTGCCTCGCCGAGGGCAACCACCTTGGGATGTTTCGTCAGCGCGATCAGCTCGTCCGCCGAAATGCCGTCTTCCTCGTCGGCCTGGTGCGGATGGGTGCCGACCGAGCAATAGACCGGGTCGTATTTGCCGGCGATCGCAAGCAGCGCGTCGAGCCGCCTCACCCGCGTCGAAATGGTCACAATGCGCCCGATGCCGGCCGCTTCGGCCCGCGCGACAATGCCGTCGAGGTCCTCGGCAAAGTCCGGAAAGTCGAGATGGCAGTGGCTGTCGACGAGCATGGGGGTAAAACCGCTCAGGTCGCGGTCGGTTCAATGTAACGCGGGAACACCGGCGCCGGCGCAGGCAGCACCGTCCCCGCCTTGATGCGCTGGCCGAGCGCGGCAAAATTGCGCGCATCAGCAGCAATGCCGAGAATATCGAGCAGCTTGCTTGAGGCTGCCGGCATCGCCGGCTGTGCCAGAATGGCGATCTGGCGCACCACTTCGGCTGTGACGTACAGCACCGTTGCCTGACGCTTGGGGTCGGTCTTGGCAAGCGCCCACGGCGCTTCGCCGGCGAAATACCGGTTGGCTTCGGCAACCACCGCCCAGACCGCATTCAGCGCCTGATGAATCTGCTGGGTTGCCATCGCGCTTCGCGCCAGCGCGATCATGCCGTCGGCCTGCGCCAGGATCGCGTTGTCGTTGTCTGAGAATTCGCCGGGCTCCGGCAGCACGCCCTGATACTGCTTGGCCAGCATCGACAGCGAACGCTGTGCCAGATTGCCGAGATCGTTGGCAAGATCGGCATTGATGCGCGCGACGATGGCTTCATGGTTGTAGCTGCCGTCCTGCCCGAATGGCACTTCGCGCAGAAAGAAGTAACGCGTCTGATCGACGCCGTACTGGTCGGCAAGGTTGAAGGGGTCGACGACGTTGCCGACCGACTTCGACATCTTCTCACCGCGGTTGAACAGGAAGCCGTGCGCGTAGACGCGCTTTTGCACGGGAATGCCGGCCGACATCAGGAAGGCCGGCCAGTACACCGCATGAAAGCGGATGATGTCCTTGCCGATGATGTGCACGTCGGCGGGCCAATAGTGCCAATCCTTGTCGTTCTCGTTGGGGAAGCCGACGCCGGTGATGTAGTTGGTCAGCGCGTCGACCCAGACGTACATCACGTGCTCGGGACTGTCCGGCACCTTGACACCCCAATTGAACGTGGTCCGCGAAATCGAAAGATCCCGCAATCCGCTTTTGACGAAGCTGACCACTTCGTTCTTGCGCGTGTCCGGTCCAATAAAATCGGGCTGGCTCTCGTAAAGCGCGAGCAGCCTGTCCTGATAGGCCGACAGGCGGAAGAAGTAGCTCTTCTCTTCGACCCACTCGACCGGTGTCCCTTGCGGACCCCGGCGAACGTTGTCCTCGCCGAGCGTGGTCTCGTCCTCCGCGTAGTAGGCCTCATCGCGCACCGAGTACCAGCCGGAATAGCTGTCGAGATAGATGTCGCCATTCGCAGCCATCCGCCGCCAGATTTCCTGGCTGGAGCGATGATGTTGCTCTTCGGTGGTACGGATGAAGCGGTCGAACGAGACGTTCAAGCGCTCGTCCATTTCCTTGAAACGCTGTGCATTGCGCGTCGCGATCTCCATCGGCGTCAGCTTCTCGGCCTCCGCGGTCTGGATCATCTTCAGGCCGTGCTCGTCAGTACCCGTCAGGAAGAACACATCCTTGCCGTCGAGCCGCTGAAACCGCGCCAGCGCGTCCGTTGCGATCGCCTCATAGGCATGGCCGATATGGGGCGCGCCGTTCGGATAGGCGATGGCGGTCGTGATGTAGAACGAATTCGTGGACCGGGCTTGCCGCGCTTTCGGCGCCGCTGCGGCTGGATTGGCCTTCGAGACCGGCGGCTTGGCCGAGGGTGTTTTCGGCGCAGCCGTTTGAGCCTTTGCCTTCTTCACCGGCGCTTCGGGCGCGGACGTCTTCGCTGCCTTTTTGACGGTTCGTTTTGCCGCCCTTCTCGCGCTCTTCTTGGCGGCTTTTTTGGCCGCCTTCTTTGCCGATTTCTTGACCGCCTTTTTGGCAGACTTTTTCGCTTTCTTGAGCGCGGCACGCTTGGCGCCGGCGCGCGCCTTGCGGGCCGTTTTTGCGTTACGTTTCTTGACGGTTTTTTTCGCAGCCTTCGCCACGGCGAATTCCTTTTATCGGATCAGACAGAACTAGGGATTTCAGGGACCGCTGTTATCGCGTGGCTTCCGCAAGCATCCCAAATACCGAAAATACAAGCGGCTTTCGCTCCAAATTGTATTCAGCGGTATCGCGCGCGGCGCGGCTGATCTTTTCCCATACCTCCGCCAGCCGTGCAAGGCGGGGCAGCTCCGCGTTGGGGTTCTCCGTGCGCATGCACGTACCCACCCAGCGCTCGATGCTGTCGACGAAGGTCGCGAGCGCAACCTTGTCGCTGCCGCCAAGCGCATCTCCGAGCGCATGCAATTCGCGCGGATCCAGCCGCGGCAGGGCCGCCAGCATTGCCGCGGTCCTGGTGTGGAGCTTGACTGCATCGCCCCCAAGCAGTGTCAGTGCCCGTGAGACGCTGCCCTCGGCTGCCGTGGCGGCCTCGACCAGAGCCGGGTCGTTGCCGGCAAGCCCGCTCGCCCGGCTCGCGGCCTTGATCACATCGGCGTTGGCGAGCGGCCGCAATGGCAGCCGCCGGCAACGCGAGAGGATGGTCGGCAACACCCTGCCCGGCGCGTGGCTGATGAGCAGAAACAGCGACTGGCGCGGCGGCTCTTCGAGGGTCTTGAGCAGGGCGTTCGCCGCATTGGGATTGAGCTCATCGACGGTATCGACAATGCAGACCCGCCATCCTTCGGCCGCGGCTGTCGAGCCGAAAAACGAAATCGTCTCGCGGGTCTCGTCGACCGTGATCACGGTGCGCATGACGCCTTTGTCGTTGGCGGTTCTCTGAAGCACCAGGAGCCCGCCATGGGCTTCGGCGGCGATCCGGCGCGCGGTGGGATCGGAGGGATCGACGCTCAAATTCTTGGCGTGCAGCACGGCTGGCGAATGCGGATCGGGATGAGCAAGGACGAATCGCGCCATGCGGTAGGCCAGCGTGGCCTTGCCGATCCCTTGTGCGCCGCCGATCAGCCAGGCGTGCGGAATTCGTCCGCTGCGATAGGCATTGAGCAACGCCGCCTCGGCTTCCCGATGGCCGAACAAATCGGTCGTTTCCCGCGGGTGCGGAACCGAAAGCTGTGCCTCAACCTTGCTGCTCATGCGGGCGCCGCCGCGTTTCCAGCGCTGGCCGCAAAAAAGCGGTCGCGCAACGCCGACCAGACGCTCGCTGCGACCTTGGCCGGCTCTTCCGTGGCGTCGATCAGCACACAACGCTCGGGCTCATCTTTTGCGATCTGCCGATAAGCCTCACGCAATCGTTGATGAAAGCTGACGTCCTCGGATTCGAAGCGGTCGGCTGCGGCGTTGCCCCGCCGGGCGGCGGCACGCTTGAGACCGATCTCGACGGGAACGTCGAGGATCACGGTGAGGTCTGGCTTGAGGTCGCCGATGGTGACCCGCTGCATGGCGTTGAGCAGTCCGGGCGCGACATGTCCCAGCGTGCCCTGATAGACGCGTGTCGAATCCGAGAAGCGGTCGGTGAGCACCCAGGTTCCCTGCTTGAGCGCCGGCTCGATCACGGTGTGTGCGTGGTCGTCGCGCGCGGCGGCAAACAACAGCGTTTCCGCCTCGGGGCCGAGCAGCTTGCCCATCCCGGATAGCACGAGATGGCGGATGATTTCCGCGCCGGGCGATCCGCCGGGCTCCCGTGTTACGAGCGTATGCAGTTTTACGCCGGCAAGTCGATCGGCAAGGATCTTGATCTGGGTCGATTTGCCCGATCCCTCACCGCCCTCAAAGGAGATGAAACGTCCCCGCCCGACCGCAGCTTTGACCGCACCCTGCGCCGCCATCACAGCTTCTCGGCACCTGCGCGGAACAATCCGATCGCAAGCTCGGCAACGCCGTCGACGGCGCGGCGCAGCGTCGAGCCCCGCCCAACCGAATCCGCGGCAAAGACCGGTGTCTCCACCGCGACATTGCCGCCGCGCCAGACCTTGACCACGCCGACCCTCTGGCCGGCCTCGAACGGCGCGCGTACCGGTCCGCTATAAACGACGCGGGCGATCAGCTTGTCTGAGCCGTTCTTCTGCACCATGACCTTGACCGGCTCGTGGCTCGCCAGGGCGACCGAGCGGGTATCGCCACCGAACACCTTGGCATAGCCGATCGTCTGATTCTCCGCGAACACTGTCCGCACCTCGAAATTGCGGAATCCCCACTCCAGCATTTTCTTGGCTTCGGTCGCGCGGTCTTCGGGATCTTCGAGCCCGTTGATGGCAACGATCAGCCGCGTACCGTTCTGCACGGCCGACCCAACCATGCCGTAACCGCCTTCCTTGGTGTAGCCCGTTTTCAGGCCGTCAGCGCCCTCGAGCGAGTTGAGCAAGGGATTGCGGTTCGGCTGGCGAATCTTATTCCAGGTAAATTCTTTCTCTCCGAACAGTTTGTAGAACTCGGGATAGGTCTGGATGATGTGACGGGCGAGCTTCGCCAGTTCGCGCACCGTCATCTTGTTGCCGGGGTCCGGGAGCCCGTTGGAATTGGCGAAGGTAGATCGGTTGAGGCCAAGCTCGCGGGCGCGCTTGGTCATGATCTCGGCAAAGGCGCGCTCGTTGCCTGCGATGGCCTCCGCCAGCACGATGCAGGCATCGTTGCCGCTCTGGATGATGGCTCCATGAAGCAGATCGTCCACCGAAATCTTGCTGTTGAGGGCGGCGAACATGGTCGATCCCCCCGCCGGCGCCCCGCCCCTGCGCCAGGCGTTCTCACTGACGCGATATTCATCCGTCAGTTTGATGTCACCCTGCTTGATCGCATGGAAAACGACTTCCGCCGTCACGAGCTTCATCATGCTGGAGGGCGCGCGCAGTTCGTCGGCGTTCTTCTCGAACAGCACGGCACCGCTTGACGCCTCGATCAGGATCGCGGTCGGGGCGTCGCCGTCAAATCCTGCTTCTTCCTTCTTGGCACCCTGCACGCTGTTGTTGGCCGCAAGCAGCACGCCGCTCCACCCGACAGCCGCTACGAGCGCAGCCGCGATCAGACCGCGGGCGAGGCGTCCTGTCCCAACTGAAGCCTGGCGAAACCGCGACGTCGAAAGCGCCATCGAAATTGTCCTTGAAGGCTCGCGTTCTAACAGTTGGAAACCGCTCAAACAACACGGCTTTAGGCTCCCTCAAACGATTGAGGCATCGCCTTCGTCCGCTCGGATAAGATGTTGTGAACAAGAGAGAAACCCGGCTGCCTGCGGCCCTGAGGCACCAAGTCGGGTTACGCCTGACCGGGAATCAGTAAAGCCCGCGCGCCGAGAGAATTTCGTTCGGAATCTGCGGATCTACCGGTGCATAGGCGGAGATCGGACGCGTGACGTAGCGATCGTCGTAGGATGCCTCGTCCTGGAACCGGTCGTTGGAACGCGAGCGCATGGATGCGGTACGCGTCTGCGGCTCCGCATAGGCGGTCTGGTCCGGCTGCGCGCTGCCCAGATTGTACGGCCGGCCTTCGGGAAGCGGCACCTCGCCGCGGATCGGCCGCGCCGAGGAAGGCAGTTGTGGCACGAACGGGCGCGCCGAGGCAATCTGGACCAGCGAAGGCGCCGGCGCCGGCGCGCCAGTGCGCAGGGTCGCCATCAACAGACGATCGTCGGAACCTTCGAGCGGCGCCCGGCCGACATATTCGACGCGCACGCGCGCCACGCCATTGTTCTTGAATTCGAGGAGGTCGGCTGCGCGGCTCGAGACGTCCATCACGCGATTGCCGTGGTAGGGCCCACGGTCGTTGACGCGGACGATCAGCGACTTGCCGTTGGCAAGGTTGGTGACGCGGGCATAACACGGCATCGGCAGTGTCGGGTGGGCGGCCGAGAGCGAGGTCATGTCGAAGACCTCGCCATTGGCGGTGAGCCGGCCGTGGAAGTCGTCGCCATACCATGAGGCAAGGCCTTCCTGGCGGTAATTGACGTTCTCTTCGGGAATGTAGAGTTGGCCGGCGACCGTATAGGGTTTGCCCACGCGGTAGGTTCCACCGCCCTTCGGCACGGGATCGCCCATGGCGACGACGCGCGGGCTGGAGGAAACGCCGTATTTCGGGTCGACACGGCTCATCAGGCCAGATGACGAACAGTTGGCAAGCACCAGGCATGCACCGGCGACGGCAATTCCTCGCCATGCCCCACAAGTCGGTGCTGACCGTCTGTTCTGCATTCGCCCCAAGTACCGCTGCGCCCGCCGCATTTTCTGCGTGCCCCGACGCCTTATCCCCGATGCGAAGTCTTCAGGACCCGCATCATCAGATCAATATACCGCAGCGGGAACACGGCGGAAATGGGGAGATCGATGGACCGGCAAAGGTTGGTAAATCAATCCTTGCGGCGTCCAAAGCCGAAGTTTTCGATCAAAACATCTTGTGTCTTTTCGGCTTTTCAGCCTCCAATCGCGAAGATTCGCTCCTTCAAAGGACGCTTTGCGCGCGCGGTCATTTGCGTACAAGCGTGGCCGAGCGGTCATCTGGCCGGCGCGGCCATGCCTTGCGCCTGCTCCCGGCAGACCTGCAACAGCCAGTGCCGAAAAGCTTTCATGCCTGCCGACGCGGGTTTTGATTTCAGGCTCGTCAGCCAGTAACGGCCGAGAGTGATTTCGTCTTTGAAGGGTTGAACGAGGTGCCCGCTTTCCAGCTCCCGCGCAAACATCCGGATCGGCAGTAACGCAACGCCCTGCCCTTGAACCGCGACCTCGGCAAGCGCCGTAGACGAATCGAACACCGGCCCGCGAGCTTGAGCGGAGGCAATGCCAACCGACGCAAACCAGCGCTCCCATTCGTCGATTCGGTATGAGCGAAGCAGCACTTCGGCGAGGAGGTCCTCGGGTCGCCGCAGCCGTTTTGCAATTTCCGGCGTGCACGCCGGTGAATGAGGCGCCGACAGAAGCTCGACGGCCTCCGCCCCGTGCCACGATCCGTCGCCGAAGCGGATGGCGAAATCGAGCCCCTCACCCGCAAGATCGACGCGGTTGTTGTTGGTGTAGATGCGCAAATCGATATTGGGATGCGCTTTGCGGAACGAGGCAAGCCTCGGCAACAGCCAGCGGGTGGCGAATGTGCCGACCGCACCGACCGTGACGGCTTCGCGGAACTTGCCGCCGGTGAACTGATCGAGCGTCGCCTGGATGCGGTCGAACGTCTCGGTCAGAACGGGCAGCAGAACCAGGCCCTCATCCGTGAGCGCCAGTCCGCGTGGAAGCCTGCGAAACAGTTTCACGCCCAACAGCTCTTCGAGTGCCTTGACCTGGTGACTGACGGCAGCCTGGGTGACCCTCAGCTCCAGGCCTGCGGACGTGAAGCTGAGGTGCCGGGCCGACGCTTCAAAAGCGAGGAGCGCATTGAGTGGCAGATGCGATCTGATCATGTGTCGCGCTTCCCAAATTTTCCTAATGTCTCCCCCAATTTTTCATCGCTTGTCAATCCGATCGGCGGGCCCCATTGAGGCGTAAGCAACCGCAAGGAGAGACGAAATGGTGAAGCGACGGGAGTTTTTGTATGGGCTCGGTGTGGCGATTGGCGGAAGCATGTTGCTCGGTCCGAACCTCTCCGCTCACGCGGACGCTGGATGGTCCGATCGGCTCGTGCAGAAGTTTGCCGAACTCGAGAAAGAACGCGGCGGACGCCTTGGTGTTGCGGTTACCGATACGCTGAGCGGAAACAGCGCCGCCCATCGCGGCGACGAACGCTTTCCGATGTGCAGTACATTCAAGGCGCTCGCTGTCGCGGCGCTGCTCGCCCGCGTCGATGCCGGCAAGGAGCAGATCGATCGCCGCGTTCGTTTCGAGGCGAAAGACATCGTGGCGAACTCTCCCGTCAGCAAAAATCATGTCGGCAGCGAGGGAATGTCGCTTGCGGATGTTTGCGAAGCTGCAATCACCTTCAGCGACAACACCGCCGGCAACCTGTTGCTCGCCAATCTCGGCGGGCCTGAAGGTCTGACCGCCTATGCGCGCTCGCTCGGCGACACCGTGACAAGGCTTGACCGCAACGAGCCGGATCTGAATGAAGCGTTGTCCGGCGATCCGCGCGACACGACCTCTCCCGCCGCCATGCTATCGGACTTTCGCGCGCTGGTGAGTGGCAACGCATTGATGCCGGCCTCGCGAGACCGCCTGATCGGCTGGCTCGTCGGCAACAAGACCGGCGATGCGCGATTGCGCGCCGGATTTCCGCGCGACTGGCGCATCGGCGACAAGACCGGCTCCGGCGAAAAAGGCACGACCAACGATGTCGCCGTTGTATGGCCTGCAGCGAACCGGCCCCCGCTTTTTGTGGCGGTCTATTTGACCGAAAGCTCGCCTGAGGCGGAGCATCGCAACGCAACGCTTGCCGCGGTGGCCAGGCTGGTCGCGGCATCGCTGTGAGATTGCAAGGTCTCAGCCGTCTCTGGCAAGAGGAAGCTGAGCCATCTTTTGGCAACTTGAGGTCGGTCCTGAACGACCTCAAGGCCTTTCTGCAGTCACTTTCTTCCAGGTCTGATCGGGGTCAAACAGCATCATGCGCCTGGCCTGCACCTCGGTCCGTCTGCCGAGGTCCTTCTGGTAGACGGTACCGGCGTGACTGACCATGAAGGTCATCACCCCCGAATTGCCATACTCCGCCGGATAGGCGATCAGCGCGAAGCCGCCTATCATTTTGCCGGTGGCAACATAGCTGAGGGCCCCGCCCGGCGCACCGGATCCCTGTGCCCTCAGGATTCGATAATAGTAGCCGTGATAAGGTGCTCCCTTCCCTTCAAGCTTGTAACCCTCGCTCGAGGCCTTCGCAGCGAGTTCACCGAGCGGACTGGGGTCGCTGTCGTCGCGCCAGAACAGGCCGTCTTTTTTTCCGGGGTTACTGACAAATCGTTGCGCGTAGACGCCGATGCCCTGACCGCGATCCTTCTCGGCATATTCATTCTCGGCATCGACAAAAGCGAGACAGGTCTGGATCGCGTCGAGCTCGTTGCGGCCGATGCGGCGATAGAGAATTTCCAGGCGCCCGGCCCTGGTATCGAACTCCCAGCCGCTCTTGGTGTTGTAGAGCGGAATCGGAAACGGGAAATCATCATTGCCGACGATCAGCGTGGCTTTCCTGTTTCCCTCTGACTTGATCGAGTGCTTGGCGTCGTATGCGGTCGCGAAACGCTGCCGCATTTCCGCGTCGGCAACGTCATCGCCGGATGCAACGATATCTCCGGCATCCTTGCCGAGCACCTTGAGGATGGCTCTGTTCGAACCGCTCTTGACTGCATCGGCGAGCGAGGACGCTGCCTGCTCGGGCGAGGAAAACGACTCTTGCGCCCGAGCGGCGGTACTCAGGACGAAAACCATCATAATGGCCGGCAGGCTGGCATGACCGAGCGACCGCAGATTGGTCATGGCGTCACCTCCGAGGGGATCTTTGCGCCGCGCGCGAGCCAATCCTTGTAGGTGCCGAACTTCAAGCCGAGCTTCTCGTAATACACCCTCAGGAAGCCGTCTCTGCCGCGCGTGACCGCATCCGGCATGATGGCCTGGACCTCCTGGGCAATCACACCGACATAGGTCGCGTCGCTGCCAAGATAGCTAAAGCGGTAATAGCCGATGCCGTTGGCGAGATGTCCGAGCAGCACGACGTCGTGCTTCAGCGCGATGTCGGATCGCCGCCCGAACCCTCCGCCACCACGGAAGCCACCGCCTCCGCGGAAGCCGCCACCACCCCCGCGAAAACCACCGCCGCCGGCGAAGCTGCCGCCGCGGAAACCACCGCCTCCGGCAGAAGCAAAGCTTGCCCGTCCGCGTGCGGACGCCAGATTGGCCGCCCTGCCGGAGGAGACGTTGAAGCTGCCGCCGCCCCCGCTCCGTGCCCGATCGGCGACGCCCGCACGGTTGCCCGCATTGCCGGCTCGGCGATCGGCCACATTGGCCCGATTGCCTCCGCCTCGGTCGCCAAGATTGCCACCGCGATCACCGAGGTTGGTGGCGCGATCACCGACGCTCGGCCTGCCGCCGCCCGGATTGAGCACCTGCTGGCCGCTGCGGCCGCGGAAGTCCATGCGATCCGCGACGCCGGCCCGCAAGTTGTTGTTGCCAAATCGCTGCGCGACGTTCGCATTGTTATAACGCACGCCCTGACGATGCGTGGGGTTGTGCTGCCAGTTGTTTCCGATGTTGTTGATCTTGTTGAAGTGGTTCACGTAGAGATTGCGGTTGCCCCAGTTGGCGCCGCCGCCCCAATAATTGCCCCAGCGCCCGATCGCCCAGCCTGCGCCGAAGGCGATGCCAGCCGCGATCACGCCTGCGCCGATGTAGCCCGGATAGCCGAAGTAATAGGGTGGATAGGCTGCGTAGGGCCACGCACCATAGACGGTCGCCGGATCGTAGTAAGGCACGTAGATCGTGTTGGGATCGGCCTGCTCGATCACGATCACCTGCTTGCTTTCCTGGGTCTGGACGCTGACCTTCTGCTGCTTGGTGGTGGAAAGCTTCTTGTTGTCATAAGCCTTGGTGCGCAGGCGCTGAATCGCGTCCATCACGTCCGGCTGCTGCGCGAGCACGGCGTCGCCGAGATTCTTGGTCCAGTCGAGCTTGTCGCTCATCATGGCCAGAACATCCGCAGTCGAAGTCAAGGCTTTGATGCTGTTGTCCCAGGACTGCTTGTCGACCTCGGTCTTCAGCGCATCGCCTTTCAGAGTCTTGCGATCCTTCAACCAGCGATCGGCCTGCACCAGTTCCAGCGGATAGGTCGATGCGGCGAGAAC
>NZ_DASSRP010000417.1:0-2177 GCF_035701725.1 Bradyrhizobium sp.
TGATGCCGCTGAACGGACGCGCGGCAAAAGCCTGTTCGGCAACCCAGGGCGAATATTCGAAGATATTTGCGAGCGCGGCGACGAAGTCGCCTTGCGTGCAGGCGTTCAATTCCTCGAGCGGTTTCTGCGACATGCGCGCAATACGGTTATGGAGTGCGGCCCTGGCCGGACTGGGTGGTCCCACCGCTGAAATCGAACGACATGCCGAAAAGACCGCTACGCCGGGCTTCCGGCTCGGGGGCCGGTGCCGGCGCCTGCTGAACTTCGGCCTGCGGCGGCAAGGGAGGCGGCGCCGGCAGGTTGTTGCAACCCATCGGGTAGACCAGCTCGCGGTTCGCGGTCTGGCCGATCGGCGCGCAGGGATCGCGCCCTGCCACCGCCTTGGGCTTGGTTTGCGACCAGGCCGGCGTCGCCGCCGCCACCAGCATCGCGCAAAGAAGAAGCTTCTTCATAAGTCCCACCTTCAAATCGGCCCCGTTCCGCATTGAACCGGATCGGTGCGGCGAAGTCCACCTGCCCCAATTTTGGGCAAACTACCCGGTCTGGCTGCCAACGGGAAGCGCTGGAAAAGAATCCTGAGAGATGCGACACAGAATTGATTGGGGCAGCTTTCAGGGTCGCGCGCGGAACCGCCGCCGCTTATACCGCGCGAGGAACGGACGGCGATGTGGGCATCGATACTATCGGAATGGGCTAGTCTTATTTTCCGCTGGCTGCATGTGATCGCGGCGGTGGGCTGGATCGGAAGCTCGTTCTACTTCATTCATCTCGACCTCGGGCTGAAGCCGCGCGAGGGCCTGCCGGAAGGCGCCCATGGCGAAGCCTGGCAGGTGCATGGCGGAGGCTTCTATCACATCGTCAAATTCCTGGTGGCGCCGGCGAAAATGCCGAGCGAACTGACCTGGTTCAAATGGGAAGCCTACACCACCTGGCTGTCGGGCTTCGTGCTGATGGTCATCGTCTATTACCTCGACGCCGAACTGTTTCTGGTCGACAAGTCGGTGCTCGACCTGACGCCGCTGCAGGCGGCACTGTTCTCGTTCGGCAGCCTGGCGCTGGCCTGGCTGCTCTATGAAGCAGCCTGCCGCAGCGGGCTTTCGGCCTACGAACTTCCCTTCGCGATCGGCGGTTATATCTTCCTGGTCGCGCTGACCTACGCCTTTACCCATGTGCTGAGCGGCCGCGGCGCCTTCAACCAGATCGGCGCGATCATCGGCACCATCATGGTCGCCAATGTCTTCGCTCTGATCATCCCGAACCAGAAGAAGGTGATCGCAGCCCTGCTGGCCGGCGAGAAGCCGGACCCGAAATACGGCAAGCAAGGCAAGGAGCGTTCGGTCCACAACAACTATCTGACACTGCCGGTCGTCTTCCTCATGATCAGCAATCATTACCCGCTGATCTTCGGCACCCGTTACAACTGGCTGATCGCGGCGATCGTGCTGGCGCTTGGTCCCGTGATCCGCCACTTCTTCAACGAGCGCCATGCCGGGCGCAAATCGCCGTGGTGGGTGTGGGGCGTGGCGGCGATCGGCATGATCGCGATCGCCCTGCTCACGACCGCAGGCCCTCGCGACGCCAAGGCCGCCACGGCGGTGCCCAAGCATGATTTCGCGGCGGTGCAGGACATCGTGCTGTCCCGCTGCAGCATGTGCCATGCCGCCGAGCCGGTGTTCGATGGAATCACCGCCGCGCCAAAGGGCGTGCGCCTCGACAATCCGGAAGCGATCTTGCGCAACAGCCGCCTGATCGGGCGCAATGCGGCCTGGTCGAATGCCATGCCGCCCGGCAACATCACCGAAATCAGCACCGAGGAGCGCGCGGTGCTCGCGGCGTGGCTCGCGGACGGCGCGCGCTGATCCAACTGGCGTTCCCCAAGGTCTTCATGGCGGGCACCGTCGCGCCCAAGCCGCAGATCGAGCGGGAGCGAGACCGCTAGCGAACGACGCCTCAGCTTTTGGGCGGCACCAGCGGCTGCACGATTTCCTTGAACACTTCCAGCGCCTCGCAACGCGCGGCGTGATCGGCAAGCGCGGGGCAGCCGGCCGGGTCAAACAAGTTCGGATGCGCCTCGCTTACAAAGCGCACGGCGCACGCGACCGCGATATCGGAATGACCGATTTTCACGCCGAACCAGAACGGCGTCGTGATCGCCGCCCGCTCATGTTCCAACGCTT
>NZ_DASSRP010000418.1:0-15274 GCF_035701725.1 Bradyrhizobium sp.
GACGATTGCGACCGCGGATCAAGCCGCCGCGTTCGGAAAGCGATAGCTCTTGAACTGCTCGCGCAGCGCTGTCTTCAGGATCTTGCCGGTCGCGGTGTGGGGAATGCCGTCGACGAAGACGATGTCGTCGGGCATCCACCATTTGGCGATTTTGCCATCCATGAATTTCAGAATGTCTTCCCGCGTCGCATTCTGTCCCTGCTTGAGCTGGATGATGAGCAGGGGACGCTCGTCCCATTTGGGATGGTGCACGCCAATGACCGCAGCTTCTGCCACCGCCGGGTGGCCGACCGCGAGATTTTCTAGATCGATCGAGGATATCCACTCGCCACCGGATTTGATCACGTCCTTGGAGCGGTCGGTGATGCGCATGTAGCTGTTCGGGTCGATGGTGGCGACATCGCCGGTGTCGAAAAATCCGGTCTCGTCCAGAATGTCGGCATCGACCCGATAGTAGGCCTTGGCGACCGCAGGCCCGGAGACCTTGAGGCGGCCGAAGGTCTTGCCGTCCCACGGCAGTTCTTTGCCGGCATCGTCGGTGATTTTCATCTGTACGCCGAATGGCGGATAACCCTGGGTCTGCAGGATATCGAGCGCCTCTTCGCCGGTCAGGTCTCCGAACGGCGGCTTGAGGGCGGCAAGCGTGCCGATCGGGCTCATCTCGGTCATGCCCCAGGCGTGCCGGGCCGTGACGCCCATGTCGATGAAGGCCTTGATCATCGAGCGTGGCATCGCCGAGCCGCCGCAGACGACGAAACGCAGGTGCGGCAGCTTCAGCTTGTTGGCGGCCATGTGATTGAGCAGCATCAGCCAGACGGTGGGAACGCCAGCGGTATGCGTCACCTTTTCGGTGTCGAGAAGTTCGAACACCGAAGCGCCGTCAAGCTTTGCGCCGGGCAATACCAGTTTGGTTCCCATCGAGGGCGCGGAGAACGCGATACCCCAGCTGTTGGCATGGAACAACGGAACCACCGGCAGCATGGTATCGCTGGCGCAGGCGCCGAGTGAATCGCCGGTATTGGCCATCAGCGCATGCAGGACGTTGGAGCGGTGCGAGTACAGGACGCCCTTGGGATCACCGGTCGTGCCTGAGGTGTAGCACATCGCAGCGGCGGTATTCTCGTCGAAGGTCTTCCATCTGAAATCGCCGTCGACCTCCGCGATCCAATCCTCATAGGCGACCGCGTTCTTCAGCGTCGTTTGCGGCATGTGCGCCTTGTCGGTGAGCACGATATAACGCTCGACGCTTGGAAGTTTGTCGGCGATCTTTTCCAGAATCGGTACGAAGGTGATATCGGTCATCACCACGCGGTCCTGGGCGTGATTGATGATCCAGCCGATCTGTTCGGGAAACAGCCGCGGGTTGACGGTATGGCAGATCGCACCAATACCCATGATGCCATACCAGGCTTCGAGGTGACGCCAAGTGTTCCAGGCGATGGTGGCGACGCGGTCGCCGAGCTTGATGCCGTCGCGGTCCAGCCGTTGCGAGATCTTCAGCGCGCGCTTGTGGATCTGCGCATAGTTGGTGCGATGGATCGGGCCTTCGACCGACCGTGTGACGACCTCCTGCGTGCCATGAATAAGTGCTGCGTGCTCGAGAATTCGATGACACAGCAAAGGCCAGTCTTGCATCAAGCCACGCATGCGGGCGTCCCTCCTGAATGTGCGATCGCTTTTTTCGCTTGTTTCGCGCGATTTGACACGAAGTCTAGCGTGGGGAAAGCGCGCTGCAAGTGGGCTTCTGGTTGGAGAAGGGCACGGCGGGCGGCCATGGTTACCGCTGCCGCTTTTCTGCTCGTCTGTTGCGGCCAGATGCCCGTCGCCAGCGCCAGGGTCGCCGCTGCCCCCAAGGTGCCACTGCCAAAGCCGCGGCCGGCCGAAGCCCCTTCCAAGCCCGAGCCTTCGGGCAAACCCGAACCGTCCGCGGCTCCGGAGGACAACAGTGCGGAGCCGACGGCGCCGCCGACGCCGTCGGCCTGCCGGCTCGCTTTGACGGATGCGATTGCGATTGCGCCCAGCATTCCCGACATCCATGGTCCCGGCGGCTGCGGTGGAGAAGACCTTGTGCGTCTCGAGGCAGTGGTCTTGCCGGATGGTCGCCAGGTCGCGGTCAAGCCCGCAGCGATCCTGCGCTGCAAGATGGCGTCAGCGATTGCGGATTGGGTTCGCACCGATATTGCGCCGCTCGCCAGGAATCTCGGCAGCGCCATGACGGCGCTCGACAACTTCGATTCGTTCGAATGCCGCGGCCGAAACCGCGTCGCCGGCGCGCAATTGTCCGAGCACGGCCGCGCCAATGCGCTCGATGTCCGTTCCTTCAAGTTTGCCGATGGCCGGACGATCTCGCTGACTGACCGCAATGTCCCTCGCGAGACCCGCGAGAGCGTGCTGCATTCGGTATGTGCGCGATTCTCGACCGTGCTCGGGCCCGGCTCTGACGGCTATCACGAAGACCACATCCATCTCGATCTGATGGAGCGGCGCAACGATTACCGGATCTGCCAGTGGAATGTCTGGGACGCATTGCCGGCGATCGCACCAATGCTGCCGGCCCCGCGGCCGGAGGAAGCCCCGCCGCGCCAGACGGCGGACGAGCC
This sequence comes from Bradyrhizobium sp., assembly GCF_035701725.1. Classification (GTDB taxonomy): domain Bacteria; phylum Pseudomonadota; class Alphaproteobacteria; order Rhizobiales; family Xanthobacteraceae; genus Bradyrhizobium. The sequence goes on from NZ_DASSRP010000418.1 coordinate 2,601, forward strand.
GGAAGGCGCCAAGGGAGAAGGCATCAAGGGAGAGAGCAGCAAGGGAAGCGGCGAGGCGGCTGCACCCGCATCCGATCAGGCGGCGCAAAAACCCCCAGCCGACAAGCCGTCAAAGAAAAAGCGCCGGTAAACCGGCGCTCTTTGTTCGTTTGAGTCAGGCTCGGTCGGTTACTGCCAGGAGCCGTAGTTGGTGTTGCCACCTTGCGCCATCTGCGACGAACCGCCGAATGGCGAGTCACCGCCGTGATGGGGGGCGAGCACGACCACGATCGCGCCGACCTTGGCGCGGTTATAAAGATCGATCACGTCCTCGTTGGTCATGCGGATGCAGCCCGAGGAAATCGACTGGCCGATGTATTCCGGCTGGTTGGTGCCGTGAATCCGGAACAGCGTGTCCTTGCCGCCCGAGTAGAGATACATCGCGCGTGAACCCATCGGATTGTCCGGACCCGGCGGTACAAAGGTCGGAACGCCAAGGCGCTCGATCTCGCCTTTGGTCGGGTGCCAGGCCGGCCATTCGGTCATGCTGCCGATCTTGGCAACGCCCGACCAGGCCATGGCCTCTTCACCGACGGTGATGCCGTAACGGATCGCCTTGCCGTCGTTCAGGACGTAGTAGAGATAGTGATTGTCGGAATCCACCACGATCGAACCGGGGGCCTCCTTGCGGCGAAATTCGACGATCGCGCGGCGGAAGTTCTCCGGCGGCTGCACGTTCTCGTAGCGAACCTTCGCCAACAATTCCTTGTCGCGCTGTTTGAACGCGGCGGTGTTGGTCGCCTCATAGGTTGCCGTTTCCATGCAGCCCGAGAGCAGCAGACCGGCGGCCGTTACAGCCATTGCCAATTTCAGCGACGTCAGTTTCATCGGCATTGTGGATTTTCCAATCGACCCCGGCGTCCGCAGCAGGAACCAACGGCCCGCCACGACTCCACCTTCAACTCCCACATTATCGCCGAATTTGACAATATTGCCAGTGCCGGGATGGTGATCCTGCGCTGCGGGAGCCTGGCTGTGTCTTTTTTGCCGCAAGCCCTTGAGCATCTGTGGATTCTCCTGCAACAGCAGGCCTTATCCGCCAGACCGCCGCCACCCTCCCGCCATAGGAGCGCCTCAAATAGCCGGAACTTCACGGCGGCGTTATAGAAAGCCTGTCAAACTCGAATTCCCCGGCCGATTCCGGTATTCGCATCCGCTCCGACGCGTTTTCGCGAAAGTTGGATCTGCACTCTTGGTTAAATCTCACTTTTAGGTCCGGAGCCGCGCATGTTCTCGGTGTTTGTCCCCAGTGAATCCTCCCTGAAAAAGGCCACCGTCAGCGACCTGGAGGCTTTGCCGGACAACGCGGTCTGGGTCGATCTCGTCAAGCCAACTACGGCCGAGGACAAGGCGGTCGAGCGGCTCGCCGGCATCGCGGTCCCGACCCGCGAAGACATGCAGGAAATCGAGATCTCCAGCCGACTGTATATTGAGAACGGCGCACGCTACATGACGGCGACATTGATGTGTCAGTCCGACACCGAGGCGCCGAAGACCACTGCGGTGACCTTCATCCTTTCCGGCCACAGGCTGGTGACGGTGCGCTACGACGATCCGAAGCCGTTCGTGCTGGTGGAAAACAAGCTTGCCCGCAACTGCTCCGCCGGCATCACCGGGGAAATGGTGCTGATGGAGCTTCTGGATGCGGTGATCGACCGCTGCGCCGACATTCTGGAGCGGATCGGCGCCGACGTCGACCAGGTCTCGCACGATATCTTCGAGCCCGAAAGCGAGCGCCACGGCAATGCCAAGCGCTACTCGCAGATTCTGATCACCATCGGCCGCAAGGGCGATTTGACCTCAAAGGTCCGCGAAAGCCTGGTTTCGATCGGCCGTCTGGTGACGTTCCTCTCGGCCGTGATCGAGGGCGTCAAATGGACCAAGGACATGCGCGAGCAGCTCAAGACCATGCAGCGCGACGTCGCCTCGTTGACCGACCATGCCTCCTATCTTTCCAACAAGATCACTTTCGTGCTGGACGCGATGCTCGGCGTCGTAAATCTCGAGCAGAACAACATCATCAAGCTGTTCTCGGTGATGGCGGTGGTGCTGATGCCGCCGACCTTGATCGCCTCGATCTATGGCATGAACTTCAAGGTGATGCCGGAACTGGAATGGCAGCACGGCTATCCGTTTGCCGTGCTGATGATGGTGCTCGCGGCGGTCGCACCGTACATGTATTTCCGCTGGAAAAAGTGGCTGTAAACCAATCGCCTCGCGCGATTGAGGTTAAGAAAGTACGCGGAATTGCCCGACTTCCCGGCCCAAACGCTCCGCTAAAATTTGAGCGGAGGACTGAACGTTTACGCGACGGCTTTCTGTCATAACCTTCTTCCGGAACGACCGGCGAGAACTCCCATGGTTGAGAAAGTCATAAGGCCAATGCAGAACGTCATCGACTTCGCAAGCTACCAGCAGGGCCGCAATATCGTCCGGGCCGAAGCGATCTCGGCGCGTAGCTGCCGGCATTGCGGAGCTGCGCTCGGCGAGGGCGAGCGCGAGGACGAATGTTCCAGCATCGCCAACGCCGAGGAGGCGCTGCGCTGGCAGGCCGCGCAAATCCTGCGCGGGTTGATCTGAGTTGCGGTTGCGGGCGATCGGCCCCTTGCTGCGGACCTTCGGGTACGACGCCTAGACGTGCTGGCCGCCGTTGATGTGGATTTCGGCCCCGTTCACGTAAGAACTGGTTTCCGTGCATAGCACATAGATGATCTTGGCGACTTCATCCGGCGTACCGACCCGGTGCATCGGAATCTGCTGCTCGACGATCTTTTCCGTACCCGGCGACAGGATCGAGGTGTCGATCTCGCCCGGCGCAATCGAATTCACCCGCACGCCGAGCCTGCCGAAGTCGGAGGCCATTTCGCGCGTCAGCGCCGCAAGCGCAGCCTTGGAGGTCGCATAGGCCGCGCCCGCGAACGGGTGCACCCGCGAGCCCGCGATCGAGGTGACGTTGACGACCGAGCCCTTGGCGGCCTTCAACTCCTCGATCAGTCCGCGCGCCATCATGATCGGCGCGAAGAAATTGACCCGGAATACGTGGGTCCAGGTCTCCAGGTCCGTATTGATCGAGCCAAGCCGCTTGCCGCCTTCCGCCTTCGGCGAGATCGCGGCGTTATTGACGAGCGCGTGGAGCACGCCGCCCTCCAGGCGGTTTCGAATTTCGGAAATAGCTCGCGCGGTGTCGTCGTGATCGGCGAGATCGACCTGGATGTGATCCTCAGGGCCGGCGTCCCAGGGACAGTCTTCCGGAAACGGATGCCGCGAACAGGTGATGACGCGCCAGCCGGCCGACGAAAAGCGGATCACGGTCGCATGCCCAATGCCGCGGCTCGCTCCGGTGAGCAGCAGCGTCCGCCGTGGTCCGTTGTGGGTTGAACTGGGCATGGGGTCCTTCGATCTGTCGATCAGGGGTAAAGACGCGTCTTCGACCAGGCCTGGCCGAACGCGTCGCGACGAAATTCGATGCGGTCGTGCAGGCGGAACGGGCGATCATGCCAGAACTCGAACCGAAGCGGGGTAATGCGCCAGCCGCTCCAGCCCTGCGGGCGCGGCACCTCGCCGATCAGGTATTGCGCCGCGACCTTGGCGATCGCTTGTTCAAAGGCGAAACGGCTTTCCAGTGGCTGGGACTGCTTCGAGGCCCAGGCACCGATCTGGGCCTGCTTGGGGCGGGTGGCGAAATAGGCATCGGCCTCGGCGTCGGTGACCGGCGACACGGTGCCGCGGATGCGCACCTGCCGGCGCAGCGATTTCCAGTGAAAGAGTAAAGCCGCTTTAGGATTTGCGGCCAATTCACGGCCCTTCTGGCTGGCGATATGGCTGTAGAACACAAAGCCGTTGGCGTCATAGCCCTTCATCAGCACCATTCGCACGTCCGGCAGGCCGTCGGCATCGACCGTTGCCAGCGCCATGGCGTTGGGGTCGTTGGGTTCTGACGCGGTCGCCTCCGCAAACCACGCGCCAAACAGCGCCAAAGGCTCCTCGGCCGCGGTGAAATCACCTGTTGTTAAGGGTGTCGGGTGTTTGATGGCCGTTGTGTCTGTCATCTGGAGTCCAAAGTTGCCCCCGCCGGTGGCAAGGTCCGCGTTTGAGCCCTGTATGAGGTCAACCTTATATAGGGCATGGGGAGGCTTTGGCCTATCGCCCGCCCGGCCGGTAACGATAATGATCTTGGCCTTGATCGGGATCGAGGCCGGTGGCTGCAGCTTCTCCCGCGGCGATTTTAGTTGGGCCAGGTTTGGCGGTGAGGAGGTGACAGGCTCCCTCGCACCCGCCAGGGCAGGCCCGGCGACGCCGACCGAAACCGATCTCGCTTTTGCCCGCAATGCTGCTTCCGACGTGCTGACCAAAGGCGACAAGGACGCCAGTCAGCCCTGGGAAAATCCCGAGACCGGGGCGCGGGGGTCGGTGACGCCGCTGGCCCAGGCCTACTCATCCGAGGGGCGTACCTGCCGCGATTTCCTCGCCAGCTACGTCAAGGGCGATTCGGAGAGCTGGCTGCAGGGGGCTGCCTGCCAGACCGGTCACGGACAGTGGGAAATTCATACGTTGAAGCCCTGGCGGCAAAGCTGAAGGTCAACCGGCTAGTGCGGCGAAATTTGAAGTTCCGATCAGCTTCGCCGCGAGTCCATCATAGGAACTTCAAATTCAAAGCCGCACTGGAAACAATAAGTTGCTGGAGCTCCTTTGATTCCGCGGTTCGCATCAGAGGCCACCGCGATAGCTTGCGAACCTCGGAATCGGAGCTCCAGGTCCTTGCGAATCCGCTGTAACCTGCGCTTCTTTGGCCAAGACGTTGAAGCTGTGGGTGATCTTGCTCCATCGGGCGCCAGATCGGGGTACTCGAGGCCCCGTTGCAAAAATGACACTAAATCCCCAAATGAAAAATCCGAGCGGGCTCCGCGCCCGTATACTAAACTCAATGTCTTCCCATGAAGGAGAACTGACGGATGCGCGACCCCTATGAGGTCTTGGGGGTGCCGCGGAACGCTACCGCCGCGGCGATCAAGAGCGCCTATCGCAAGCTTGCCAAGAAGTACCACCCCGACGCCAACAAGAACGATCCGAAGGCGGCAGCACGCTTTGCCGAGCTGAACTCGGCCAATGAGATCATTGGCGATGCGGACAAGCGCAAGCAGTTCGACAGCGGCGAGATCGATGCCGAGGGCAAGCCGCGCTTCCAGGGTTTTCCGGGCGGCGGTGCGCGCGGCCGCGCCGGGGGATTTGAGACCCACACCTTCCGCACCGGCGGCGGGCCGGGCGCAGGCGGCTTTAGCGGCGGCGGCTTCGAGGACATCCTCAACAGCATGTTCGGCGCGGCCAATGCGCGTGCGGGCAGGCCCGGCGGCGGCGGCGCGCGCTTTGACTTCGACCCTGGCACCATGGCGATGGACCTGGACCTTTCCGTTTCGATGGCGGTGTCGCTGGAAGAGGCGGTGAAGGGCGGCGAGAAGCGGGTCCGACTGCCGACCGGCAAGGAGCTCAACGTCAAGATCCCAGCCGGCGTCGTGGCCGGCCAGCAGATCCGACTGAAAGGGCAGGGCGAGACGGCGCCCGGACATCCGCCCGGCGATCTTCTGATTACGGTCAGCATTGCACCGCACCCGTTCTTCAAGGTGGACGGCAGCGACCTGCGTCTGGATCTGCCGATTACGCTCTATGAAGCCGTGCTTGGCGGCAAGGTGCGCGTGCCGACGCTCGGCAGCGCGGTCGAACTATCCATCCCGAAGAACACCTCGAGCGGCCGGACCTTTCGTCTGAAAGGCAAGGGGTTGCCGAAAGCCGGCGGGAGCGGAGATCTTCTGGTCACCACCCGCATCATGTTGCCGGATGGGAACAACGCCGAACTGGAGGCGTTAATGCAAAAATGGCGTGATGCCCACCCCTATAACCCGCGCAGCGACCTGCCGTAGCGCGCGGGCACGAAAAGGCGCGGCCTCGACCTGGGGGACCAGCGCGGTACCAACCCCAGGTGAGGCCGCTTGCGTCGATCGGCGGATCGAACGCGCCACAACTTTTTGTGATTCCCTGGAGCGATATTGAGACGCGTCCATGTTCCAATTCCAGATTCTTAATGTCGGAATTTGGACGTGCTGAATTCGCAACACCCGGCGGGCGTGGCGGCTGCTAACCACCCTTGTCGGTCTGGTCATAGACAAGCCGCGCGACGTGGTTGAGCTTTGTCTTGTCCATCGGGCCGCTCAGCACGTAACTGACGTTGTCCTCCGACCAGTACATCGCACCGGAATTTTCGGCGGCGGTGTAGCGCATCTGGGCCGATCCGGTCTTCGAGCGCGAGGAGTAGAGCGTGTAACGCTCGCCATTGGCGCTCTCATACATGAAGAACGAGGCCGGGCCGGTCGGCCCCGGCAACAGACGCCCCCCGACCAGCTTAAGGCCGCTCGCGTCGAGCTTCGGGGCCCGAACTTCCCAGCCGCAACGCTTGGTCAGCCAGGTCTGCAGGTGGTCGCGTTCGCTGCCGGGCACCTCCACAGGGTGGCGAACTTCGACGACATAGAGCCGGTGCGCATCCAGCGCATCGGTGGTGAGGCTCTCGACTGTCGACGGCGTCGCGGCAGCGCCCCTAGCCACCCAGCCGATCCCGCCGCCGCAGACGAAAGCAGCCAGCGTCGCCGCGATCGCGCCGTACACCCAGCTGCGTGGCCGCTGCACCAGCCGTTCGATCTCGAGCCGCTTCGGCACCGTCTCATCGGCGATGTGGTCGTAGCGGGCGTGGAGGGCTTCGGCCATGTCGCGCCATGCCTGCACGCGCCCGGCATCGTCAGGATGGCCCGCAAGCCAGGCCTCGACGTCGCCGCGGCGCTCGGCCGGCAACTCGTTGTCGACGTAAGCGTGCAGCTCGTCCTCGGTGACAGGAATTTTGGGGTCGGTCATGGTCGTTGTCTCTTCCTGCTCGAAATCGTTCCGGCCGTCTTCCGCTCTCCCCTGCGGAAATGCGGCTTGCTCTGCAATCTGGTTCGCCCAAAAAACTCAGCCACAACACGTCCACTCATCAATCGCGACATGGTTTCATTTCACCCTTCGCAGCGCCGGCCGCTCGCCGTCGAGGACGGCTTTCACGTGCGCCCGGGCGCGCGCCAGGCGCGACATCACCGTGCCGATCGGCACACCCTGAATGTCGGCGACCTCGCGATAGCTCAATCCTTCCAGCATCACGAGCAGCAACACCGCGCGCTGATCGTCCACCAGGGTCGCCAATGCCTTGGCAATGTCGCGGCCCTCGGCCTCCGTGCCGCTGGCGTCCGGATTGTTTTCGAGAAGAGGCATGAATTGCGGCCGTCGGGCCAGCGATCGCCGCCTGTTCTTGTTGAGGTTGGTCAGGATCGTGTAGAGCCAGCTCCGCACGTCGCCACCGAGAAAAAGCCGTTCCGAGCGCAACGCGCGAACGAGGGTATCTTGCACGAGATCATCGGCGATGTCGGCATCGCGCGTGAGCGCGCGCGCATACCGGCGCAGCGCCGGTATCATGGCTTCGACGCTCTCGCGAAACGCGGTCATGACGCCTGATTCCAAATCATTCTTGCGGGGCCGCGCCAATCCTCCGCGCGAGCACCAAGGCCTTGATACAAAGGGCTAAACCCCAGAGCGCAACGGCTATTCCGCCGGTAGTGCCACGGGTATTCCGCTTCGCGGGCATCAAGGGGAACTTGTACCGGCTGTTAGAGCCGATGTACTTCCAAAACCCCGGCAAAGCACCGAAATTATCATATGGTGAACGCCTCAAATCCAATGAAAGGTAAGGGCGGGGTGATATGAAGCGGCCCGACGCTGCAGATATCTCGCCTGCGAAGGATTAAGTGCTGACCATCTATTATATTCGTCACGGCGAGACGGAGTGGAATGCGCTCGGCCGGCTTCAGGGCGTGCAGGACATTCCGCTCAACGAACTCGGCCGCACCCAGTCGGTTCATGCCGGTTCTATCCTGGCCGATCTGTTGAAGCGCGATGGCCACGACCCGCAATCGATCGACTTTGTCGCAAGCCCGCTCGGCCGCGCCCGCCAGACCATGGATCTGATGCGCGGCGTCCTGAAGCTTCCGCTTTCCGGTTACGCACTCGACGAACGCCTGCGCGAGATCGGCTATGGCGAGTGGGAGGGCTCGACGCTCGCCGAGGCGGAGGCAAAAGACCCGACGCTGTTCGCGCGGCGGCAGGTTTCAAAATGGACGGTCGCCCCCTCCGGGGGCGAGACCTATCTTGAAGTGCAGGCGAGGGTCGCCGGCTGGCACCAGGACCTCAGGTCCGACACGGTTGCGGTCGCCCATGGCGGCACCGCACGCGCGCTGATGGTCGCACTCGGCCTCAAAACCCCCGAAAGCGCCGCTGACCTGAAAATTGAGCAGGGCGCGGTTTACGTGTTCGGCGACAATGGCTTGGCGCTGTATAGTTAAGAACTAATCGATCTGCTGCGCGATTTGACCCGACCGGGTCTTGCGCGTTACGACAGGCCATGTCCCACAACACCTTCGGCCACCTGTTCCGCGTCACGACCTTCGGCGAAAGCCATGGGGTGGCGATCGGTTGCGTGGTCGATGGCTGTCCGCCGCTGATCCCGTTAACCAGCGAAGACATTCAGCACGATCTCGACCGCCGCCGGCCGGGGCAGTCGCGCTTCACGACGCAACGCCAGGAGGCGGACGCGGTGAAGATCCTGTCCGGCGTGATGGCGCATCCCGAGACCGGGGTTCAGGTCACGACCGGCACCCCGATCGGGCTTTTGATCGAAAACACGGATCAGCGCTCGAAAGACTATTCCGACATCAAGGACAAGTTTCGTCCCGGTCACGCCGATTTCACCTATGACGCCAAATATGGTCTGCGCGATTATCGCGGCGGCGGCCGCTCCTCGGCGCGTGAGACGGCGATGCGGGTGGCGGCGGGCGCGATCGCGCGCAAGATCCTGCCCGGAGTAACCGTGCGCGGCGCGCTGGTGCAGATGGGACCGCACAAGATCGATCGCGGCAAATGGGATTGGGACGAGGTTGCGAACAATCCGTTCTTCTGTCCCGACAAGGACAAAGCGGCGTTCTTTGAGAACTATCTTGATGGCATCCGCAAGAGCGGCTCATCGATCGGTGCGGTGATCGAGGTGGTTGCGGAAGGAGTGCCGGCCGGGTGGGGCGCGCCGATCTACGGCAAGCTCGATGCCGAGCTGGCGGCCGCCATGATGAGCATCAATGCGGTGAAGGGCGTCGAGATCGGGGCCGGCTTTGCCGCAGCCGAACTGTCCGGCGAGGACAATGCCGACGAAATGCGGATGGGCAATCAGGGCGTGTCGTTCCTGTCCAACCATGCCGGCGGCATCCTTGGTGGCATTTCCACCGGCCAGCCGGTGGTCGTGCGGTTTGCCGTCAAGCCGACCTCGTCGATCCTGTCGCCGCGCCGCACGGTCGACCGCAAAGGCGGCGAGACGGACATCATGACCAGGGGCCGTCACGATCCCTGCGTCGGCATCCGGGCCGTTCCGGTCGGAGAGGCCATGATGGCCTGCGTGCTCGCCGATCACTTCCTAAGGCATCGCGGCCAGGTCGGCTGATCAATGGGCGGCGAGGTTAGAAGGGCGGATCGGCCTCGGACCATCCGCCCTGGCTTTCGTCAGATCAAAGTTTGGTCGAAGCGCGTGAGAGCAGCTTCCAGTCCGCGCCCTGCTTCTGCCAGTTCATCAGGATGTGGAGGTTGGTGGAACTCTTTTTGCCGTCGGGGACCGACTCGGCTTCGCCGAGCCAGTGAAAGCGCACGATCGCGGCCGTGCCGACCACCCGGATCTTCACGTCCTGATAGGCCAGCGATATGACCTTCGATTTGCCATCGGTGGCGTTGGCGACAAAGGTCGCCTTGTCCTCGACCCGCCCGTCGGAGTGGCTATAGCTTAGTTCGGGCGCACAGAGGCTCTCCAATGTTTTGGCGTCCGCGGCGGCCTGGGCGGCGCGAAACGCTTCGACGTTTTTCGCGACCGTGTCTTCGTCAGCGCCCGCATAAGCGGAGACCGTGCCGAGCAGTGCAACAGCGAGCACCGGCAACGCCAGCTCGCGGCGATTGACATTCATCATTTCCTCCCTGGTTTTATGTTATCCGGCAAGTCTTGCAGCGGTTTCCGGCTTTGTCGAGCCTTCACGGGGCTGCGTTGCTGGACCAATATGGTAGCCGAGGCGCGGTGCCTTGACCCCCCTTGGCTCGCCCCTCAATGTGTAGGTCATGGACAGGCTTGCCCTCCAGAAGCTGAATGAATGGCTGATCGACGGCGCGCGATCGGCGCCAAGTCCGCCGCAGATGATGAGCGAGGCCTGCGAGCGGCTGGTAGCGGCGGGACTGCCGCTATGGCGGGTCGGCGTCTTCGTCCGCACGCTGCATCCGGATATCATCGGCCGCAATTTCGTCTGGCGCCCGGGCGCCGAGGTCATCGTCGGCAGCGCCAATTACGATGTTCTGGATTCGCCTGAGTTCCTGACCAGTCCGCTCGCGATCGTGTTCAATGAGAGGCGCGAAGTCAGGGCGCGCCTGGACGGCCCGGGTGCGAAACGTTTCCCGCTGTTCGATGACCTGCGGCCGGAAGGCGTCACCGACTACATCGCTTTGCCGCTGTTGCAGGTTGACGGCACGGCGCACGCGTCGAGCTGGACCACGCGGCAACCAGGCGGTTTCACAGACGAGCAGATCCAAGCCCTGCATGATCTGATCCCGCCGCTGTCGCGCCTGATCGAGGTGACGCGTCTACGATTCATGTCTTCGATTTTGCTCGATACGTATGTCGGCAACCGCGCCGGCGAGCGCATTCTCGGCGGCCAGATCCGGCGCGGCCACACCGAGACCATGCAAGCGGCGATCTGGCTGTCGGATTTGCGCGGCTTTACCGCACTGTCGGATCGGTTACCTGCCGAAACCGTCATCGAAATCCTCAACCAGTATTTCGACTGCCAGGTGTCTGCCATCGCTACCCATGGCGGCGAGGTGCTGAAGTTCATGGGCGACGGTCTGCTCGCGGTGTTCCCGTTCGATGAGTATGTCGGCGATATCGGTCAGGCCTGCGCAAAAGTGCTGGAAGCGGCCTGCGAGGCCAGGGCCAATGTCGAAGCCATGCAATTTCCGATCGGCGAGACCATCGAGCGCTTTCGTTTTGGCGTCGCGCTCCATGTCGGGCGGATTCTCTACGGCAATATCGGCGGCGGCAATCGGCTCGACTTCACCTGCATCGGGCCTGCGGTCAACCTAGCGGCGCGGCTGGAAAAGATGGCGGGCCGCCTGCACCGCACCGTGGTGGCGTCGGCCGCATTCGCCCAGGCCTGTCCGGACCGTTGGCAAGAACTCGGCGAATTTCCGATCGCGGGATTTTCGAAGGCCGAGCGGGTTTACGGTCTTTCGGACGAGACGACGGGCGCGCACACGCTGGCGCCCGCCCTTCATTCTTCGGGTTCGGTGGTGAACAGCAGCGGGTAGCCCTTGGCGCGGCCGGCGTCGGTGGCGCGGGTCGCCTTGGTTTCCGCCACGTCCTTGGTGAAGACGGCCACCACGCAGGCGCCGCGCCGGTGCGCGGTGATCATGACTTTGTGGGCCTGATCCTCGGTCATGCGAAATTCCGCCTTGAGGACGCTGACGACGAATTCGCGCGGCGTGTAATCGTCGTTGAGAAGAATGACCTTGTGCAGCCGCGGACGCTCGACCTTGGTTTTGACCCTGGTTTTCGGGGTGGTGACGGTGTCGCTCATGCCGCAAGGATACCGCTTTCCGGCCCTGGTTGGTATCCGCCAATGCTGCACGAGCGCGGCGGGGCAGGGCCGTCCCGCAAAACGCACGGCGCGGAGCAGGAAAATTGCGGCGGCTTTGCAGCTAACCTGAATGTGAACGCTGCAACATGTTCCAGCTTTTCGCCGGCCGTCTTGCGTGCGAACATCGCGGCCATACGACGGGAGGGCCGCTGATGCGCTGGTATGTCTCGATCGGGGCGGTGTTGGTCGCAGGTGCGCTCACGGCAAGCGATGTTGCCGGCGTCGCGGCGCCGGATCCGCGATTTCGACAAGAACGCCGAGCCGCGGACAAGGCGGAGCCCAAGGTAGATGTCGAACTCGTGCTCGCGGTCGACGTCTCCTATTCGATGGACATGGACGAACTGGCAGTCCAGCGCGAAGGCTACGCGCAGGCCATCGTCTCGAAGGAATTCCTGCAGGCGCTGAAAGCGTTGCCAAACGGCAAGATCGCCGTGACTTATTTTGAATGGGCCGCCTCGAACGACCAGAAGATCATCATTCCCTGGCGCATCATCGACGGACCGGAAACGGCCGATGCGGTCGCCGATGAAATCTTGAAGGCGCCGATCCGCCGCGCTTCGCGCACGTCGATCTCCGGTGCGATCAACTTTGCGATGCCGCTGTTCGAGAACAATCCCTATCCGGGGCTGCGGCGCGTGATCGACATCTCCGGCGACGGTCCCAACAACAACGGCGTACCGGTGACGCCGGTGCGCGATGAAGCGGTTTCCAAGGGCATCGTCATCAATGGCCTGCCGATCATGGTGAAGGAGCCGTCCTACTCGACGATGGATATCGAAAATCTCGACTGGTACTACGAGGACTGCGTGATCGGCGGTCCCGGCTCCTTCGTGGTCCCGATCAAGGACC
>NZ_DASSRP010000419.1:0-7663 GCF_035701725.1 Bradyrhizobium sp.
GATTCCATGAAGGCCGAGGTGCCGAGATTTTCCTGCACGAGGCGGGAGAACTGGAACGGCACGCGGTAGGCGCGGGTGAATTGCAGATCCGAAATCTGCGTGACGGCTTCCGCCGTCATTTGGCGCCCCTTGGCGAAACGCTCGGCGTAAAGCTTGGCCAGCGCAAAGAAGGCGTCCTTGCGGCGGGCCGCGATTTCCGCCGGCGCGCCGTCGGCGGCAAAATACCTGTCGCCGGAAAATTCGTAGAATGGCAACAGCTTCGCCACGCGGCGGGACATTTTCGAATGTCCGGCCAGCGAGCGGTGCTTGGCCCGCGACAGTTCAAGGCGCGCCTTGACCTTGGGGAAAGCAACGGCGGCGCCGGCCACGGCTGCGGCGGACAGAGAGAGAATCGGGAGAGACGAATCCATGCCAGAAGCGCTAGCCGGTCGATCTGACAGATTCATGACAGTGAAGGGGCTAATCGCGGGCCTTACACAGCAGGAGGACCTTAATTTCCTGCTCACCAACCGGATTCCGCGGGCCGCCATCACCCGCTTCATGGGCTGGTTCAGCAAGATCGAGAATCCCGTCATTTGTGCCGCCTCGATCGCGCTGTGGCGGTTGTTTTCGGACCTCGATCTCTCCGAGGCCAAGAAGACCGAATTCAGGAGCCTGCACGATTGCTTTACGCGCGAACTCAAGGAAGGGCTGCGGCCGTTCGACCCGGATCCCGCCATTGTCGCGAGCCCGAGCGACGCCATCATCGGCGCCCACGGCGCCATCGCGGATACCGAACTGTTTCAGATCAAGGGCGCGAATTATTCGCTGCTCGATCTATTGGGGCTGCCGGAGCTGGTGGAAACCCACCGCAACGGCCGTTTCGTCACCTTGCGGCTGACGTCGAGCATGTATCACCGCTTTCATGCGCCGGCGGACATCGACATCAAGCGCGTCACCTTCATCGCGGGCGACGTCTGGAACGTCAATCCGATCGCGCTGAAGCGGGTCGAGAAGCTGTTCTGCAAGAACGAGCGCGCGGTGATCGAGACGCATCTCGCATCGGGCGAGGCGCTGACGCTGGTGCCGGTCGCGGCGATTCTGGTCGCCAGCCTTCGCTTGCATTGCATCGACCGCACGCTGAACGCGCAGACCCAGGGTCCCACGGTCTTTCCCTGCGACGTGCGGTCGCGCAAGGGTGACGAACTTGGCTGGTTCGAGCACGGCTCGACCATCATCGTGCTGACGCCGGACCGGTTCGAATTCTCTGACAATGTGCGCGAGGGCGCAGCGGTAAAGGCCGGGCAGCCGCTGCTGCGCAAGCCGCGGTGAGCGGCAAGATCCTGCCCGCGGATGAAAATGAAAATCCATCATCGATTTCATGGAACTTCTGCTCTATATAAAACATGAGTCGATTGGACTCGGCTTGCTTCAGGGATTGAGAGATGGCGCGATCGCCGGTTCTGGCGGCGGGAGGCATTGTGCTGCGGGCATCAAAGCCGCCGCAGATCGCGGTCGTGCGCCTGCGCAAAGGCGAGTGGGTCCTGCCGAAGGGCAAGCTCGACGACGGCGAGACGCCGCGCGAGGCCGCGATCCGTGAGGTTTGGGAAGAGACCGGGCACGACGTGTCGGTGCATGAGTTTCTGGGCACGCTGGCCTATGACGCCGGCGGCCGTTCCAAGATCGTGCACTACTGGCGGATGGAGACGCAGGGCAAACCCACGCGCGATCTCATGCGCGATGTGATCGCGGTCGACTGGTTGCCGCTGCAGGCCGCCGTCGAGCGGCTGTCGCGCGACCATGAGCGGGCATTCCTCGCCAATGTCGGACCGCTGGCGCTGGAGTCGGCGGCGCTGGCGCGCCGTTCGCGCGAGACCAAGGCGCTTGCGCCGGCCAAGCCGCGCCGGCGCGTCGCCACGCCAAAATCCGCGCCGGCGATTTCGCCGCCGATGGCGCCATTGCCGCAAGATTTGGCTATCGCCGCGCCAGAGGTGATCGAACGCAGCGCGCCATTGCCCGACGACGAGGCAATCGATGCGTTCGCCTCCCTGCTCACGCGGGAGATCGCGCCGTCATCGGTGCAGACCGAGCGTGCCGATGTCGATCCCTTCGAGACAGTGCGTGATGACGCAATCGTGCAGGACGAGTTGGTAAAACGACCGCAGAGCCCACGGGTCAACATGATGCAGCGCGTGCGCGGCTGGCTGCGGCGGGTCGGCTGAATCTTTGTCGTCCCCGCGAACGCAGGGACGAGTTCGTTGAAGGTCCGCATTACCTTCGCTTTTCCCGCGGCGGCTTTTTCGGCGGCGGTGCGCGCCGTGGCGGCGCAGCGCCCCGGTTCGGCGGCCCGCTTTGGCGCAGCGCGGGTTCGCGTTGCGGCTGCGCGCCTTGTTGGGTGCCTGGCCGTTGCGCGCCGGGCGGCTGGCCTTGCTCGGTCGCCCGGTTCGGTGACGGCTGTCCTTGCGGGCCATTGCGGTTCGGTGCGCCCGGCTGTCCGCCCTGGCGATTCTCGCCGGCGCGGTTTGGCGTTGCGGGCTGACCCGGTTGTCCGGGTTGCCCGGCCCGATTTGGCGCCCCGGGCTGACCTTGCTGGCGGTTCTGCCGCTCGTCGCCGCGCTGTTGCAGGTTGTTCTGCCGCTGACCGGGCTGCTGCTGACCCGGCTGACGCTGACCAGGTTGCGGCTGTCCAGGTTGACGCTGGCCAGGTTGACCCGGCGTGCCACGCTGGTTGTTGCGGTTCAGGTTCGGGTTGGCGCGCCGCAACGCGCGTTGTTCAGTGACCACCTGGCGTCCGACGACCTGCGCCGCGTGCACCTGACGCACGAAGCCCTGGTCGCGTGCGGCCTGTTGCTGCGAGATCTGCAGCGGCGCTGCCGTGAATCTTCCGCCGGCGCCAGCGCGAACGGTAAAGCCGCTGGCACCTCGGTTGAGCGTGCCGAGCCGCGTGCCGTTGCGGTCGGCGACGTCGATGGTGCCGACATGGCCGTCCGGATCGGGATAGAGCTTGATGTTGTGGGCGCCGCTGCCGGCGCCGTTCACTTCAACGAGTCCGGTGGTGCCGCGAATGCCAAGCGTTGCGGTTGGCGTCGTGATCTTCATGTTGCCGGTCTTGGCGACGGCGGAAGCGACAAACGCGACCGTGCCCTTGGTTACGTCGAACAGCGCCGAGTTCTGCTTGCCGCCATCCTCGTAGATAAAGTCGTCGATCGTGATCGAGGCCTTGGCGTTGAGGTTGAAGGTGGTCTCGTCGTTGAAGGTGATGCCGAGCGCCGAGTCCGCGAACGTCGTCACGACGTCGTTGAGATAGATATCGTCCTTCAGCTTCAGCGGCAGCGTATTCTGGTTGCGGACGACACTCGCCGAGCCGGTCAGCGTGGCGACGTTGCCGATCGGCTCGTCGGCAGCAGGCTGAGCCGCGGCGGTGGCTGGCTGCGCAGGGGCAGGTTGCGGAGTTTGCGCCAGCGCTGAACTGGCAAACATCAGGCCGGCAACGAGCGCCAGCGCCTTTGATGATGACCATCGTCGTGTCGCGTTTTGTCCGCCGTGACGCGAACCCGTCGATGAAAGGTACATCCCCGCCTTCTACCCCAACAGCTGTCGTTGCCGGATTGAGGCGGTTTGCGCCTGAATGTGGCATGAACGTCAGGAGCCGCGGCGCAGCGGCTAGCACGGCGCAGGGCGATCTCGTTGATCGCGGCAATCCCAAGACCACCGCGCACAAAAAAACCGGCGGTGGTCCGCCGGGTTTTGAAAGCGATGGACGTTCGTGCCGCTTCTAAAAGCGCGCCGAGCTAGAAAACGCCCAGAATGATCGCGCCAACAAAGGCGAAAGCGAGATACGCGGTCACGATGCTGAGTTGGCTGACATAAGGACGATAGGTCATCGCAAACTCCCCGAGGTCAGGACGCTGAGCACCATAACGTGCAAAGTTAGCATCCGTTCCAACGCAAAAAAGTCAGCCGCGCTGTCCATGCACCGCACCACCGCGACGCAGCAACGCTCGCGACGTGGTTAAAGAGTCGTGAAATCAAGGCGTTGATAAGTCCTTAAATAAATTCGTTGAAGTTCTCCCGCATGACGCGCGGAGTTTGTTGGTATCTCGTCGGCTCCTTCGTCCTTGTATCGCTAGCCGGATGCGGCCGCGGGTTCTTTTCCGAGGAGCGCGAACCGTGGCGTGCCGAGGCCGAGATCGCGTGTCTCAAGTCGGGCGCGGTCAAGGAAGGCCCCGATCTGGTTCGGATCAGCCCGATTTCCGGCCCCGGCGCCTGCGGCGCCGATTTTCCGCTGAGGGTTTCCGCGTTCGGCGAAAATTCTTCCACTTTCGGCTTTGCCGATGAGGATCTGCGTCCGCCTGCAACCATCGGCAACCAGCCGCGCTGGCCGGTCGGCCAGCCGCCGCCGTCGTCTTATTATTCCGACCAGCCCTATCGCGCGCCAAACTATGGATCGCCCGGCTATGGTTCCCCGTCGAACGGTCCGTTGTCGTTGCGCGCGCCTGGCGTCGCACCGGATCAGGATGATGGCCGCGTGCCAGGCGAAAGCGGGCCGCATGGCTGGCAAGCCGGGCCGTCCTCGCCTTATGCGCCGCCGCCAAACACGTCACGTGACCGTTATGCGCCGGCGCCCGAGCGCGTCGAGGTGCCGCCCTATCAGTCGTCGCCGCGGCTGGGGCCCGGACCGATGCAGCCGCTGGCCACAGGGCTCGTCGCGCTCAAGCCCGCCGCGACGCTGGCCTGTCCGCTGGTCTCGGTGCTCGATCGCTGGCTCAACGAGACGGTGCAGCCGGCCGCGCAGCGCTGGTTCGGCCAGCGCGTGGTCGAGATCAAGCAGATCTCGGCCTATTCCTGCCGCGGCATGAACGGCAATCCGAACGCGCATATTTCCGAACACGCCTTCGGCAACGCGCTCGATATCGCGGCGTTCACGCTGTCGGACGGCCGGCGGATCACTGTGAAAGACGGCTGGCGCGGCCTGCCGGAAGAGCAGGGCTTTCTGCGCGATGTGGAGGCGGGCGCCTGCCAGCAATTCACCACCGTGCTGGCGCCGGGCTCCAATTCTTATCACTATGACCACATCCATGTGGACCTGATGCGACGCGCCTCGCGGCGTCTGATCTGCGAGCCTGCCGCGGTCTCCGGCGAAGAAGTTGCCTCGCGCGCGATGCAGCGCAATCCCTATGCGTCCTCGCGGGAGCCGTACACGACCGGCGCGCTCGGCGCGCACAAGAGCGCCTCGCGCAAACACGGCGCTAGAATCAACGAAGAAGACGAGTTCGAGGACGAGTAGGGCGTTCGCCAACGCGGCGCGCCGCGCCCGCAAGCCATCGAATTCTTTTCGTCATTCCGAAGCGCGACTGAAACGAGCGAACCCGGAATTCATGTTTGTCAACTGCGGCTAGGGGCCTGCGCCTTCCCCGCAAAATAGTTCGCTATTTTGTCGCGACGGCGCATCCCGGAACGGAGGTGAAACTGGTCGCGAACCCCGCTCACCGGTACGTTTTCCGCCTTATTCGGGCCTATAACGCCTCTTCCACGCGGCCAGCGCCGCCCAGGAAGGAGCCTCAAGCATGTCAGACCCGATCGATCGCCGGCATTTCTTAGGCGCTTCCGTCTCCAGCGTCGCCGCGACGCAGTTTTCGCTCGGCGCTGCCAAGGCGCAGAGCTCTGCGCCCGGCAGTTCGGCGAAGGCCGGCGGCAACGCATCGTTCGCGCCGCTGAAGCAGGTCAATGCCGGCGTTCTCAATGTCGGTTATGCCGAGGCGGGACCTGCCGACGGCAAGCCGGTGATCCTGCTGCACGGCTGGCCCTACGACATCCACGCTTTTGTCGAGGTCGCGCCGGTGCTGAGCTCAGCCGGCTATCGCGTGATCATTCCCCATCTGCGCGGCTATGGCTCCACGACGTTTCTGTCCGCGAGCACGGTGCGCAACGGCCAGCCCGCCGCGCTGGCGCAAGACACGATCGCGCTGATGGATGCGCTCAAGATCGACAAAGCCGTGCTCGCCGGCTTCGATTGGGGCGGGCGCACCGCCGATATCGTTGCGGCACTTTGGCCGGAGCGTGTCACGGCGCTGGTTGCCGTCAGCGGCTATCTGATCGGCAGCCAGGAAGCCGGCAGGAAGCCGCTGCCGCCCGCGGCCGAGCTGCAATGGTGGTATCAGTTCTACTTCGCCACCGAGCGCGGCCGGGAAGGCTACGAGAAATATCGCCGCGACTTCTCCAAGCTCATCTGGAAGCTCGCCTCGCCGAAATGGAATTTCGACGAGGCGACCTTCGAGCGCAGCGCCAAATCCTTCGACAATCCGGATCACGTCGCGATCGTGATTCACAACTACCGCTGGCGGCTGGGCCTCGCCGAAGGCGAGGCGAAATACGACGAGATCGAGCAGAAGCTCGCAAAAGCTCCGGTCATCAGCGTGCCGACCATCACCATGGAAGGCGACGCCAACGGCGCGCCGCATCCCGAACCTTCGGCCTATGCAAAAATGTTCTCCGGCAAATATTCGCACCGCCTGATCCCGGGCGGGATCGGGCACAATCTGCCGCAGGAGGCGCCGCAGGCCTTTGCGCAGGCGGTCATCGACGTCGCAAAGGGCGGTTGATTGACCGCTCGAGGAAGACGCGGCGAGACGTTCGGGTCAATTTATTTTTAGAATCCGACTCTCGCTTTGCCGTCACGGGCAAATGCTAGCATGGCGTTGCCGTGAGGCGGACATGTCGCCGCCTCAGGCCGGTCCATGTGTGGCCGCGGGAAAGTCACGCTTGGAACGAAGGGTACCGTTCTTCAGTTATTTTTGATCGCCCAGGCCTTTTTACCGCAGCGCGAGATGAATTTGAGCGTGAATGTCCCTTTCAGCAATTTGCGCGCCGTCGTTATCCTGATTGTGGTCGCCTTCCATTCCGCGCTGCCGTATCTCGCTTCGCAACCGAGCCAGCCCTTTGCCTTTGATGCCGAGCCCTATCGCTGGATCGCGTTTCCGATCATCGATTCAAAGCGATGGTTCGGCTTTGACCTGTTCTGCGCCTGGCAGGACATCAGCCTGATGCCGCTGATGTTCTTTCTCGCCGGCCTGTTCGCGCCGGCAAGCCTTCAACGCAAGGGACCATCTGCCTATCTCACCGACCGGTGGTGGCGCATCGGCCTTCCTTTCGTGTTTGCCGTCACGATCCTCAGCCCGCTCGCTTACTATGCTTCGTATCGGCTGACCGCGGCCGATCCCTCGCCGGCGGTGTTCTGGGAGCACTGGCGGACGCTTCCGATGTGGCCGTCGGGGCCGCAATGGTTTCTCTGGCAGGTGTTCGTGCTCAGCGCGCTTTCGGCGGCGCTATGCAGCTTCGCGCCGCGTTTGCGCGATGGCTTGAGCCGGCTGGTGGGGGATCTGAGCGACCGTCCGCCGGTTTTCCTGGCGGGACTGATCGCGCTGATGATCGTGGCTTACGTCCCCCTCGCGCTTGCCTTCTCGCCCTGGGACTGGACCAATGTCGGGCCGTTCTCGTTTCAGCGCTGCCGCCCGTTGCTTTATCTCGTTGCCTTCTTCGCCGGATTTTCCGTCGGCGGCCAATTCGGTGACAGAAGTGGCTGCGACCGCGGCCTGTTGCGCGCCGATGGACCGGTGGCGCGGCATTGGCGGATTTGGCTGGCGGCGGCGGTGATCTGTTTTTTGGCCTGGGGAGGGCTGACGTC
>NZ_DASSRP010000420.1:0-3322 GCF_035701725.1 Bradyrhizobium sp.
GAGGCCCGGCACGTCGCGGTCACGTTGAACCGCTCTAAAAGCGGCATCACGCAATGGGTGCCGGCCCGCACCGCGATGCCCTGCCGGTCGATGACGGTGGCGACATCATGCGGATGCGCCCCCTTCATCTCGAAGGAGATCAGCGGCCCCTTGCCTTTGGCGGTGCCGATCATGCGCAGCGAATTGATCTCGCGAAGCCGCGCCTCGGCATACGTCAACAGGTCGTGCTCATGCGCGGCAATGCGCTCCTTGCCGATCGAATTGACGTAGTCGATCGCCGCACCAAGGCCGATTGCTTCCACGATCGCAGGCGTGCCGGCTTCGAATTTGTGCGGCGGATCGCCATAAGTGACCCAATCGCGCGCCACTTCGCGGATCATCTCGCCACCGCCGTTATAGGGGCGCATGTTCACGAGCAGATCGTGCTTGGCGTAGAGCACGCCGATCCCGGTCGGCCCGTACAGCTTGTGGCCGGTAAAGACGTAGAAATCCGCGCCGATGTCCTGGACGTCGATGGTCAGGTGAACCGCACCCTGGCTGCCGTCGACCAGCACCGGAATTCCCCTGGAGTGGGCGATCTTCACGACGTCCTTCACCGGCACGATGGTGCCGAGCGCATTGGACATTTGCGTGATCGCGACGAGTTTGGTGCGCGGCGAGAGCTGTCTTTCGAATTCCTCGATCAGGAAGTTGCCCTCGTCGTCGACATCGGCCCATTTCAGGACGACGCCCTGACGCTCGCGCAGGAAATGCCAGGGGACGATGTTGGAATGGTGCTCCATGATCGAGAGCACGACCTCGTCACCTTCTTTGAGGTTCGGCGCGCCCCAGGACGAGGCCACCAGATTGATCGCTTCGGTGGCGTTGCGCGTGAAGACGATTTCTTCGGGCCGGGATGCGTTCAGAAATTTGGCGACCTTCTCACGGGCGCCCTCATAAGCCTCGGTCGCGGCATTGGCGAGATAATGCAGCCCGCGATGCACGTTGGCGTATTCGCTCTTGTAGGCTTCCGTCATGCGGTCGAGCACAGCGAACGGCTTTTGCGCGGAAGCGGCATTGTCGAGATAGACAAGCGGCTTGCCGTAGACCTTGGTCGCCAGCGCGGGAAAATCCTGCCGCAGGCGGGCCACATCGTAAGCGCCATTTGAGACAGCCGGATGCATGGTCATCCCCGCGCCTCCAGCCAGCGCTGTGCGGTCGTGATCGCCAGTTCGCGAAGCATGTCGCTGGCGATGGATTCAATCGCTTCGCCAACGAACGCCTGGATCAGGAGCGCTTGCGCCTCCTTCTCGGAAAGGCCGCGCGCGCGCAAGTAAAACAGCAGGCTTTCGTCGAGTGCACCGGTGGTAGCACCATGGCCGCAGGTGACGTCGTCGGCGAAGATTTCCAGTTCCGGCTTGTTGTCGGCCTCGGCCTCGTCCGACAGCAGCAGCGCCCGCGTCATCATCTTGGCGTCGGTCTTCTGCGCATCCGGCTTGACGATGATACGACCCTGAAACACCGAATGTGCGCGATCGTCGACCACCGCGCGGAACACCTCCCGGCTCGTGCAGTTCGGCACCGCGTGATCGAGGAACAGCGTAGTGTCGGCGTGCTGGCGGCCATTGAGCAAATTGACGCCATTGGCGTTCACCTCGGCGCCCTCGCCGGCAAAGGTCAGATAGCCCTGATAGCGGCTGAGGCTTCCGCCGCTCGTCATGTTGAAGGTGGTGAGGCGCGCTTTCGCGCCGATCGTGAAGATCGCCGTCGTGATGTTGGCGGCGTCGGCGCTGTCTGCCATCAGCCGCACATGCTGCAGCTCTGCGTCATCGCCGAGCCACAGCGTAACCGCATCGTTGACCTGATAGGACTTGGTGCCCTCAGCAGCGACAAAACTCTCCAGAAGCGTTGCGTGCGCAGCCCGGCCGAACTTCAGGAACGATCGGGTATAGGTCGAAGCCGACGAGCGCGTGGCGATATGGACGATGTGAATCGGCTTGTTGAGGACCGCCCGGTCAGCCACCGTGACGAGCACGCCATCGGTCGCCATGGCGGCGTTCAGCGCCACCATCGATCCGGACATCGCGCCGTTTTGGAGGAGATCGGCAGCAGCGGCGTTGGCGTTGTCTTCCAGAACCTCGCGCAAGGTCTGAACGCGAACGCCAATTTCCGGCGCGGCCAGATCAGACAGTGCCGGCGCGAGCACACCGTCCACCAGTACCAGACGGCAAGCGTCCAGCGCCGGGAGCGACGCCAGCGCCGTCTTCGCGCGTTCCAGCGCGCTTGCATCCGGCGCCGCTGCCAGCGGCAACACGTCGCGCATCAAGGCACGCAGGTCGGTGTACTTCCAGTCTTCCAGACGGCGATGCGGCAGACCGGCACGTTCATAGGCCTCGAACGCCTGCTGGCGCGCCTCGGTGACCTTGCCGGTGCCGGGCAACCGGTCGCGCACGGTGGCAAAAGTATCGCTCACCACCCCGCGCGTCTCCCTCTTGGCCAATACGACATTCATTGCAAATCCCGTTATTCGCCGGCTCAGGCCGCGTCTTCGAACTGCGCGTAGCCGGAAGCCTCAAGCTCCAGAGCCAATTCCTTGCCGCCGCTTTTGACGACCCTGCCCCTCGACATCACGTGAACGAAGTCGGGCACGATGTAGTTCAGCAGCCGCTGATAGTGCGTAATGACGACCATCGCCCGTCTCGGCGACCGCAGCGCATTGACGCCGTCGGCCGCGATCCGCAGCGCGTCGATGTCGAGACCGGAATCCATCTCGTCCAGAATGCAAAGGCTCGGCTCGAACAGCGCCATCTGAAGGATTTCGTTGCGCTTCTTTTCGCCGCCGGAGAAGCCGACATTGACGCCGCGCTTGAGCATGTCCTGCGGAATGCTGAGGCTCTTGGCGACCTCGCGAACCTTCTTCAGGAACTCCGGCGCCATCAATTCGCTTTCGCCACGTGCCTTGCGCTGGGCGTTGTAGGCGGTGCGCAGGAAATTCATGGTGACGACGCCGGGAATCTCGACCGGGTACTGGAAGGCGAGAAAAACGCCCTTGGCAGCGCGCTCGTCCGGATCCATCTCCAGCAGATCTTCGCCCTTGAACAGGATTTCGCCGCCCGTAACTTCATAACCGGGCTTGCCGGCGATGACATGCGAGAGCGTCGACTTGCCGGAACCGTTCGGTCCCATGATGGCGTGAACTTCGCCCTCGTTCACCGTGAGCGAGAGCCCGTGGAGGATTTCGCGGTCCTCGACGCGCACCTGCAAATTCTTGATTTCAAGCAGTGACATTCACTTGGTCCTTAATATTTGGAAGCTCGTCATTGCGAGGAGCTCTTGCGACGAA
>NZ_DASSRP010000421.1:0-23055 GCF_035701725.1 Bradyrhizobium sp.
TCTACCGGCTGACGGTGGAGAAGGGCGTGTTCGAGACGTTGCAGAACACGATCGGCGGCGTCACGCAGGACCGGCGCCTGCAGCTCCTGCTGATCGCCTTCTCCTTCGGCGCGTTCTTCGAAGGCGCCTCGGGCTTCGGCACGCCGGTCGCCGTCACCGGCGCCATCCTCATCGGCCTCGGCTTCTCGCCGCTCGCCGCATCCGGCCTGTCGCTGATCGCCAACACCGCGCCGGTCGCCTATGGCGCGCTCGGCACGCCGATCCAGGGGCTCGCTTCGGTGACGGGCCTCGACCCCTATATCCTCGGCGCCCTGGTCGGCCGGCAGCTGCCGGTGTTCTCGCTGATCGTGCCGTTCTGGGTGGTGTGGGCGTTCGCCGGCTGGAAGGGCATGAAGGACGTCTGGCCGGCCATTCTGGTCACCGGCATTTCGTTCGCCGTGCCGCAATTCGTCATTTCCAACTACGTCAATCCCTGGATCGTCGATATCGGCGCCTCGCTGATCTCGATGGGGGCGCTCATCCTGTTCCTGAAGGTCTGGCAGCCCAGGCAGCTTTGGCTGTCGCCGGCACTTCGCGGCAACGATGAATCGATGGCGACGATGACGCCGGCGAAGCCGCTCGACAAGACGCCGCTGACGCAAGCGCAATTGTGGAGCGCACTGCTGCCATGGATCATCGTCTGCATCGTGATGCTGATCTGGGGTAACGGCGCCTTCAAGTCATGGGCGAACTCGATCTTCACCTGGAACTATCCGGTTCCCGAACTGCATAACATGATCAACAAGGTGCCGCCGGTTGCGGCGACCCCGACCAAGGAAGCAGCCGTATTCGGCTTCACGTACCTGTCGTTTACCGGAACGGGCATGCTGTTTGCGGCGATCATTGCCGGCTTCCTGGCCGGCTTCTCGCCGCTGCGGATGATCACCGAGTATGGCCGCACGATCCGGCTTTGCGCGATTTCGCTGATCACGATCTCGGCGATGCTGGCGATCGGTACGCTGACGCGGCTCTCCGGCATCGATGCGACGCTGGGTCTCGCCTTTGCTGCAACCGGCGTGCTCTATCCGTTCTTCGGCACACTGCTCGGCTGGCTGGGCGTGGCGCTGACGGGATCGGACACGGCCTCGAACATCCTGTTCGGCAACCTGCAAAAGATCACCTCCGAGCAACTGGGCATGTCGTCGGTGCTGATGGCTGCCGCCAACTCCTCGGGCGGTGTCATGGGCAAGATGATCGATGCTCAGTCGATCGTCGTCGCCTCTACCGCGACCAACTGGTACGGGCATGAAGGCTCGATCCTGCGCTTCGTGTTCAAGCATTCGATCGCGCTGGCGTGCCTGGTTGGCCTGTTCGTGATGCTGCAGGCCTATGTCTATCCGTTCACGTCGCTGGTCCTGAAGTAGGCGGCTGGCCAGCCTGGATCGATCGAAATCCCCCGCGTCCCGTAGCGGACGCGGGGGATTTATTTTGCCGTTGTCAATCTGGTCAATCTGATCTCACCCGACTACAACCGCGCAGTTCTGGAGGAACTGCATGTTCGCAACGCGAGTTTTTTTGAAGCAGACAGCGCTGGGCGCGATATTGGTTGCCGCCGCGTTGCCGCCTGGTCCTGCTACCGCCGAGGAAGGGTTTCCGTTCGGCTTCGAAATGACGCTGGATGGACCGCCGCAGCCCGGGTCGAAGCGCATTCCGACGCTCGAGATCGGCGACAATGGCGAAGCCAAGCTCGATCTGTGGTGCAAGAGCGGCACCGGCCAGTTTTCGGTCGCCGGCAACACCGTGATCTTCGTGCCCGGCCGCTTGCAGGACCGAGATTGTACGCCGCCGCGTGCGCAAGCCGATGACGATTTGGTCGCGGCGCTCGGCGAGGCGACCACATGGCGGCGGCGGGGCGATCAGGTCTCCTTTACCGGAACGAGGACGCTGCGGTTTCGCCTCAACACCAACTAGTTCCTGCTTCCGCTACTTCCAGGCCGATTTGTCGGCGTCCCAGCGCTGGGCCTTGAACTCCTTGGCCAGCGCATCGATGACGCCGTTGTCGTCTTTTTGCGCGCCTTCCTCATCGCCGCTTGCATCGTTGGCGAGGACGAGCGCGGGGGGCGAATTCTCGTCGGCGGTCGAGACCGAGGGGCTGGAGACCCAGAGGATCAGGCGGTCCGATGCTCCAGGCTTGTCGGCAGCGACAAGCGCGTTCACCTCGATCGTGTCGGTGAGGCCAAGCGTCGGATAGAGCTCGTTGGGACGCTTGAAGCTCAGCGTCAATTTCCCGTTGGACGAATTCCAGGCGGAGCTTGCCGGCTTTGCGGAAAAGACGCTGGCGAGGACGTTCGCGACCTTGCTCGCAAGCTTGTCCCTGTTGAGCTTGTCGCCATCGCGCCAGGGCGCGGCCGGGAAACGGATGGTGCGGTCCATTTCGAGGATTCCGCTGGTCCATCCGGCGGCGATCACGCCCGGCGCCTGCTTGAATTTCGCGATCAGTGCGGCGGCGCGATCCGGATCGGCGCTGAGCGTGATGGTCTGCTGACCGGCGCGCAGCACGTCGCAGGTAACCGCGAGGCTGCTCATGGAAACTTCAGTGTCCTGTCCCTTGAGGCTCTTCAGGAAATCGGCCACGGCCTCGAGCTTGACGCGAACCCCGATCGCTTCCGGCGATACTTCGCTAAAGTCCTTTGGCGCCGGCGTGATGCCGTCGTCGCTCGACTGGCTCTCCTGAAATTCCCGCTCGCTTAAGTCGGAATTGTCGGTCGAGTTCACTTCGGTGACAGTGGAGCCGATGCTGATCTGGCCCTTGAATTCGAAATTGTCGCCGGTCGGTTTTCGCGTCAGCTTGACCGTGACCGGCAATTTGGCGCCGACGCTCGTGGTGGTGCCGGTCAGAGCCTGGCCGTTGATGGCGAGATTGACGACGAAGCGGTCCTTGCGGTCCGAACCCTTGGCAATGGGATAACAGACATCGAGCGTGGCCGCGGTCAGCGTCTTGCCCTGCCGCGTCTCCTTCAGGACCACGTCGGCATTGCCATCCATCAGGCCGTCGATGGCGGTGAAATACCTGACATCGTTGGCGCCGGGCGAAGCCTTTGGCGAGAGCTTCATTTGGCCGGAGGCCGCACCGGTCAACGCCGAGACAAGAACGGTCAGGAGAAGCAAAGGTGCGCGCATCTGCACTTCCTTGGAAGCAATGGGATTTCAGCCAAAGCTGAAGCGGCGCCGGTTGTAGCAAAGCTCAAGAAAAATCGCCAAAAAAGAAGGCCGCCGGGAGGCGGCCTTCTTCGTGAATAGATGTTGGGATCGGCGATCAGAAGCCCATACCGCCGTGTCCGTGGCCGCCGGCCGCCGGGGAGGCCGGCTCCTTCGGCAACTCCGCGACCATGGCCTCCGTCGTCACCAGGAGGCCGGCGACGGAGGAGGCATCCTGCAGCGCGGTCCGCACCACCTTGGCCGGATCGATGATGCCCTTGGACACCATATCGACATACTCTTCGGTCTGGGCATCGAAGCCAAACGTCTCCGACTTCTCTTCGAGGATCTTGCCGACCACGATCGAACCTTCGACACCGGCATTCTCCGAGATCTGGCGGATCGGAGCTTCCAGCGCCTTGAGCACGATGTTGATACCGGCCTGTACATCCGAGTTGTCGTTGTGGATGCGCCCGACCGCCTTCTTGGCGCGCAACAGCGCGACACCGCCGCCCGGCACGATGCCTTCCTGCACGGCGGCGCGGGTCGCATTCAGCGCGTCTTCGACACGGTCCTTCTTTTCCTTGACCTCGACCTCGGTCGCGCCACCGACGCGGATGACCGCGACGCCGCCAGCGAGCTTGGCCAGACGTTCCTGAAGCTTTTCGCGGTCATAATCGGAGGTGGTTTCCTCGATCTGCGCCTTGATCTGGCTGACGCGGCCTTCGATGTCCTTCTTCTTGCCGGCGCCGTTGACGATCGTGGTGTTCTCCTTGTCGATCACGACCTTGCGGGCGCGGCCGAGCATGTTCACGGTGACGCTTTCCAGCTTCATGCCGAGTTCGTCGGAAATCAGCTGGCCGCCGGTCAGGATCGCAATGTCCTCGAGCATCGCCTTGCGGCGATCGCCGAAGCCCGGCGCCTTGACGGCGGCGACCTTGAGGCCGCCGCGCAGGCGGTTGACGACCAAAGTCGCCAGGGCTTCGCCCTCGACGTCTTCGGCGATGATCAGAAGCGGCTTGCCCGACTGCACCACGGCTTCCAGCACCGGCAGCATCGCCTGCAGTCCGGAGAGCTTCTTCTCGTGCAACAGCACGTAGACGTCTTCGAGCTCCGCAGTCATCTTCTCGCCGTTGGTGACGAAATAGGGCGACAGGTAGCCGCGGTCGAATTTCATGCCTTCGACGATGTCGACCTCGGTCTCGAGCGACTTGTTTTCCTCGACGGTGATGACGCCTTCGTTGCCGACCTTCTGCATCGCCTGGGCGATCATCTTGCCGATCGCGGAATCGCCGTTGGCCGAGATGGTCCCGACCTGGGCGACTTCGGAGGAGGAGGCGACCGGCTTGGCACGCTTCTCGATATCCTTCACGACCGCGGTCACCGCGGTATCGATGCCGCGCTTCAGGTCCATCGGGTTCATGCCGGCGGCAACGGCCTTGGCGCCTTCGCGCACGATGGCCTGGGCCAGCACGGTGGCGGTGGTGGTGCCGTCGCCGGCGGTGTCGTTGGTCTTGGAAGCGACCTCGCGCAGCATCTGCGCGCCCATGTTCTCGAACTTGTCGTCGAGTTCGATCTCCTTGGCGACGGTGACGCCGTCCTTGGTGATGCGCGGCGCGCCAAAGCTCTTTTCGATGACGACGTTGCGGCCCTTCGGGCCGAGCGTCACCTTGACGGCATTGGCGAGAACATCGACGCCGCGCAGCATGCGCTCGCGCGCGTCTCCGGAAAATTTGACGTCCTTGGCAGCCATGATCCTAACTCCTCAGATTTGGAAAGTTTTGCTTGCTTGCCGCGTCGCACACTTCGCAATGAGCGCCCTTGAGCCGGCAATTGCCTCTCCGGGGAGGGGGTGCCCGGCCCAAGTCCGGGCAAGGTGCAAAGTGCGCGCCGAGGCGGGGGAACGAAGGCAGCGGCTTAAGCCAGCACGCCCATGATGTCGCTTTCCTTCATGATCAAGAGTTCCTCGCCCTCGATCTTGACCTCGGTGCCGGACCACTTGCCGAACAGCACGCGATCGCCGACCTTCAGGTCGATCGGAATCAACTTGCCGGATTCGTCCCGGCCGCCGGGACCCACCGCCGTGATTTCGCCCTGTGAAGGCTTTTCCTTGGCGGTGTCGGGAATGATGATGCCGCCCTTGGACTTCTGTTCGGCATCGATGCGCTTGACCACGACACGGTCATGCAGTGGGCGAAATGTGGTTTTAGCCATGACGGTTCCTTTGGAGGACTGGTTCTGCTGGTGATCTGCCGTCGAAAGCAGCCTTGGAATACGTGCTTATTCGATACCGCGGAGGGCAGTCTGTTCTGTTATCTTGGCAATCAAGTGTCTAGAGTGCCAAGTCAGCGACTGGGCAATATGGCTTCGCAGCGATCCTGTCAAGCGAACGGAGATTAAGGCGTTGGTGAGGCTCATATAGGATGCTTTGGGAAACCATATCGGTGCGTCGGCGTCATTTGCAGGACGTCGTTGCTAGCTCAGGGTTTTTGCGCTTGGCTGGCAGTGGTCCGGCCAGGTGGGTAGCAAATGTCAAATCCACTCCAGTCGTCGGATGCGACCGCGGATTTGCTTGGGGGATAACATGATCGGTTCAGGTAGCGCGCGGACGGCTGCCAATCTGGGGGTCGCTTCGGTGCTGGCGATCTTCCTGGGAGCGTGCAGCAGCATGAGCCTGCCATCGTTCTCGTCATCCTCGACGCCGCCTCCAGAGCCGGCGCCCGCGCCGGAAATGC
The DNA here is from genome assembly GCF_035701725.1 of Bradyrhizobium sp. Classification (GTDB taxonomy): domain Bacteria; phylum Pseudomonadota; class Alphaproteobacteria; order Rhizobiales; family Xanthobacteraceae; genus Bradyrhizobium. The sequence goes on from NZ_DASSRP010000421.1 coordinate 5,913, forward strand.
CGGCGAGCATTCGCGCCGACGAACTCGTCGGCAAATGGGGGCTGGCCTCGTTCCAGAATCCGAATGACCGCGCCCGCACGGAGGCCGCCGCGAAGGCGCAGTGCAAGCAGCCTTATGTGATCGGGGCTGGCTCGAGCGGCGGCGTCATCATGCACCTCGCCGACCAGGCAACGCCGCAGGAATTGCGCCTCAAGGGCAGCCCGAGCGGCAAGAATTACATCGGCCCGTCAGGTCCGGCCGGCGGCGAGCAGGACCGCGAGATCGTGTCCTTTGACGGGCGGGTGCTGATCACGCGCTTCATCGACAAGGATGCCGCCACCCGCTACGGCAACATGGTCTATGTGCGCTGCGCGCCGCGGGCGTAACGCGCCAGGCGACGTTCGGACCTCAGCCAATGAAAACGCCGGCCTTTTTGGCCGGCGTCTTTTTTTGAAAGTGGACTTGGACGTCTAGTCGAACAGGGCGTCGATATCGTCCTGCGAGGCATGGCCGACGTCGCCGTCCAGTTTCGGGCCGTTCAGCAGCTTGGCATCGCCCTCGCGGGTATCGACGATCGGCTGTGCGTGCGCCTTGATGGCGTCAACGCCGCCCCAGATATCCATCATGACGGTGATGTGATGTTCGATGAACTTCATCGTGTTCATCACCTTCTTGATCCGCTGGCCGGTGAGGTCCTGGAAGTTGCAGGCCTCGAAGATGGAGACCACGCGCTCCTGAATTTCTTCGCTGAGCAGTTTCTGCTGATCCGGCGAGGTGACCCTGCTGAGCGCGGTGGCCGCATTGTCGATCGCTTCGGTCGCTTCGAGGATCTGCTGGGTGGCCTCTTCGGTGCCGCCGACGACGGCGCCAAGCTCGCCATTGACCTTTGCCATTTCCTCGCCGTTGAAGCTCTTGCCGTGCAGCACGGCAATCTCGCGCTTGGTCCGGGTGATGGCATCATAGATCAGGTCGAGCTCGACCTTCAGCTTTTCGCATTGTTCGATTTGGGCTCGGTAGGATTCAAGCATTGCCTGTGCCTCTGCGGCTTCGCGCGTTGCAGCCTCGCCAATCGTCTCCGCCGTCGCGGTGCTGCGTGAAGTGGCCATCTGGGCGCGAATGGCGCGCAGTTCGTTCATGATCTCGCGATGCATGGGGCCTACTTCTGTGTCGACCTCCGCGGGCAACTGGATATCCCCGGAGAAGGCTTCTTCGATTCGAAAACGTCTGCGATGAACCGCCATAACAATGTCCCTGACCCCTTCACTCCGCAGTGCTTTAAAGCAGACTGAATTTAACACGAGGTTCACGCCGGAACTGGCATGCACGAAAGCGCGCGCGATGCATACCGACGATTAACCATGTGCGTCTCCGTTCACCGAAAATAAACGCTACCGGACAAAACCGCGTCCCTCTGACGACGTGGTGAATCGAAACGGCGATTCCGTTTACCAAACCGATGCGGTTTTTGCTTTTAGCTAACCACGTGCAGAGGCGCCGCTCCGGCGCGCTCAACGACGAAAAGTATGAGTACGTCGATGAAGAAGATCTATTTCGCGCTGCTCGCCAGCACCTGCTGGTTTGGCTTTGGATTATCGCAGGCTGCCGCCAACGAATCCGACTTCGTTGCCGCGCCGGTCGTGCTTCACCCCGATCACTCCGCAACGCCCGCGCCCGCGCCGGTGCGGATCGCCTCGGCCGATCGGCCCAGCATGGGCGGCGGCTTCATCGAGTTCCTGTTCGGCGACGGGCAGGGGCAGGGCCACCAACCATACGACCAGGCTGATAGACAAAGGCCGCTCTATCCGCAGCAGCAGATCTATCAGCAGCAGCCGTATCAATCGGGCTACCAGCCCCAGCAGAGCATGCAGCAACCGATGATGGGCGAGCCGGCACGCCCAGCCTTCGACCCGAAATATGAGAAGCAGATGGTCGAGTATGACGGCAGAGAAGGCGCCGGCACGATCGTCGTCGATACGCCGAACAAGTTCCTTTATCTGGTTCAGGGCAACGGCAAGGCGTTGCGCTACGGCATCGGTGTCGGCCGCCCGGGTTTCACCTGGTCGGGCGTCAAGACGATTTCAGCCAAGAAGGAGTGGCCGGATTGGACGCCGCCCTCGGAGATGCTGGCACGGCGACCGGACCTGCCGCGGCACATGGAGGGTGGGCCGCAAAATCCGCTCGGCGCACGTGCGATGTATCTCGGTTCGACGCTCTATCGCATACACGGCTCGAACGAGCCCTGGACGATCGGCACCAACGTGTCGTCGGGCTGTATCCGGATGCGCAATGAGGACGTGATCGACCTTTATGGCCGCGTCAATGTCGGCACCAAAGTGGTCGTGATCTGAACGATAAACTTCAACGAAAATGAAAAGGCCGCTCCTAACCGAGCGGCCTTTTTGGTTTACGTCGACGCGTCAGGCGAAGTCGCTGTCGTCGTTGCCGCCGAAATCGTCGTTTGCATCCGCTTCCAGATCGTCGCGCTCGTCGGCTGCGCGCAAATCGTCCTCCTGATCCTGGGCGAGATCCTGGGCGTAGTCCTGCGCGGCGAGGTCCTTCGTCGAGCCGATATCGTTGAGCCCGGCATCGCGCGCGAGACTGCTGTTGGAGTTGTCGGTCCACGGACTTGCGCCGGTCGCGCGGTCGGCGAGGGACGCGTCGCCGAAGGCGTGGTGGCCGCCGCCCATCATGCCACGGATGCTGTTGAGCAGAAGCGATCCGCCGATGGTGCCGGCGGCAGCTGCCGCCGCGGTTCCGAGAAATGAACCGCCGCCGCCCATGCCACCCATCATGCCGCCACCCATCGGCGACTGCGGGCCGCCATAGGACTGACCATAACCGGACTGGCCGTAGCCGCCCTGAGATTGGCCGTAGCCGCGGTCGTCATACTGCTGGCCGGACTGCTGCAATACCTGACCGCTGTTCCAGACCGGACGACGGCCACCGAGATCCGGCGGTCGCACATTCGGCACCGAGCCGCTGCTGCTCTGGTTTTGCCCGAAGATGGCGCCGCGCATCGAATCGAGGAAGCCGCCGCCACCTTGATTCTGCTGGGGCGCCTTGTCGAGCTGGTCCTCCAACTGCTGGATGCGGTCGTTGGCGCGACGCAGCGCCTCGTCCTGGACGAGCACCGTCTGTACCAGCGGATAGATCGCGTTGGGCGCGATCCGCAAGCCTTGCGTGATCGCGGCGGTCGCATCGGCATCGCGCGGTGCGCTCTCCATCTTGGACAGCCGGTTGAAGAGCTCATCGACCAGTTGGCGTTCTTGCGGTGTCATCAGACCTCTCCCTCGCTTTGCAGAAAAGCGTGGCATGGATGTAGGGGGGCGTTCTTGTCGCAGGTAGGACGGGCCGATATTAAATTTGCGTAGGCCCGCGGTTCGCAGCCAGTTGCCGCGGCAAGACCTTGATTTAAGCCAATAATCCGAAACTGGCGGCGGGCCGCTGGCGCGGTTGGCGTCAAGCGTTTCAGCCGAGCGTGACTTCGTTGGCGGCCAGAAGGGGCAAGAATTCTTCTCCCTTCAGGAACTCGTATTCACGTTCACGCTGGACCGTCAGCGGATCGAGTCCAACCAATACATCGTCGACAAAGCCGGGATGGCACATCACGACACCGTCTTCCGCCATTCCTTTCAGAAACTGCCGCATCAAGGCGCCGAAATCGGATTGTTTCGAAAAATCATAGGCGCCGGCAAAGGCTGGATTGAACGCAAGTTCGGCGCGCGCGGCGTGGCTGCGAAACCGTGTGCTCAGGAGGTCGAGCACCAGCGCCTTCGGGGAATCCAGCCGTTCCGTCAACGGGCGGTCGCGGCCGCATTGACGGACCCATGCATCGGGTGCGGCCTGCTTCACCGCCTCGACGAACGCCGTGCGCACGCCGGGAAAAAGTTGCGCGTGCTGATGGCCGTCGACGAAATCCGGCGCGCGGCCGAACAAGTCGGCGAAAGCCGTCAGTTGTTCCATCACTTCGATATGGATCAGTTCCTGATCGAGCCGTCCGATCAGGCCACGGCGCAGAGCGGCCGTGTGGGACAAGAACAAGCCACCTTCAAGAGGGCGGAAGTGCATCGTCAGCGGCCGAAACGGCGCGGTGAGCGTCACGTGCAGGCCGATCGCACAGCGCGGGCTGGCTTTTGCCGCCGCCTTCAGCGCATTCACTTCGTCACGGCCGATCGCGGGCCCTACCACCATCACCGAGGTGGCGTTGAGGCGGCCGTTCTCGATCAGATCGCGGATGGCGCGGTTGACGCCGGGGCTGATGCCGTAATCGTCGGCGCACAACCAGATGCGCCGGCTCATTCGGCTGCAGTCCTTTCGCTTGCATCGTCGGCGCGTTGATCGGCGCGCTTGTCGGAATGTTCGGCGACGAAATAGATCGGACGTGCTTTCAACTCGGAAAGGATCTTGCCGATATATTCGCCGACGATCCCGATCATGATGAGTTGCACGCCGCCGATCGTCATCAACCCGACGACCAGCGAGGGATAGCCGGGGACGGACTTGCCATCGATCAGCGTTTCCCAGAGAATCGAAAGACCGAACAGGAATGCGGCCGACGCCAGCAATACGCCGAGCAAACTCGCAAAGCGAAGCGGGGCGACCGAGAATGAAGTGAGGCCCTCGATCGAAAGTCCGACCAGGCGACCGGCGCTGAACGTGGTCATGCCGTGCTCGCGCGCCGCCGGCTCATAGTCGACGCGGATCTGGCGGAAGCCGATCCAGCTTGCAAGGCCCTTGAAGAAGCGGTTGCGCTCCGGCAATTGGCGCAGCGCGGCGGCGGCGCGGGGCGACAACAGACGAAAGTCGCCGGCGTCTTCGGGAATCTTCTGCCGGGCGCCCCAGTTGATCAGCGCATAGAAGCCGCGCACCGACCATCGTCGCAGCAGCGGCTCGTTGTCGCGATGGGCCTTGGCCGTATAGACGACGTCGTAGCCATCCTCGATCCAGTGGCTGACCAGTTTCTCGACCAGGTCCGGCGGATGCTGGCCGTCGCCATCCATGAACAAGACCGCGCCGCGTCTCGCATGGTCGAGGCCGGCCATCAGCGCGGCTTCCTTGCCGAAATTGCGCGACAGTGACACGACCTGAACGTCGATACCGTCAGCCTTGAGGCCGAGCGCGATCGCAAGCGTGCCGTCCGAACTGCCATCGTCGACATAGACGACTTCGCTGGCCAGCCGATAGCGCGCCTTCAGCCGGTTCGCGAGGTCGCAAATCCGTCGGTGCAGCGAGGCGAGGCCGGCCGCTTCATTGTAGAGCGGCACAACGATCGACAGGCCCTGCGCCGCGGCAGTGGCCGCGGTCGTCGACAGGCTCGATACGTCGGTACCCAGCATCATCGATTACGTTCCAGTCTCGGCATCGTCCGCTATCAGTCTGGCCCGAAAATATGTCCCCGCCCAACAACATATGGCATCGGTCATGAAATGTCGCTACGGGCGGAACCGTATTTTGCCTACGACTTAAGGAACGCCTCAAGGCGGCCAAACAGCGGATTTTCCCTACCGAGCACGTAGTCGAGCGAGGCCACCGACACCGTTTCCGCGCCGTGATCGCGCAGGAAGCTGCCGAGGGCATAGAGCTGGGCGGGCGGGCAGTGCAGCGTCACCATGCCGGAGGACGTCGGTCCGCCGAACGGCGATTCCACGCCGAAGCGCTGCTGAGCCTGCGCCAGCAAAGCGTCGTTGCATCCGCTGAAGCGGGTGCGGACCTCACGGAATTTGTTGGCGCGCGCCCGCGCGGCGATGTGGTCGAGGATCACCCGCGCGGTTTCCCGCGCCTCGCCCGACCAGTCGGCCTCGCGCGAGGCGACGAGATTGGCGTGGCTGCGCAGGATGACGCCGTCGTCGAGCACCTTCAGTCCGTTGGCGGCAAGCGTCGCGCCGGTTGTAGTGATATCGACGATCATTTCGGCGGTGCCGACGGCGGGTGCGCCTTCGGTGGCGCCCAGGCTCTCGACGATGCGGTAGTCGACGATGCCGTGCGCGGCGAAGAAGCTGCGGGTGAGGTTGATGTACTTGGTCGCCACGCGCATGCGGCGGTTGTGCTGTTCGCGAAAGCCCGAGGTGACGTCGTCGAGATCGGCCATCGTGCGCACGTCGATCCAGGCCTGCGGCACCGCGACCACGACATTGGCGTTGCCAAAACCGAGGCTGTCGATCAGAAGCACGCGCCTGTCGGCATCGAGGATGCTTTCGCGCACGAGGTCTTCGCCGGTGACGCCCATATGCACACTGCCGCGCGCCAATTGCGAGGCGATTTCGCTCGCCGACAGATAGGCAATCTCGATATTGTCGAGACCCATGATGGTGCCGCGATATTCGCGGGCGCCGCGCGGCTTGGCGAGCGCGAGCCCGGCATGCGTGAAGAACGCCTCCGCTTGCTCCTGCAGGCGTCCCTTTGAAGGTACAGCGAGAACGAAGGGGTTGGTCACGACCGCCTCCCGGACTTGGGGAGCTCGGATTTGGCGGGCTGGCCGATCCGGGCGAGCGCCTCAACCCATACCGAGAAGCCGACCGCGGGGATGGGCGTTGCCGAGCCGAGCTGCGTCAACAGCCCGTCGTAGCGGCCGCCGGCGACCAGCGGTTCGGCGCCGTTGTTCTTGGCGTGCAGCTCGAACTCGAATCCGGTGTAATAATCCAGCCCGCGGCCGAACGAGGTTGCGAAGCGTATCTCGGCGATATCGATGCCGCGCGCCGCCGTCAGACCGACCCGGCTGTCAAAGGCGTCGATCGCCGCGCCGATATCGAGCTTGGCGTCAGCTGCAAGGGCGCGCAATTGCTTGGTCGCGTCGCGAGGGTCGCCGGTGATGGCAAGAAAACGCTTGATGATGGTGAGCGCATCGCGCGGCAGCGCACCGGCCTTCAAGGTCGACTGTTCGAGGAAGCGGTCGGCGATCTCCGCAACGGTGCGGCCACCGACGTTGGTCGCGCCCGCGATCGACATCATGTCGGTGACGAGCGCGAGCGCGGCCTTGCGATCGGAACCGGCGAGCGCCGCTAGCACGCCCTCATATTCGTTGCGGGTCGTGGCGTTCGAAACCGTCAACCGTTCGATATCCTGCTCGAGGCTGACCTTGCGGTTGAAGTCCTTGATCAGCCGGCGCCGCCAGACCGGATAAAGATCGAGCGCATCGAGCAGCGATGTGAAGAGCGCAACGTCGCCGGTGCGGATTTCGACATCCTTGACGCCAAAGGCCTGGGTGGCTTCGAGCGCGAGCGCCAGCATTTCCGCATCCGCCGCCGGGCGGTCGAGCCGTCCGAACGATTCGATGCCGGCTTGCAGGAATTCGCTTCGCGCCCCGTCGCGGTAACGGAACACGGGACCGAGATAGCTGAAACCGGCGGCCTGTCCCGCCTGTGCGGAGGCCAGATATTGCCGCGCGACCGGAATGGTCAGGTCGGGACGAAGACAAAGCTCCTCCCCGGTCGCATCCGTCGTGAGGTACAGGCTCTTTCGGATGTCCTCGCCGGACAGATCGAGAAAAGGTTCGGCCGGCTGCAGGATCGGAGGCTCGGCCAGCGCGTAGCCGGCCTTGGCGAACGACATCAGCAGCGTGTCCGCCCATACGGCGGACCCGGTCGCACGAAGGGGCGCGGTGACGGTCATCTGGCAGTCCAAATCCTCGAAAATGGGCTCGCTACATCGATATACGTCTAAGTCTTTGACACAACGTTATTTTATTGAGTGCCGGATGCCTGGCCCGCCGGATTGGTCGCATTCGAAGGGGCTAGCCGCCGCCCTTTAGCATGACGGGGCGGGGGTTTCGACCGGGATTGGCCAAATCACTTAACGGTTGGCTGGCCTCACCTGGCCGCCGCTTCCCCGCTCCAGTCGCCGAGCGCGGCCTGGATCAGCGCCAGCGCCGCAACGCCCGCCGTATCGGCCCGCAGGATCCGGGGGCCGAGCGACAGCCGCAGGATATGGGGTTGTCGCAGCAGAACCGCGCGCTCCTCCTCGGCAAAGCCGCCTTCGGGTCCGATCAGCACATCGATTCCCGCGGCGGCTCTTGTGCCCTTGAGCAGTTGCAACGGATTTGTCACCTCGGTTGCTTCATCGCAGAAAACCAGAAGGCGTTCGGCATTGCGATCGCCGAGAAAGCGCTCAATAGAAACCGGAGCTGCGACCTCGGCGATGCCGAGGATACCGCATTGCTCGGCGGCTTCGATGACATTGGCGCGCATGCGTTCGCTGTTCACGCGTGCCACTTGCGTGAAGCGCGTCAGCACCGGCTGCAGCCTGCAGGCCCCCATCTCCACAGCCTTCTGCACCATGTAATCAAGCCGGGCATGCTTGAGCGGGGCGAACACATAAACGAGATCCGGCAAGCGGTCCTGACTGCGGGTCTGAGTTGCAACTTCAAGGCTGTCGGGCCGCTTGCGTCCGCGCAAGGAGGCATGCCATTCGCCGTCACGTCCGTTGAAAACGAGAATGCCGTCGCCGGCGGCAAGCCGCAGCACATTGCCGAGATAATTGCTCTGGTCGGGCTCGAGCGCGACCGTGGCGCCGCTTTCCAGTGCGGCATCCACGAATAGTCGGGGTTTGCGAAAGTCATGCGAAGGCATTATGGGTCTGGCCGCGCTCACGTCTGGTCCGCGGGCTTTTTATCCCAAAGGATTAAGAAATTGCGCGATTATTGCCTCGCGGCAGCGACCTCGCGCCGCGCTCTTGCCCAATTCCACGGGTTGTTAACCGTTGGCAGCAATCGTAAAATACCGTCCCGGAGTCGCTCTCCTGTCGGGAAAAGCTTGCAGGCCTGAAGGAACAGCTTTGATGATCCGCCGATTAATCGCGCCATTGTTGATGGCCGTTGTGGCATTTCACGCCGGACAGGCATTGGCGCAAGGCGCGTTTCCGGCGCCATTGCCCGGCAAGGTCGGCACGGTGAACGATCCGGCTTTCCCGCCTGTCAATGGAGCTGCGCCGCCACCCTCTGGTGCTTTCGGCAACGCGCCGCCGCCACCGGGCGCCTTTGGCAATGCGCCGGCCCAGGCTTCCTTTCCGGGAGCCGCCAGTTCGCCTTTCGCCGCGCCTCCGACCCAAGGCGGGGCGGATGATTGCATGAAAAATTTCTTGCCGCTGCGGCAAGAGGCGGAAAAGCGCGGTCACCTGCTGAAAGTCGCGGGTGAAAAAAAGGTCAGCGCTGACGAAGCCTGCAAGCTGATCACCAGCTTCATCCAGGCCGAAGTCAAGATGATCAAATATGTCGAGGTAAACTCGGCAAAATGCGGAATTCCCCCGCAGATCCATGATCAGCTCAAGAAAGGCCATGATGCCTCCGAGGGCATGAAGTCCAGAATCTGTGGCGCAGCCGCGCAGATGAAGAATGCGCCGCAGGGTCCGGTCGGTCCGAGCCTGAGCGAAGTGCTCGGCTCCGCGGCGCAGTTGCCTGAAGCCACCACGGCCAAGAAGAGTGGCGGCACCACTTTCGATACATTGAGCGGAAACGCGCTGGCGCGATGATGCCGATGTCCGGCCTCAGTCCGGCATCGACAGCAAAGGCTGGGTTCCCATGACCGATCTAGCCTCGCGCGTGGCGGATGCCATCGGCAACTGGGTCGATACCCGCGCTCCCGTTTGGTCGAGACCCTATCTTCGGTTGGCCCGCCTTGATCGTCCGATCGGTTCATGGCTGCTGCTGCTGCCGTGCTGGTGGTCGGCGGCGCTTGCTTGCGCGCTCGCGCGCGATGTCGGCCGGCTGCCGATGATCCTCGCCTTGTTCTTTGTCGGCGCATTTGCAATGCGCGGCGCCGGCTGCACCTGGAACGACATCACCGATCGCGATCTCGACGCCAAAGTCGAGCGCACGCGATCGCGCCCGATCCCGGCGGGGCAGGTCGGCGTGCCGCAGGCGTTGGCATTTCTCGTCGCGCAGGCGCTGATTGGCCTGGCGGTGCTGCTCCAGTTCAATCGCTTTGCGATCATCACCGGGATTTCGTCGCTCTTGATCGTCGCCGTCTATCCATTCATGAAGCGGATCACCTGGTGGCCGCAGGTGGTGCTCGGGCTCGCCTTTTCGTGGGGCGCGCTGATGGGATTTGCCGTCGTGCTTGGACAGATCGGCCTGGTCGGGTTGTTCCTCTATGCCGGTTCGATCGCCTGGGTGATCGGCTATGACACGATCTATGCGCATCAGGATGCCGAGGATGACGCGCTGATCGGCGTCAAGTCCACCGCGCGACTGTTCGGCGAGCAGACGCATCGCGCGCTCGTTTTCTTCTACGGTTTGGCGCTGCTCCTGATCGGCACCGCGCTCACGCTCGCCGGTTCGGGCGTCTGGGCCTGGGTCGGGCTGGCCGCTTTCGCCGCCAATCTTGCCTGGCAGATTGCGCGGCTGAAGATCGGGGATCCCGCGCTCTGTCTGCGGCTATTCAGATCCAATCGCGAGGCCGGGCTGATGTTGTTTGCCGGGCTGTTGGTCGACGCGCTAGTGGTCCGATTCTGACATTCGCATCTCGGTTCGGTTGGCGCCTTTGCGAACAATCCACTCCACCGATGCGGGCGGCCTAGAGCTTCAGTTTCTTGCGATGATCTCGCGCTCGCCGCGATGGACATTGGCGCCGTCCAGCGGACCGCCGGCGCGCCGGCGCACCAGAAATTTCGGACGCCGCGCCCAGACCGCGTTGCGCCGCCGCCGTCGTGGCGCCGGCTCGCACGTTTCCTCCGCAAGTTGCGGCAAGGCGAAGATATCACTCCAGTTCTGCCAGGCCGTCGCGATCTCGTCGTGGTCGGAACTCACGCAAAGCGGAATGTTCAGGGATGGATCGCGATGCAACAGCACCAGCATCAGGCCGTCGTCGCTGCCGCGCAGCGCAATGCCGCGGAAATCGCTGACCCGAAGGTTGATGGCCATCCGCATGCCCTGGACGGCCCGCCGGAGCACGACGCGCTCGCGGTGAAGTTCGACATGACGCACGCCGTTGTCGGCGCGAACATCATGCACATCGAAGCTGACAGGTAGAGAAAGAGGGTCGAGCCGCATGGCGCGGCTCGACCCGGCGGGATTGAACCCGCTTGTTGATGTTTGACGCCTCACGGCTTGTCTCCCCGCCGGAATTATCTTCCCGGTCGATGCGTGAGAGCATGCCAGAGCGACGTCCGCATTGGCTTAAAAAGGCTGGTTAATCCGCCGTCACCGTGCTTGCTTCGCTCGGCATGATTGACAACACCTTGGCCCGCATGATTGACGGGACCTTGCGGGATTGCTGAAATTCTTATTCTCTGGCGGAACGAAAATGCTTGAAATCCAAGTGAATCAGGCACATTTCATCCGTTCCGTGCTTTGCTTTCGATGTTTTTTCGAAGGCGCTCAGCCTCTCCGTAAATCTGCGGGAATCTATTCGTGATCTCTTCACCATCGAATGCATCTTCGCTTTCAGCCGAAACCGCGACCGCCAAGCTGTTCGATCAATCCGCGTTGACGACGCTGGCGCAGCGGCTGGTTGAGGCCGCCAGACGCGCCGGCGCCGATGCCGCCGATGCGGTGGCCGTGCGCGGCATTTCGCAAGGGGTCGAAGTACGTGACGGCCGTGTCGAAGAATCCGAACGTTCGGAAGGCGACGATGTCGGTCTGCGCGTACTCGTCGGCAAGCGCCAGGCCGTGGTTTCGACCAACGATGTCGGCGGCGACGGCGTCGAGCGGCTCGCCGAACGCGCGGTCGCGATGGCCCGCGTGGCGCCCGATGACGAATTTGTCGGTCTTGCCGATCCTTCGCTGCTGGCACGCGACTTTCCGGATCTTGATCTACTTGATCCCAAGGTTCCGACCACTACTGAGCTGGAGCGCCGCGCCTGCGAGGCCGAGGCGGCCGCGCTCGCGGTCAAGGGCGTCACCAAATCGGGCGGAGCTTCGGCCTCGACCGGAATCGGCGGCATGGTGCTGGTGACCAGCACCGGCTTTCATGGCGCCTATTTGCGTTCGAGCCAGGGCATCTCGGTGACGGCTATCTCCGGCGAGGGCACCTCGATGGAGCGCGACTACGATTTCACCTCGGCGCCGCATGCCGAGGACCTCGCCACGCCTGAAAGCGTCGGACGTAGCGCCGGCGAGCGCACGGTTGCCCGTGCCAATCCGCGCAAGGTCGAGACCTGCAAAGTGCCGGTGGTGTACGACCCGCGCGTCTCCGCCTCATTGGTCGGTCATCTGGTCGGCGCCATCAACGGGGCATCGATCGCGCGCAAGACCAGCTTCTTGAAGGATCGCCTCGGCGAACAGCTCTTTGCCAGCAACATCCGCATCGTCGACGATCCGTTGCGACGGCGGGGCCTGCGTTCGCAGCCTTTCGATGCCGAGGGCGTCAGCGTCAGGAAACTCGCCCTCATCGACGATGGAGTTCTGACCACCTGGCTTCTGGATTGCGCAACGGCTCGCGAGCTCAAGCTCACGACCACCGGCCACGCGCATCGCGGCGTGTCGTCTTCGCCGTCGCCGGGATCCTATAACCTGCACATGGAGGCCGGCGCGGTGACGCCGGAGGAACTGATCTCCGATATCCGGCAGGGCTTCTACGTCACCGACCTGATCGGCTCGGGTGTCAACGGCGTGACCGGCGATTACAGCCGCGGCGCCTCGGGCTTCTGGATCGAAAACGGCAAGATCACCTATCCCGTGAGCGAGGTGACGATCGCCGGCCATCTTCTCGGTATCTTCAAATCGCTGGTGCCGGCCAACGATCTATCATTTCGTTACGGCGTCAACGCGCCGACGCTGCGGGTCGAGGGACTGACGCTTGGCGGACGGTGATGCCGAACACGATGTCTATCCGGAAAAATTTGCGCGCGAGGCTGCCCTTCTGGCCGACACGGTGCGGGAAGCGGGCGCGCTCGCGCTGTCGCTGTTTCGGACCGAACTGAGGAACTGGACCAAAGGGGCGTCCTCGCCGGTATCGGAAGCCGATATCGCGGTCAACGAGCTGATTGCCGGCAGACTGCGAGCCGCCACGCCGAACTACGGCTGGCTGTCCGAGGAAAGCGCAGACGACGACCAGCGTCTCGACAAGAACCTCGTGTGGATCGTCGATCCGATCGATGGCACGCGCGCTTATCTTGCCGGCCGTGAAGACTGGTGCGTCAGCGTCGCGCTGGTCGAGAATGCGCAGCCGGTGCTGGCTGCGGTATTTGCGCCGGCAACCGACGAATTCTTTGTCGCAGAGCGCGGGCGCGGCGCGCGGCTCAATGGGGGCGCGATCAGGGCGACCGCCGGTACGGCGCTGGATTTTCCCCGCATCGCCGGGCCGAAGCCGCTGGTCGAGCGGCTCAATCGCAGCGGCAACGAAATCTCGCTGCATCCGCGCATCGGCTCGCTGGCGCTTCGTTTGTGCCGCGTGGCCGACGGCAAGCTCGATGCCGCTTTTGCTGGCGGTCAAAGCCGCGATTGGGACCTTGCGGCGGCCAATTTGATCGTGCAGGAAGCGGATGGTAGCATGACCACGCTGTCGGGGGACGCAATCCGGTATAATCGCCGTGAAGTGACTCACGGAATGCTCGTGGCTGCGGGGCGCGATCGTCATGCAAGCATCGTTGAGCAATTTCGAGGCCGCGTTTTGCCATGAACGTGTCCAGATGTTTCTCGTGCCAAATCCAATTCGCTCACAGCCGGCACAGCTTTAGGAAGAAAGACCATGCCAGATAACGCCCCTCAGCAGTTGCTGCATCTCGTCCTTGGTGGTGAGCTGAACGACCTTGAGCACAATACGTTCAAGGATCTTTCGCAGGTGGAAATCGTCGGCCTGTTTCCCAACTACGCGACCGCCTATACGGCCTGGAGGAGCAAGGCGCAGCAGACGGTGGACAATGCCCACATCAGATATTTCATCGTCCATCTCCATCGGCTGCTCGATCCTGAGCAAGATTCGAAGTCCGGCCATTGAAGAAACTGCTTCGCGATCTGCTTCGCAGCAGCTGGTTTCAGCGCGCGGTGGGTTCGCTCGCGGCCGCATTCCTGCGCATGGTCTGGCGCACCAGCCGATTCAGCTTCGATCCGCCTGACGTCTATGACATCGTCGAACCGCAAATGCCGGCCATCTTTGCCTTCTGGCATGGCCAGCACTTCATGACGGCTTTCGTCAAAACCAAGGAAAGTCAGCGCGTCAAAGTCCTGATCTCGCGGCATCGCGACGGCGAATACAACGCGATTGCCGCCGAACGGCTCGGGATCGGCACCATCCGTGGTTCCGGCGACCACGGTTCGGCGTTTCACCGCAAGGGCGGGGTCGGCGCATTCAAGGAGATGGTACGCGCCCTCGAACAGGGTTATAACGTCGCACTGACCGCCGATGTACCGAAGCGTTCGCGAATAGCGGGTCTCGGAATCATCATGCTGGCGCGCGAATCCGGGCGGCCGATCATGCCGTTCGCGATGGTGACCAGCCGCTACTGGCGTTTGAAGAACTGGGACCGGACCACGATCAATCTGCCGTTCAGCCGGGGGGCGTTGGTGGGAGGCGAAATCATCATGGTTCCACCCAACGCCGATGCCGAGAAGATGGAAGAGCTGCGTGCGCGGCTCGAGGCAACGCTGAACGAGGCCACAGTGCGCGCCTATGCGCAGGTCGGCCGTCCCGACGGGGTCCCCGATGGCTAACGCGTTGCCGATGACCTTGCGCGTCTATCGGCGGCTATCTTCGGTGGCCGTCCCGCTTGCGCCTGCGCTGATCAAGCGGCGGTTGAAACAGGGCAAGGAGGACCCGGCTCGGGTCGCCGAGCGGCGAGGCGTCAGTGCCGACCCCCGGCCACACGGACCGCTGGTCTGGATTCACGGCGCCAGCGTCGGCGAGGTGCTGGCGGCTGCCGCCCTGATCGAGAAGCTGCGCGAGCTCAATATCCGCATTCTGCTGACGTCCGGCACCGTCACCTCGGCCGCGATCGTCGCCAAGCGTTTCCCGTCCGATATCATTCATCAATACGTCCCTTACGACTCGCCGCGTTACGTCGCGCGCTTTCTCGATCACTGGCGGCCGAGTCTGGCGCTGTTCATCGAATCCGATCTATGGCCAAATCTCATCCTGTCGAGCGCCGCAAGACGCCTGCCGATGGTCTTGATCAATGGGCGGATGTCGCACCGTTCGTTTCCGCGCTGGCAGCGCGTCAGCAGCACGATTTCGGCCTTGCTCAGCCAGTTCGATGTCTGCCTGGCGCAGTCGCGCGTCGATGCGGAGCGTTTCTCCATGCTCGGCGCGCGCAACGTCGTCGTGACCGGCAACCTCAAGCTCGACGTGCCGCCGCCTTCGGCCGACTTCACAAAACTGGAGCGGCTGATGTCGGTGACCCGCGGCCGTCCGATCATCGTGGCGGCATCAACGCATCCGGGGGAAGACGAAATTCTGATCGAGGCACATCGCGCGCTGGCCGGGCTGTTTCCGTCGCTTCTGACCGTAATCGTGCCGCGCCATCCCGGCCGCGGTCAGGCGATCGCCCAGTTGATCGAAGCTGCGGGCCTGCACGCCGGGCTGCGATCGCGCGACGAACTGCCGATCGCGACGACCGATATTTACGTCGCCGACACGATGGGCGAGATGGGGTTGTTCTACCGGCTTTCTCCCGTCGTTTTCATGGGCGGGTCGCTGGTCGAACATGGCGGGCAGAATCCGATCGAGGCCATCAATCTCGGCGCCTCGGTGGTTCACGGTCCCCACACCTTCAATTTTTCCGACGTCTATGAGGCGCTCGACAGCGCCGGCGGCGCGAGGCTCGCGGAAACGCGTGAGGCGCTGATGAAGCAGCTCGGCCAACTGCTTGCCGATCCCGCGGCACGCAATCGCGTGCTTGGTGCCGCAGAGCGTGTCGTGTCGCAATTGGGTGGCGCGCTCGATCGGACACTGGCGGCGCTTGAGCCCTATATCCTGCAATTGCGCCTCGAAATGGGGGCCGCGGATGCATGAGCCGGCCTTTTGGTACCGGCCATCATCGGGGATTTCGCTGCTGTTGTCGCCGCTCGCTGCCATCTATGGCGCGGTTGCCGCACGCCGAATGCAGCGCAAAGGCTTTGATGCCGGCGTTCCCGTGTTCTGCGTCGGCAACTATCATGTTGGCGGGGCAGGCAAGACGCCGACCGTGCTCGCGCTGGTGAAGCTGCTGCGCGATCTCGGCGAGACGCCGGTCGTGCTCAGCCGCGGCTATGGCGGGCGGCTGCGCGGGCCGATCATGGTCCAGTCCGATCGCCATACCGCCGCCGAAGTCGGCGACGAACCGTTGATGCTGGCGCGGACGGTGCCGGTCGCAGTCGCGCGTGAGCGTCTCGACGGGCTGGCGCTCGCCAAGTCGCAAGGCGCAAGCGTGATCTTGATGGATGATGGTTTTCAGAATCCGGCGATCGCCAAGGACGCATCAGTCATCGTGATCGATGCGCATCGCGGGCTCGGCAATGCATGCGTGTTTCCTGCAGGGCCGCTGCGGGCGCCATTGCCGCCGCAGATCGATCGCACCGATGCGCTGATCGTCATCGGCGAGGGCGATGCGGCTCGCGCTGTGGCCGCCACCATCGCGGCACAGAACAAGCCGGTTCTGGCCGCGCAGATCAAGCCCGACGAAGCTGCGCTGGCGTCGCTGCGTGGTCGGCGCGTCCTGGCCTTTGCCGGCATTGGCGACCCCGACCGCTTCTTCCGCACCTTACGCGGCAACGGCATCGAGGTGGCGACGCAGCGCGCTTTCGACGATCACCATCCCTTTACGCACGACGAAATCGAAGCGCTGCTCACCGAAGCCAGGCGCGATGCGCTGATACCGGTGACGACCGAAAAAGACCTGGCACGGATCGGTGCTGCCGGCGCGCCGCCGTCATGGGCGCAAGGCATCGTAGCCTTTCCCGTGACGCTGGAGTTCGACAGTGCGCCCGATCTGCGCCGGTTTGTGGCCGATCGCTTGTTTCGCGCGCGCGACAGCAGGTTGAGGAATGGTTGATCAGCGCTTCAATGCGCCGGGAAAATGCCGCTGCAGCACTGCGACAGGCTGCGCATAGGCTTCCTGCAAATCGACGCTCCAGTATTTCAGTTCGTCGAGCGGTATCCGCACGTCGGTGACGGCACAGCGAACATAGGTTCCCGGCGAGATCACGCGAAAGTCGCCGTCCAGATATTGCAGTTGCGCCTCGCCGTGGCCCGGCGGGCCCGATTTATTCAGCACCTGGAAGATCTCCGAAAGTTTCTGTCCATTTCCGTATCATAGATAA
>NZ_DASSRP010000422.1:0-8372 GCF_035701725.1 Bradyrhizobium sp.
GAAACCGGCTCGATCGCGCTGGGTTTCCGCGATTCCTCGATTCCCTTTTCCTATCTCGACGATAACCAGAAGCCCATCGGCTATGCGATGGACATCTGCTACGCCATAGTGGAGGCCGTAAAGAATGAGCTCGGGCTCGACAAGCTTGCAATCGAGCTGGTGCCGGTGTCGTCGTCGACCCGCATCCCCTTGCTGACGAATGGCACCATCGATCTCGAATGCGGCTCGACCACCAACAACCCCGACCGGCTGAAGCAGGTCGCGTTCACCAACACCCACTTTCTTACCGCGACCCGCTTCATCTCCAAGAAGTCGAGCCATCTGAATTCGATCGATGACCTCAAGGGCAAGACGGTCGCCTCGACCTCCGGCACCACCAACATCAGACAGCTCACCGAGGTCAATGCCGCGCGCAATCTCGGCATCAATATCGTGCCCGCCAAGGAGCATGCCGAATCGTTCCTGATGGTCGAGACCGACCGCGCGGTCGCCGCCGTGCTGGATGACATCCTGCTGGCGAGCTTTGCTGCTGGTGCGAAGGACCCGGACGCTTACGTCATCTCGACGGACGCATTTTCCAAGCCCGAGCCCTATGGCATCATGTTGCGCAAGGACGATCCGGCGTTCAAAAAGGTGGCGGACGACGCTACTGCGGCGCTCTACCAGAGCGCGGAGGGCGAAAAGCTCTATGCCAAATGGTTTTTGCAGAAGATTCCGCCCAAGGGCTTGAACCTCAACGTTCCCCTGGGCGCGGAGTTGAAGAAGGCGTTCGGCAAGCCGACCGATTCTCCAGATCCGGATTCCTACAAGGCGATGTGAGGGGGCGGGGTTGAACTATCACTGGAACTGGCACGTCTTCTTCGAGCCGTCGCCGAACGGCACCGGCACCTATCTTGACATGCTGCTGCACGGGCTCGAGGTCACGATCGTGACGTCGCTTGCGGCCTGGGTCATCGCACTGGCGACCGGGGTTATTGTCGGCGTCATGCGGACGCTGCCGTCGAAGGCCGCCAATCTGTTCGGCTTCTGTTATGTCGAGTTCTTCCGCAACATGCCGCTGCTGGTGCAGCTCTTCCTCTGGTTCTTCGTGCTGCCGGAGTTGCTGCCCAGCTCCTGGGGCCTGTGGCTGAAGCAACTACCGAACGCGCCGTTCTATACGGCCGCGATCGGCACCGGCCTGTTCATGTCGGCGCGCGTCGCCGAACAGACCCGCGCCGGCATCAATTCGCTGCCGCGCGGGCAAAAGTTTGCGGCCACTGCGCTCGGCTTGCGGACGGCGCAAGTCTACCGTTATGTGCTGCTGCCGATCGCGTTTCGCATCGTCCTGCCGCCGCTGACCTCCGAATTCCTCTCCACCATCAAGAACACGTCGGTGGCGCTCACCATCGGTCTGATCGAATTGACCGCCGAAGCGCGCGCGATGCAGGAGTTCTCGTTCCAGGTGTTCGAGGCCTTCACCGCCGCGACGGTGCTTTATCTTCTCATCAATATCGTCGTCGTCGTCACCATGCATTTCGTCGAACGCGGCGTGGCGATCCCCGGCTACATCACCGAGAAATAGCGCATGCTGGGCAATTTCGATTTCGACGTTATTCGCCGCTCGCTGAGCTATCTGTTCCTCGACGGCATGACTTTCACGCTGACCCTGACGGCGCTCGCGACCTCTGGCGGCATCGTTCTCGGCACCTTGATCGCGATGATGCGGCTTTCCGGAGTACGGGTATTGTCGCGCTTCGCCCAGCTTTACGTCGACCTGATGCGCTCGCTGCCGCTGGTGCTCGTGATTTTCTGGTTCTACTTTCTCGTCCCTTATATCGGGCAGTGGCTGACGGGGGCGCCGCGGCCGGTTCGGGTCGGCGCCTTTGCCTCCTCGCTGCTCACTTTCACGATCTTCGAAGCGGCCTACTTCGCCGAGATCATGCGCGCCGGCATTCAGTCGATATCCAGGGGCCAGCCCGCCGCAGCCTCCGCGCTCGGCCTGACTTACGGACAGACCATGCGCTACGTCGTCCTGCCGCAGGCGTTTCGCAACATGCTGCCGGTGCTGCTGACCCAGACCATCGTGCTGTTTCAGGACACCTCGCTGGTCTACGTGCTGTCGATTACCGATTTTCTCGGCGCCGCCAGCAAGGTCGCCCAGCGCGACGGCCGGCTGGTCGAGATGTATCTGTTCGCCGCAGTCGTCTACTTCGTCATTTCCAGCATCGCGTCCTTCGGCGTTCGCCGCTTGCAGGCCCGCGTTGCCATCGTTCGTTAGCGCATTCGCCAAAATTGGGATCATCGATGATCGAGATCAGTCACGTCGACAAGTGGTATGGCACGGCGTTCCAGGCCTTGAAGGATTGCACCACCAGCGTCGCCAAGGGCGAGGTGGTGGTGGTCTGCGGCCCGTCAGGATCGGGCAAATCGACCTTGATAAAGTGCGTCAACGCGCTCGAGCCGTTCCAAGGCGGCACGATCACGGTCGATGGCGTCTCGGTCGGTGATCCCAAGACCGATTTGCCGAAACTGCGTTCCCGCGTCGGCATGGTGTTCCAGCACTTCGAGCTGTTTCCCCATCTGCGCATCGTCGACAATCTCTGCCTGGCGCAGGAAAAAGTGTTGGGCCGCCCACATGCGGAAGCGGTCGCCAAGGGAATGAAACTGCTCGAGCGCGTCGGTCTGAAGGACCATGCGCAGAAATATCCGGCGCAGTTGTCGGGCGGTCAGCAGCAGCGCGTCGCAATCGCTCGGGCGCTGGCGATGGACCCGATCGCGATGCTGTTCGACGAGCCGACTTCGGCGCTCGATCCCGAAATGATTTCGGAAGTGCTCGACGTGATGGTCGATCTGGCGCGGGACGGCATGACCATGATGGTCGTGACCCACGAGATGGGTTTTGCCCGCAAGGTTGCGAATCGCGTCATTTTCATGGACCAGGGCGAGATCGTCGAAGATGCAAAGAAAGACGATTTCTTCAACAAGCCGCGTAGCGAGCGCGCGCAGAAGTTCTTGTCGAAAATCTTGTCGCACTAATACGTCGCCGGCGAAGCGTCGGAAAAAGCTCGGATTATCCAGTCGCTCGCGATCGCGGGAATAACGCCCGGTTATAGCGATATGCTCTCATGATGGGTTTATCCGCGGCAGCATTTTGCGTATATGTCTTTCCGCTGATTTCCCGCGTCTCAGGAGAACTGGTTTGACCCCGATCGCTTACGTCAATGGCGACTTCCTGCCGCTCAGCGAGGCCAAGGTCTCGGTTTTGGACCGCGGCTTTCTGTTTGCCGATGGCATCTACGAGGTCTCGGCAGTGCTCGACGGCAAGCTGATCGACAATGACTCGCACCTCTCCCGTCTGGAGCGCTCGGTCGGCGAGATCAAGCTGCCGCTGCCGGAAACGATCGCGCGCATCAAGGAAATCCAGCACGAACTGATCGCGCGCAATGAGCTCAAGGATGGCCTGGTCTACATCCAGGTTACCCGCGGCGCCGATGTCGGGCGCGACTTCGCCTTTCCCAAAGGCGTCAAGCCGACGCTGATGATGTTCACCTCGGTCAAGGACATCGTCAATTCCGCGGCCGCCAAGACTGGTATCGGCGTCATCACGGTGCCCGACATTCGCTGGGCGCGGCGCGACATCAAGAGCGTGGCGCTGCTCGCGCAAGTTCTCGCCAAGCAGGCGGCGGCCGAAGTCGGCGCCGGCGAAGCCTGGATGATCGAGGACGGCAAGGTGACCGAGGGCGGATCGTCTTCGGCCTTCATCCTGACGAAGGACGACGTGCTGTTAACGCGCGAGAACTCGTCCGCGATCCTGCCGGGCTGTACCCGCAAGGCCGTGGTCAAGCTTGCCGAAGAACGGCAGCTCCGCGTCGAGGAGCGCGCCTTCACCATCGAGGAAGCGCTGAAGGCCAAGGAGGCCTTCATCACCAGTGCATCGTCCTTCGTGCAGCCGGTCGTGAAGATCGACGGCAAGGCCGTGGCGGACGGCAAGCCGGGTCCGATGGCGCAGCGCCTGCGCGAGATCTATATCGAATTCGCGCGCGCCACGGCTTCCTAGCTATCCATCTGCATCTTTCGTCATTCCGGGATGGGCCGTTGCGACAAACAGCAAGACTGTTTGCGCAGAAGGCGCAGACCCGGAAGATGCCGCAGGAAAACCGGGAGACATGGATTCCGGGCTCGCGCTCTCGCGCGTCCCGGAATGGCGGTGGTAACGTTCAATCACGGCTTGAGGATCAGCTTCTGCACGCGCCAGTTCAGGAGTTCGGCGACGTAGAGCACGTTTTCCGATGGGCAGGCCATCGCGTGAATCCAGCCGAACTGCTTGAGCTGTTTGCCGGACTGACCGAGTACGCCGAGCACCTTGCCATCGAGGCTGAGCTTGTAGACACGGCCGGGCCAGGCATCGGAAGAATAGAGCACCTGGTGCGGCGGCGGCGTGATGCAGATCGACCACGGCGAACCCGGCGCGAAAGTGCCCTTGGCCATGACAGCCTCGTCCGGAATCTTGCCGATCGCGGGCTTGGCGTCCGCCGGCACCGGCACGTCGATCACGATCTGCCGCTGGAACTTGCCGTCCTTGTCGAACACCTGAATGCGATGATTGCCGCGGTCGGCAACGTAGACGTTGTCGTTGGCGTCGGTTGCGATCGAATGCGGCGTATTGAGCTGGCCCGGCCCGTTGCCCGGCTCGCCCCATGACATCAGCCAGTTGCCGTCCTTGTCGACCTTCGCGACGCGCGAATTGATATAGCCGTCGCTGATGAAGGTGTCTCCTGCCTTGTCCCAAGCCACATCCGTCACCTGACGGAAGCGGCCGTCATCCGGCGGCAGCGGCGGCTTCGGATGCTTCAGCGGTTCGGTGCCTTCATCGGAGGCTTCCTGCTTGCGGCCGAACACCATCTGCACGCGGCCATCGCGGTCGAACTTGATCACCATGTCCGATCCCTTGTCGGTCACCCAGATATTGTCCTGGGGATCGACCTTGACCGTGTGGGCAAAGGACCAGGCGTAGAGGTTCTTGCCGATCTCGCGGATGAATTTTCCGTCCTTGTCGAATTCCAGAAGCTGCGTGGCCGCGGCCGCATAAGCCGGGCCAGAGGTGTTGCCGCGCGATAGCGCGAAAACGTGTCCCTTCGAGTTAACAGAAACGCCCGACACTTCGCCGAAATACATATTGGTCGGCAGCTTCAGCGGATTGGGGACGGATTCGAAGTTGATCGTCGGCACCGCCTGCTGGGCAAAAGCCTGTGACCCGATCAGGAGCGGCAAGACGAACAGCCAACGTTTCATGGATTCCTCCCGGAGTTTTTTCGGCGTTTTCGTTGCCGGGCAGACTATTTCAATGGGGCTTGCGCCGTCCATATTACTGCGTAGCACCTGCCGTCATGACGGGACGCCATCCCACGCATGGCACGTGGGGCGCCCAGACCTGCTAGACTGCAAGAAAATCTCTGACGGAGGCAATTGCCCGTGACCGATGCGCACCTCGCCAGGCGAGGGTTCCTGCCGCTTGCCATTCTGCTGCTTGCCATAGCGACCTCTCTGCTTGCCGCATCGCTGACCGGCCCGGCGCTGGCGGCCTATCCGGAACGCGTGATCAGGATCGTGGTGCCGTTTGCGCCCGGCGGCGGCACCGATGTGGTTGCGCGCACGCTCGCCCACGACATGGAGCAAGACCTTGGCAAGTCCGTCGTCATCGAGAACAAGCCGGGGGCAGGGACGATCGTCGGCACGCAGGCGGTGGCGGTGAGCAAGCCGGATGGCTACACGCTCCTGATGGGAACGTTCGCCAATGCGGTCAATCCCAACCTCAATTCGAAATTGCCTTACGATCCGCACAAGGATTTTGCAGCCGTCGCGCTGGTGGCGCGCTCGTTCAACATCGTCGTCGTCAATCCAAAATCGTCCGTGCGATCGATCGCGGATCTGATCGCTGCCGCCAGGGCCAATCCCGGCAAGATGACGTTCGGCACCTTTGGCGCCGGCACGTCAGCGCATCTGGCCGGCGAGTTGTTCAAGACCATGGCCAAGGTCAATCTGACGGCGGTGCCTTACAAAGGGGCGGCGCCCGGGATTACCGACCTGATCGGTGGCCAGATCGACGTCATGTTCACGACGGTGGCGAGCGCAGCCTCGCTGGTCGAAAGCGGCCAGTTGCGCGCCATCGCGGTGACATCGGCCGAGCGCTCGCCGGCTTTCCCGCAACTGCCGACGGTCGCCGAGGCCGGCGTGCCGGGCTACGCCGCCGAAAGCTGGTACGGGCTGTTCGCACCCGCCGGCACGCCGCCGGACATCATCGATCGGCTCAACAAGGCGGCCGCCACGGCGGTGCAGTCCGATGCTTTCCAGAAGCTGGGCGTCAATGAGGGATTGGTGATGGTGCGGCTGCCGCCCGACGCGCTCGAGCGATATTTTCACGATGAGGAAGAACGCTGGCGCCGCGTGATCAGCGAGGCCGGCATCAAGGTTGAATGACAGCCAGGTGACGCCTGCTGCACTGCAATGGCGAACCCCGTTAAGGAATATTCGAGGACGTCGGGGGTTGCAGAGAACACGCCTTTCAGGCACTTGGCCGGAACGGTCTTCTCACGTTCTAGCGTCCATTCAGACCCATGGAGGATCCCATGTTCAGTACGCTCCAGCGCATGTTCGCTGCTGCGATTTTCGTCGCGGCCTGGTTCGCAACTCCAGCGTCGGCACAGGAAACGATGCGTATTCGCGGCACCATCGAGAAGGTCGATGGCGCGGTCTATGTCGTCAAGAATCGCGACGGCGCAGAAGTGAAGCTTACCGTCACCGATCCCCAGCTCTATGTCGCGATCGTCAAATCGACCATGGCCGATATCAAGCCGGGCCAGTTCGTCGGCGCCACCGGCATGACGCAGCCGGACGGCAGCCAGAAGGCGATCGAAGTCCATATCTTCCCGGAATCGATGCGCGGCACCGGCGAGGGTCACTATGACTGGGATCTGCGCCCCAACACCAAAATGACCAACGCCAATGTCGAGCAGACGGTGGGCGGCGTTGATGGTCCGGTGTTGACGGTCAAATACAAGGACGGCGAGAAGAAGGTGATGGTGACGCCGGAAACCCAGGTCGTCACTTATGTGATCGGCGACAAGGCCGATCTCAAGCCGGGCATCAAGATCTTCGTCGGCGCGGCCAAGAAAGCCGCCGACGGCACCTGGCAGACGCCGCGCGTCACCTACGGCAAGGATGGTCTGACACCGCCGATGTAAGGCTGCGTCGGTCTGGCGAACTACGCGTAAACCAGCTTCAACAGGGAGAGTAGATGATGCGTTCGACGGCTTCTTATGTGTTGGCGGCGTTTGCCGCCGTGACGATCTCCTCGCAGGCTCTGGCGCAGGCTCCTGCGCCTGCCGCCAATCCGCCGCCGGCGATGCCAGCGGCCGGCGGCACGCCTGATGCAATGCCCTTCGATATTCCCTATGGCATGTCGATCGGTCTGGAAAAGGCCAAGCAGGTGATGGCGGCGGCGGAAGCCGAAGCCAAGAAGCGCAACTGGAAAATGAACATCGCCGTCGTCGATACCAATGGCGAGCCGGTGCTGTTCGAGCGTATGGAAGGCGCACAGATCGCCTCCGGCGCGATTTCGATCGGCAAGGCGCGCACGGCTGCGCGCTTCCGTCGCGAAACCCGGCTGTTCTACAACGCCTATGAGACCGGCCACAGCTATCCCGGCACGCTCGATCCGACGCTGACGGCAAGCCCCGGCGGCTTTCCGCTGGTCGAGGGCGGCAAGCTGATCGGCGCGATCGGCTGCAGCGGCGGCACCGGCGATCAGGACGCGGCGATCTGCAAGGTCGGCGCCGAGCTGGTCAAGTAATCGGGCCGGCGCTTTCGTCCAAATCGAACTTCTTGCAACGCCGCGGAGTTAATCCTCTGCGGCGTTGTTGCATTGCGCATCGCTGCAATGCGGCGCAAAGCGCTGGACGGCATTACGATCTGGCCGTAGATAGCGCGAAAGTTTGTTGCGTTCGGCTGTCAGTGCCGAGATCTCGTCAATGAGAGGATGCCCGTCATGTGGGTGCTGTTGCTGTTGCCGTTCGTCGGCCTGTTGTGGGTACCCTTCTACAATTTCCAGGAGCCGGCGTTGTTCGGCTTTCCGTTCTTCTATTGGTACCAGCTCGCCTGGGTGCCGGTCTGCTCGTTTCTGATCTGGCTCGTCTACCGTTCGCACAAGCCCGACGACGAAACGCCGTAGCATCCGCGCCCCTTTAGCCAAGTAAGGCCCTTCCAATGTCCGCCGATATCGATTGGATCGCACTCGCGATTTTCGTCTTCTTCTTTGCGCTCGTCACCGTGATGGGCTTCGTCGCCGCGCGCTGGAAATCGGGCCCGGTCAGCGAGCATCTCGACCAGTGGGGCCT
>NZ_DASSRP010000423.1:0-13034 GCF_035701725.1 Bradyrhizobium sp.
GAAATCCGACCCTGCTTTGTGAGTTTTTAGGAGCAGCAAAATGATCAGATCAATGGTTATTTCGAGCCTGGCATTATTGGCCGCAACTTCGGTGCAAGCGATGACACCGGCGCCAATCCCGCAACCGGACGCCATGATCACGCAAGTCGCTCTCGCCTGCGGCCCGGGCAGGACGCGCGTGAACGGCGTTTGCGTCGCCAGAACCACGATCCGGCATGTCCGCCGGGAAGCCCGCAGGTGCCTGCGATGGAATGGAGCCGCGTGCGCTCTCTACGAGTGAGCACGATCCGACCGGGCGGAACGCGCTCGGCCTTGCGGGTCCAAGGACAAACTCGGACCTCGACGTCAAAAGGCCCCCGCAACGGGGGCCTTTATTTTTTTGGACGCGAGATTGAGTGACGCGGACCCGCTTACTTGAGCTGATCCGCAACCTTGTCGAGGCCGGCCTTGACGCAGGCTTCGTCCTTTTCGCCGCCGGGTGCACCCGATGCGCCGGCCGCGCCGATCACCTCATCCCCGACCTTGATCGGCAACGCACCCTGGTTGGCGATCACATTGGTCAGATGGATCAGCCCGAGCGTCGGCTCGGCCTTCAGGCGATCGACCAAGGCGCCCGACGGGGAGCGGAAGGTGCGCGCGGTGTAGGCCTTGCGAAAGCTGTTCTCGATGGTGTGCGGGCCCGTGTTGTCGCCGCGCACCTGCAAGATGATCTCGCCATTGCGGCCGACCACGGTGACCGAAACCGCATAGCCGTTGGCCTTGCAGGTATCGATCGTGGTCTGCGCGATGGTAAAGGCGATTGAAGAGCTCAGATCCTTGTGACTGAGCAGTTGAGCGTTCGCCGGGGTGGCGCAAGCCTGGATACAGGCGATGGCCGCAGCGGCGGCAAACTGGACCTTGAACGATCGCACGATGATGTCCTCCCGGAATTCTTGGTTGAAGTCCGCAAAGCTTAGTGCAAGCAACGGTTGGTAGCCAGAATTCTCGCGGCGCTCGGTGGCGCCTGGTGACAAAGCGGTCATCGAACAACCGCATTATTGCATATGGTGAAAACCGTTATGGACGCGGGAGGCGCCGATGGATGATCGGATCATGCGCGCGGCGCTTGAGCGCCACTGGGCAGCTTCGGACGCCAACGATTTCGAGGCCGAACACGACATCTATCGCGACGATGCCGTACTCGATTATCCGCAATCGGGCGAACGGATTCGTGGCCGGCGCAATATTCAGGAAAGCCGAACTGTCCAGCCGAACCAGAAGCACTTCACGGTTCGGCGCATCACCGGCAGCGGCGAGCTCTGGGTCAGCGAATTCGTGCTGACCTATGACGGCATACCGTCCTATGTCGTGAGCATCATGGAATTTCGCGACGGGATGGTGGCGCGCGAAACGCAGTATTTTGGCGGTCCATTTGAGCCGGGACCCACGCGCGCGCATCTCGTCGAGCGGATCTGAAGAGTCGACGTCTATTCGGTTCTCACCTCAGCATCATTTTGTAGCCGATGTGGGACGGCTCGAAGCCGAGCCGGTCATAAAAACGGTGCGCCTCGGTTCGTGATTTGTCGGTCGTCAGCTGAATGATGCCGCATTGCTCGCGCCGGCATTTTTCGATCGCCCAGGCGATCATGGCCTCGCCGATCTTCTCGCCACGCCGGCTGCTCGCGACCCGAACGGCTTCGACCAGACCGCGCTTCAATCCGCCACGGGACAGGCCCGCAATGAATGTCAGCTGAAGCGTGCCGACGATCTCGGCGCCATCTTCGACGACCAGCAGGAACTGGTTGGGGTCCGCATCGATCGCACGAAATGCATTCAGGTATTGCGGCAGGCTTTCCGGTCCGGTTGTTTCCCTGGACGCACCCAGCGTGTCGTCCGCGAGCATTCGAACGATAGCCGGCACGTCTTTTTCGGTGGCCCGACGGAAATTCAAATCAGCCATTACCGATGGCCTATTCCGCCGCGATCTGGCGCGGCGCGCTTGGCGGGTTGGCGAGATCAGCCGCAAGCTGCGCGTAGCGCAGCTGCGCCTCGCGCACCGCCTTCTCCTTCACGGGCCCATAGCCGCGAATGCGATCCGGCAACGACAACAGCTCGACCGCGGTATCGTGCGTCACCGGCGACAGCAGGCCGAGCACGGTCGCGACGTCCTTCTCGTAGCCCGCGATCAGATCGCGCTCG
This sequence comes from Bradyrhizobium sp., assembly GCF_035701725.1. Taxonomy (GTDB): domain Bacteria; phylum Pseudomonadota; class Alphaproteobacteria; order Rhizobiales; family Xanthobacteraceae; genus Bradyrhizobium. The sequence goes on from NZ_DASSRP010000423.1 coordinate 2,179, forward strand.
AGCCTGCGGTCGGCGCTGTAGCCGAAGATGTCGAACATCGTGCCGCGCAGGCCGCGCATCTTCGCCAGCGTGCGGAACACCGGCAGCATCCAGGCGCCAAAGGCGCGCTTCTTCGGCCGGCCCAGCGCGTCCTTAGCCCCGCCGAGAATGGGCGGAGCGAGATTGAAGCTGATCCTGAAATCGCCGTCGAACTGGTCGCGAAGCTGCGCTTCGAAATGGCCGTCGGTAAACAGCCGCGCGACTTCGTACTCGTCCTTGTAGGCGAGCAGTTTGGCGTAGTTGATGGCCACCGCGCGCGGCAATGCCTCACCGAGGCCCCGCGCGCGCACCACGTCCCGCACCTCCGCGACAAGCGCCTTATAGCGCGCGGCGAGCTTGTCGTTCTGGTAGGCGGTCAGATGCGCGGACCGATGCGCGATGATCTCATCGAGCGACATCGCATCCAGCGTCTTGTGGCCGCTCGCCTCGTCATGATCCTTCATCATCGCCTCGATCCGCGCGGGATCGGCGGCGGCGAGCCGGCCGAGGCGGAAGGCCTGCGTGTTCATCTTGATCGCGACGCCGTTGACCTCGATGGCCTGCTCGATCGCCTCAGCGGTCAGCGGCAACAGGCCCTTCTGATAGGCATAACCCATCATCATCATGTTGGTGGCGATGGCATCGCCAAGCAACGTCTCGGCAGGCTTGGTGAAGTCGAGGAAAGCGGAATCCTTGCGCAGCGCGGTTTCCAGGACGTGGCTGACCTTGCGGGTCTGGAAGTTGAAGTCGCGGTTGAGGACGAAATCGGCGGTCGGAATCACGTGGCTGTTGATGACGCCGGTGGTCCGGCTCGACTCGCACAGCGTCATGGTCTCCTTCGACGCCGCGACGACCTCGTCGGCGGCGATCACGAGATCGGCGGTGCCGGTGACGATGCGCGAACAGGTGACGTCGGCGGTATGTTCGGAGAGGCGGACATGGCTGAGCACCGCGCCGCCCTTTTGTGCCAGGCCCGACATGTCGAGGATCATGCTGGCCTTGCCCTCGATGTGCGCGGCCATGCCGAGCAGCGCGCCGATCGTCAACACGCCGGTGCCGCCGACGCCGCCGACCGCGACATTATACGGACGATCCAGCGACGGCTTAGACGCGGGCTCCGGCAGGTCGCCGAGATCGCCGATCCCGGCCGGCACGCGGCGGCGCAAGCTGCCGCCATCGACGGTGACGAAGGACGGACAGAAGCCTTTCAGACAAGAATAGTCCTTGTTGCAGGCGGATTGATTGATGGTGCGCTTGCGCCCGAACTCGGTCTCCAGCGGCTCGACCGAGATGCAGTTCGACTGCACCGAGCAATCGCCGCAGCCTTCGCAGACGGCGGGGTTGATCAGAACACGCCGTGGAGGATCCTCCATGATGCCGCGCTTGCGGCGGCGGCGCTTCTCGGCCGCGCAGGTCTGCACGAACACGATCGCAGACGCGCCCTTGATCTGCCGGCACGCTTTCATGACATTGTCGAGCTCGTCGCGGTGCGCGAGCTTGACGCCGGGCGCGATCGTGGAAGCCGGATAGGCCTGCGGATTTTCCGAGACCAGATAGATCTCGCGGATGCCTTCGGCGTGAAGCTGGAAGGTGATCTGTTGCGGCGACAGGTCGCCGTCATGGCGCTGGCCGCCGGTCATGGCGACGGCGTCGTTGTACAGGATCTTGTAGGTGATGTTGGCTTTCGAGGCGATCGCCTGACGGATCGCAAGGCTGCCGGAATGGAAATAAGTGCCGTCGCCAAGATTGGCAAAGATGTGATTTTCGTTGGTGAAGGGCGCGGTGCCGACCCACGGCACGCCCTCGCCGCCCATGTGGGTAAAGGTTTCGGTCGAGCGGTCCATCCACAGCGCCATGAAGTGACAGCCGATGCCGGCCATCGCGCGGCTGCCCTCCGGCACCTTGGTCGAGGTGTTGTGCGGGCAGCCCGAGCAAAAGTACGGCGTGCGCGTCACCGGCGAGACCGCCTGCATCTGCGTCGCCTGCCGACCGTTGAACCAGTCGGCCTTGGCGCGCAGCATCTGGGCTATTTCGGGATTGAGATTGAGCCGCAGCAGCCGCTCAGTCAGCGAGCTCGCGAGCGAGGCAACGCTCAATTCCTCGGCGAACGGCAAGAAGCGCTTGTCGTGCTCGTCCATCTTGCCGACGATGCGCGGGCGCACGTCGTCGCGCCAGTTGAACAGCTCCTGCTTGACCTGATTCTCGACGATCTCGCGCCGTTCCTCGATGATGAAGATCTCTTCGAGACCGACGGCGAATTCGCGCACCCCCTGCGGCTCCAGCGGCCAGGGCATGCCGATCTTGTAAAGCCTGAGACCGATCTTGGCGGCGACGTCCGGCGTGATGCCGAGTTCGCGCAGCGCCTGGCGGATATCTTCATAGCTCTTGCCGGAAGCCATGATGCCGAACCGCGCATTCGGCGAATCCATGGTGATGCGGTTGACCTTGTTGGCGCGGGCGAAGGCAATGGCGGCAAAGCCCTTGTAGTCCTGCAGCCGCCGGTCCTGATCGAAGCGGTCGTCCGGCCAGCGCAGATTCAAACCGCCCGGCGGCATTTCGAAATCCGGCGGGATGATGAACGGCTTCATCTCGTCGGTGAGGTCGATCTCAGCGGTGGTCTCCACCGTCTCGGTGATCACCTTCATGCCGACCCAGCAGCCGGAATAGCGCGACATCGCAATCCCGAGCAGGCCCATCTCGATCATTTCATGGATGCTGGAGGGGTAGAGATACGGCATCAGCGCCGAGATGAAGGCGTGGTCGGACTGATGCGGGACGGTGGAGGATTTGGCGCCGTGGTCGTCACCGGCAAGGCAAAGCACGCCGCCGTTCTTGGCCGAGCCGGCGGCATTGCCGTGGCGGAATACGTCGCCGCAACGGTCGACGCCGGGGCCCTTGCCGTACCAGATGCCGACGACGCCGTCGTAATTGGCGCCCTTGGAGAGGTTGAGCTGCTGGGAGCCCCAGATCGCGGTCGCGGCGAGGTCTTCGTTCACCCCGGGCTGGAATTTGATGTTGTACTGTTCGAGATGCTTGCGTGCGGCATAAAGCTGCTGGTCATAGCCGCCGAGCGGCGAACCGCGGTAGCCCGAGATGAAGCCGGCGGTGTTGAGCCCATTGGCGCGATCGCGGCGGATCTGCGCCATCGGCAGCCGCACCAGTGCCTGTATACCGGTCAGGAAGACGTGGCCGGAGCCCTGGGTGTATTTTTGATCGAGGCTGATCGGACCCTGGTTTATTCCCATTCCACCCTCTTATGAGCCCTGCTCTTCTTGGCTTTTAGCTAGTCGCACGGTCTGTAAAAGCTAGTCTATGTCGGATTTTAAGCCCGCCGCATCACAAATCTGGTGCGAAAGGACCGCCCGCCGCAAAACGCAATTTCCGGCTTTCCCGTCCCGGTCCGGTTTTCGCCTTGTGTCGCCCAGCAATGTCGGGACGAAACGACGTGAGGCACGCCGGCGCGGTTTTGCGCTATAGTGGATCCCATGGGGCAGTGCTCGACCCGCTACTGGCATCATTCCGCAGGCGCGATTCTGATCGTGGCCGCGTTGTGCACTGCATCCAACACAGTGCGGGCGCAGCTTCCCTCCCCACCCTCACCGGAGACCATCGCCAAGGGCAAGGCGCTGACCGAAGCCGGCGACTGCGGCAGTTGTCATACCGCCGATCCTTCAAAACCCTTCGCCGGGGGAAAACGGATCGACACACCGTTCGGCGGCATCTATTCCGCCAACCTGACGCCTGACCTCAATACCGGGATCGGCCGCTGGACCGACGAGGCCTTCCTGCGCGCGATGCGCTATGGCGAGCGACCGGACGGCGCGCGCGAGTACCCGGCCTTCCCCTATCCACATTTCACCAAGGTCACGCGCCAGGACATCTTCGCCATCCGCGCCTATCTCGCCACCGTCGCGCCGGTCGACAACACCCCGCCGCCCAGCGCGCTGCGCTGGCCGTGGAATCATCGCGCCCTGATGCGGTTCTGGAATTTCGCTTTCTTCCGGCCCGGTATTTTCGAGCCCGACCAGAGCAAGAGCGCCGAGTGGAACCGCGGCGGCTATCTGGTCGAAGGGCTCGGTCATTGCGGCGCGTGCCATACGCCGAAGAGCTTTTTCGGCGCGGAGCGGCAGAACGCGCGCTTCGCCGGCAGCCGCATCGACGGCTGGTTCGCGCCACGCCTCGACGGCGCCGAACGTGGCGGCCTGAAATCCTGGAGCGTGGACGATATCGCCGAATACCTTCAAAGCGGACGCAATGCGCACAGCCATGCCGGCGGGCCGATGGCGCAGGTGGTGCTCAATTCCACCTCGCATTTGAGCGATGGCGATGCCCGCGCGATCGCGGTGTACCTGAAGGATATCGCGGCGAGCTCGCCTGAAGCGGCCGTCGCACCGCCGTCCGCGGCGCAGATGGCCAACGGTGAAAAACTCTACAAGGGATCCTGCGTCGCCTGTCACGAGCTCGACGGCAGCGGCGCGCCGCGCATCTATCCGCCGCTGCCCGGCAATGCCAACCTGCAATCGTCCGACCCGCTGAGCACGATCCGCATCGTATTGGATGGCGCCGAGACCATCACGACGCCGCGCGCGCCCAACAAAGGATCAATGCCCGGCTATGCCAAGATGTCGGACCAGGACGTCGCCGATGTCGTCACCTATATCCGTAACGCCTGGGGCAACGCCGCACCCGCGGTAACGGCGGCCGACGTCGCGCAGGCGCGACGCTAGGCGTCATTCGGGATGGTCCGAAGGACCAGACCCGGAACGACAGCCAAATAGACTCGCTCACTTCTCCTCGCCGTTGAACACGAACTTCGGCATTTCCCATTTGTAGCGGATCGCGAGCAGCCGAAATGACAGGCCGAGCACGAACGTCAATGCGGTCCAGAGTTCGTCGTTCAGCTTCAACCCAAAGGCGGTGGCGTAGAACAGACCGGTGACGACGGAAACGCTGGCGTAAAGTTCGGAGCGAAACAGAAGCGGCACGTCGTTGCAGAGAATGTCGCGCAAGACGCCGCCGGCGCAGCCCGTGATCATCCCGGAGACGATCACGATCGCGAGCGGCTCGTTCATCTGCCAGGCCACATCGCAGCCGGCCATCGTGAAAACCACGAGCCCGATCGCGTCCAGCACCAGGAAAGTCAGGTTCAGCCGGTGCACCGTGCGGGCGATCAGCACGGTCGCGAACGCAGCGATTGCCGTGATCGCGAGATAGGACGGATTTTCCACCCACGCCAGCGGATAATGCCCGAGCACGACATCGCGAATGGTGCCGCCACCGAGCGCGGTGACGCAGCCAAGCAGGCAGACGCCGACCCAGTCCATGCTGCGTCGACCGGCGGCGAGCGCCGCCGTCATCGCCTGCGCGGCCAGCGCGATCAGCGAAAGAATATGTAAAACCGTATCGCTTGGCGGCAGGCCCCACATTTTCCCCTCACGACTCATGCCCGGTCTGAAAGTTCCATTTTCCGTGAAGTCGTTGCGTTCGGAAACAGCGAAAGTTCCGGGAACCCGCATCGACGCCTTGCCGTTGTCGCCAAAACCATGTGGAGGATCCGGCCATGGCCAGCGAACTCAATCCCAACGATCCCTATGATCGCGATCACCTGAGAGACCCGATCCGAACCAATATCGGCGAGCGGCGCTCGCCGGTCGAACTCGACAACGAGCTGCAGCCCGATCCCGAATTGGCCGAAGGCCCGGCCAGCAACGGCAAGATTGCGATGTTCGCGGTCGGTATCGCGATCGTGCTCGGCATCGTGTTCTATGGGTTGAACAACACCTCGGTCACCCAGCACAATGCAGCCACGACGCCGACACCGGCCAACTCCCAGAAGTCGGCTGAGTCCTCGCCGCCTCCGGCGCCTTCGGGCATGCGCGACGTAACCCCGCGCTCCAACAGCCAGCCGGGCACGACCACGGGCGCGGCACCGGGCGCGGCACCGGCCAACCCGCAGACGCCCTCGCCGTCATCGCCCGCCCCGGGCGGCGCCAATACCAACACGGCGACGCCGGGTAACGCCGGCAACAAGTAGCGCAAGACCACTGGGGCGGCCCGATCAGTCGATCAGGCCGCCTGTTTTTTCTTTCACTTGAGAGCCTGACCGGCAATCAGCGGAACATCTTGTTCAGCTCGGCGCCGGGATAGCCCTTGGCGAGTTCGGTAAAGGTGCCCTGCTCGGCAATTTCCTTGGCTGCGCGCATGAAGCCGGCCCAGGCGGTGCGCGCCAGCGAGCCGCCCACGCTGATCCGCCGCACGCCGAGATCGGCCGCCTCTTTCACCGACAGGCCGGATGCGCCGATCAGGAGATTGACGGGTTTCGGCGCCACCGCCTTCACGATCGCGGTGATCTGCTCTTTGGTCTTGATACCCGGCGCATAGAGACAATCGGCGCCGGCTTGCGCATAGACCGTGAGACGATCGATCACCATCGCGAGGTCGTCCTGCCCCCACAGAAAGGCTTCGCAGCGGCCGGTCAACAATACGCCGCTGCGGTCGGCATCGATCGCCGCGCGCGCCGCCTTGATCCGGTCGACCGCATGGGCGCGCTCATAGAGCGGCTTGGCCTTGTCGCCGGTGGAATCCTCGATCGACAGCCCGGCGACACCGGTCGCGACGCCGCGCGCGACATTGACGGCGACCTTCTCCGCCTCATGGGCGAAACCGTTTTCGAAATCCGCGTTGACCGGCAGGTCCACCGCCGCGCATAGCGCGGTGAGATGATCGCAGACATCCTCGACCGTCACATGATTGTCGGCCTTGCCGATGGTCCAAGCGAAACCGGCGCTGGTCGAGGCCAGCGCCTTGAATCCCATCTGCGCCAGCGCCTTTGCCGAGCCGACGTCAAAAGGATTTGGAATCGCAAAGCAGCCGCTTTCATGCAGCTTGCGGAACGTCGCGCGTTTGTCGGCCAATGAAATCGGCATCGGCGTTTCTCCTTTTGCTGTTGGTTGGTTGCTGCGAGATTATCGCTCGAGGCCACGTCACGCCAGTCAGACCAGGCGCCATGCTGTCATGCTGCTGACACTTGTCGCAGGAACGTGCGTTCCTCGGCGAGAATGAACTTCCGTTCCTCGGCAAAACCGAAATTTTCCATGCCTTCTTTGTCGCCGCGCAGCCGCGCGCGATATTGCTCATAAGCGGCAAGGCTTTCGAACGAGATCAGGCCGAAGGCGATGTTGTTGGTACCCTCATGCGGCATCCAGTAGCCGAGAACATCGCCGCCGCATGTCGGGATGATGGAGAGCCAGCGTTTCGCGTATTCCTCGAACATCGCGCGCTTGAATGGATCGATCTGGTAGCGGATGAAGACGGTGATCGTCATGGGAACCTCCTCGGAATAGACGCGATGTCATTCCGGGGCGATGCAACGCATCGAACCGGAACCTCGAGTTTCCGGTCTGGTGCTCAGCGCAAAATTACTTTTGTCGCTTCGCACCATCCCGGAATGACCAGCCAAAGGCTACCCGCTTGCCCCGCTTCAATGCTTCGGTTATCATCGAACAATGAAAGCAGGACCCGACATCGCCATGGTCGCCTCGCTGGTCGGCGACCCCGCCCGCGCCAACATGCTGACGGCGCTGTTGAGCGGCCGCGCGCTGACCGCGACCGAGTTGTCGCACGAAGCCGGCATCACGCCGCAGACCGCAAGCTCACACCTGTCGAAGCTCGAGGCCGGCGGGCTGATCGAGCAGGAAAAGCAGGGCCGTCACCGCTATTACCGCCTCGCCGATCCCGATGTCGGCGGCGTGCTGGAGGGCCTTGCGGCACTCGCCGCGCGCGCCGGCCATTTGCGGGTGCGCACCGGACCGAAGGACCCGGCGCTGCGGCACGCCCGGATCTGCTACGACCACCTTGCCGGCGACCTCGGCGTGCAGATGCTGGACAGTATGCGGCAGCGCAAGCTGGTGCGCCAGCACAAGCAGGGCATCGAACTGACGGCGGAAGGCGAGCGCTTCCTTCAGAACACATTGCAGATCGATCCGCAGTCGCTCGCCCATCCGCGGCGTCCGGTCTGCAAGGCATGTCTCGACTGGAGCGAGCGGCGGCATCATCTGGCTGGAACGCTGGGCGCGGCCTTGATGCGGCGCTTCACCGAACTGAAATGGGCTTCGGCTGATCGCGAGGCGGGCAGCCGCGTCGTGCAGTTCACCCGGCAAGGCGAAAAACGCTTTGCCGCCTTGTTTGGCGATGCTCAATAGCCATTTTCTGCGTCATGGCCGGGCGTAGCCGTTCGAAGAACGGCGTCGCTTTCCGCTTGCCTACGCCCGGGCCCACGTCTTTATGCGACATCCAGAAGACGTAGATGCCCGGCATAAAGCCGGGCCTGACGAGTGCCTTTGGAGCCTTCAATGTACCGAGCCTTTCTCCACCTGAGTTTCGCCCTCCTCGCTCTATCGCTCGCCCCCGCGCAAGCCGCCGATCGCGAGCCAGGCATCGCTCCGCGCGAGCCATATGGTATCGGCCTTGAAGGCTTCCCCTATCCCTACCCCGTAAACCTGCTGCCGCTCGTCAATGACGGCGAGCAACTGCGGATGGCCTATATGGACATCGCACCGGCGCAAGCCAACGGCCGCGTCGTGGTGCTGCTGCATGGCCGCAACTTTCCATCGAGCTATTGGGCACCAGAGATAAAAGTGCTGAGCGAGGCCGGCTATCGCGTCATCGTGCCCGACCAGATCGGCTTCGGAAAATCCTCCAAACCGACCGGCGAGCTTCATTTCGACAACCTCGCGCGCAACACGGTCGCGCTGCTCGACCACCTGCAAATCGCCAAGGCCGACATCGTCGCGCATTCGATGGGCGGCATGGTTGCGGTGCGGATCGCGCGTGCCTATCCCGACCGCGTCAACCATCTGCTGCTGGCCGCGCCGATCGGCCTCGAAGACTACCGGATGTACGTGCCGCCGACATCGACCGAGAAAATTCTCGAGAACGAGGACAAGCTCACCGCGGACGGCTACCGCAAGCAACTCGAGAACAACTACGCGCCGAAAATCCCCCCCGATGCGATCACGCCCTTCATCGAGGCCCGCTTCAACATCAAGGGTGCGGCGGACTACATGCGCTGGCTGCGCGCCTTTGTATCCTCAGGTCAGATGATCTATCGGGAGCCGGTCGTGCACGAGATCCCGCTGATCACGGTGCCGACGCTGTTCATCATGGGCGCCGACGATCACAACGCGCCGGGCCGGCCGAATGCGCCGGAAGCGCTGCGGCCGAAGATGGGCCAGAATGCCGATCTCGCCAAAGCACTGGCGGCGAAGATGCCGCGTGCCAAGGCCGAGGTGATCGACAACGCCGGACACCTCGTGTTCCTCGATGCACCCGACAAATTCAACGCGCTGATGCTGCCGTTCCTGGCGAACTGACCAGGGCCACTGACATGCCAAGAAAGGGGCGGGAAATTTCCCGCCCCTCGCTCGTGTTACCAGTTGCGGAAGCAGCGACGGCCGAACGGCCCGGAGTGCCAGCCGGGCGGACAGTTATAAAGCGGACGGCAGCCGCCATAAGGTCCGCGGTGCCAGCCAGGGCCGCAACCGCCGGCCACCGGCAAAGTCGCGCTGTCGGATGCCGCCGCCCGGTCGAGCGGCGCCGTCGGCATGGCGCTGGCAGTCGGAACCGACGCGAGGCCGATGCCCATCGCGAACAGAGACACAATCAGAATTCTCATGTGCGTTCCTTTCTGTTTGTTAGCGATCAAAACGGTTTCAACCAACTGATCCGGCTCCCATCAATAGTGGTAATGGTGCCGCCAGTGCCGGTGGCGCCAATGCCTGTGATGCCAGTGATGGCGATGCCAGTGACGATGATGCCAATGACGGTGATGCCAGTGCACCTGCACCGGCTTCATCTGATCGACTTCGTGCTGGGAAACGACGGCCGGGTCGACGCTGACCGCCGCCGGCACGCTCGCCGAAAGAGCCGGCGGCACGGGCGCAGCTTGTGCGCTTACAGCCAGCAAGATCGCGCCCGCAACCAATCCGGCACCGAAATTGAAGAGATGCCCGAGTTTCATGAATTCAAGCCCCTTTCACGAGATGAGACAGAGAAGACATGCAGTCTCGTCGGCCAAACATGAATGTTGGCTGAACTTGTTCATGCGTCGCGCCGATCAACGCGCAACGTGACTCCGGCGCAACACTGACGTCTTTGCGGATGGTAACAGCGCGATGAAAGACCAGGAAACAGGCCGCGCTAGACCCAACCGCCCCGCGCCATGATCGCGGCGCATAACAGGATGATGACGATCGCGGCGAGTTCGATGTGAATGATCAGGGTGAGGCGTCTGCGTCGCGCGTCCTCCATCACCGGCGCCTGTCCCGATCTGATCGCCCCGCCCCAGGACAGAAATTCCCTTGTCGGAATGATCGACAGCAGGCCGATAATCACGAACAGGCTGAACTTGGTCAGAAATGCGTGGCTGTGCCAGTAATAGGCCGCGCCCTTTTCGAAGAAGAACACGCGCAACAACCCGATGATGAAAAGCGCGGCGGCGGCGATGCCGAGCACGATGTCGGTGACCTGAAGCCGCCGCGCTGACGCCAGCGTCAGTTCCTGCCGGATCAGCGCAAACTCGATGGCGAGTGCGGAGACCAGCGTGAAGGCGCAGAGGTGGTGCAGGAAGGCAAAAAGCGTGGACATGGCGAAGGTCCTCGATCATCGGCAAACAAAATACATCTACACGACGCACATCGCGTGCGCCAACGGCGCGATGTCGATTGATGCGCCGTCTCCCCTTGTGGGAGAGGGCTACTCCATCCGCGGCCAAAGTTTCGTTTAGGGTGAGGTAAATTGTCTAACCTTCCGGTGAGGTGACCCCTCACCCGACTTCGATG
>NZ_DASSRP010000424.1:0-28553 GCF_035701725.1 Bradyrhizobium sp.
ACAGTCTTTACGATCTGCCTTCGGCCTGGGAGGCCACCACCCGGCATCGGGAGGCCGAGGGCTCCTCCTACTACCGTCATTTCCATATGGGCCTGCTGCGCGAGGACGGCACTCCGAAACCCGCGCTCAAGTCGTTTGCACGTTATTCGGAGGTACTCGGTTTGTGCCAGTGGTTTCACTTCGAAGACCATCGGCTCGCCGACGCCGTGCGCTGGATGCGCCGGCTCGGCGTGAGACACGTCCGCACCGGGCTGTCCTGGGCCGATAGTTTTCGGCCCCATGCGCTCGAATGGTTCGACCGCCAAATGGACGCGCTGGCGGAATTCGAAGTCACGGTGACGTTCTGTTTCACGCCCGAACACCGGGGCCTTGCACCCCACCACACCAGTCCGCCAATCGACCCCAACGAGTTCGCCGATTTCTGCGCACGAATGATCTGGCGCTACTGCGATACGAGCGCGGTTACGACCGCGGCTGAGCCATCGCCTCGATCAACGATGCTGCCCTCATGCGCGCCCTGATCCTTGTCATGGACTCCGTCGGAATCGGCGGCGCTCCCGACGCCGCAAATTACGGCGACCAAGGCGCCGACACCGTCGGCCATATCGCCCATGTCTGTGCGAACGGAGGCGCCGACAGCGAGCTGCGTGAGGGTCCGCTGCGGCTGCCGCAACTGGTTGCGCTCGGACTTGGAGAGGCCTGCTGTTTGGCAACGGGCCGACCTCCGCCGGGGCTCGAGCGACCAAGCCGCCCGTCCGCGCAATTCGGCTGCGCGCGCGAACTGTCGAAAGGCAAGGATACGCCGTCCGGTCATTGGGAGATTGCCGGTGTGCCGGTACAGTTCGACTGGGGCTATTTCCCGAAATCGGTGCCGTGCTTCCCGGACGAACTGATCACCCGGCTCTGCGCGTTGGCGCGGCTGCCCGGCATTCTCGGCAATTGCCATGCGTCAGGAACCGAGATCATCCAGCGCCTGGGACCGGCGCATGTCGAAACCGGCAAACCGATCTGCTACACGTCCGCCGATAGCGTCTTCCAGATTGCGGCGCACGAGCCGAGCTTTGGCCTCGAACGACTGTACGATGTTTGCAAGTCGGCACGCCAATTGGTCGATCCGCTCAATATCGGCCGGGTGATTGCAAGGCCGTTCATCGGCGATCCCAACGGCGGCTTCACCCGCACGGCAAACCGGCGCGATTATTCGGTGCCGCCGCCCGAGGACACGATGCTCGATGCGGCCGAAAACGAGCGGCGCGATATCATTTCGATCGGAAAGATCGCCGACATCTTCGCGCACCGCGCTACCGGAAAGAACCGGAAGGCGGCCGGCAATGACGCGCTGTTCGACCAGACCCTGGTCGGAACTGATCAATTGCGCGACGGCGGACTCCTGTTCGCCAACTTCATCGACTTCGACAGCAATTTCGGTCACCGTCGCGACGTCAGCGGCTACGCGGCTGCACTGGAGACCTTCGATCGCCGGCTGCCGGAGTTGCTGAGCCGCCTGAAACCGGACGATTTGCTGATCATCACCGCCGATCACGGCTGCGATCCGACATGGTGCGGAACCGACCATACACGCGAACAGGTCCCGATACTCATGGTGTGTGAAAAAGAGATGCGCCAAATCGGACGCCGCGGCAGTTTTGCCGATATCGGCGCCACCGTCGCGCGTCATCTCGAGCTGCCGCCACTTTCGCATGGGCAACCGTTTTGAAAAAAACGATGGCTGCGATTCACATGGGTTATTCACCCAGGTTAGAGAAACTTTCGTTTGTACGTCCGCTTGGAACGAACATACCCGACGCCGCTTCTCTACTTCGTAAGTGACTAGCGCGTCTCGTCGTTTCGTCGACACCAAAGCAGCGGCGCGCTTTCAACTCCGACATCGAACGATTGCTACATCGTTCATCCAACGGACGAGGAGCGCTATCGAAATGCCTCGTGTTCTGATTACCGGGGGAGCAGGATTCATCGGCTCTCATGCCGCCACGACGCTTCTGAATGCGGGTTACGAGGTCCGCCTGCTCGACAATCTTTCGCCGCAGGTCCACGGCCGCGACCGCCAGCGCCCGTCCTATCTGACCCGCGATGCCGAGTTCATCCTTGACGACATCACCGATTCGCCCGCCGTCGATCGCGCGCTGCGCGGCTGCGATATGGTGCTGCACTTGGCCGCGAGCGTCGGTGTCGGTCAGAGCATGTATAACATCGAGCCCTACGTCAGGACGAACGAGCTCGGTACCGCGACGCTACTTCAGGAACTAATTAAACGGCCAGTTGCGCGCCTCGTGATCGCATCATCGATGAGCATCTACGGCGAAGGCGCCTATCGCTCGACGGACGGCACGATCGTCGCGCCCCCTGAGCGAGCGACGGAGCAGCTCAAGCACGGCGAATGGGATCTGCGTACGGCCGACGGCACGCCGCTCGAGCCTGTGCCAACGCCAGAAACCAAGCAACCCACGCTGAGTTCGATCTATGCTCTCAACAAATACGCACAGGAGCGCATGTGCCTGCTGACTGGCAGGGCCTACGGCATCCCGACCCTGGCCCTGCGCTTTTTCAACGTCTACGGACCACATCAGGCTTTATCGAATCCCTATACCGGCGTTCTTGCAATCTTCGCCGCGCGGCTCCTCAACCGCCGTTCACCTCTCGTATTCGAAGATGGGCTGCAGCGTCGCGATTTCGTTCATGTGCGTGACGTGGCGCGCGCGTGCCTGCTTGCGCTCGAAAGCGAATGCCGGGACGACGCATTCAATGTCGGCTCGGGTGAAAGCCGCAGCATACATTCGGTTGCCTGCGACTTGGCCGAGGTGATGGGGCGCCCGGAGATCGGGCCGCAGCTCACGGGAAAATTCCGCGTCGGCGATATCCGACATTGCTTTGCCGATCTCAGCAAGAGCCGTGAGATTCTCGGCTTTGCGCCCCGCGTCGCGTTTTCGGACGGGCTTGCAGAGCTCGCGGGCTATCTGGCCGACCAGATTGCCGACGATCGGGCTGAACAAGCGACCCGCGAACTGCTGCAGCGAGGACTGGTGGCATGATACGCGACACCGGCACAGTCCAGCCTATTCTGATCACCGGAGGATGCGGCTTCCTTGGCTGTAACCTCGCCGACCGTTTGGCTGCGGCGGGCATCGACGTGCTGATCCTCGACAACCTCTCCCGCCAGGGCGTGCGCGAAAACGCGCATTGGCTGAAGTCGCGTCACGGCGACCGCATCCGAATAGCCGTCGGCGACATTCGCGATCCGATTTCGGTGATCGATTCGGTTCGCGACGCGCAAGCCGTACTCCATCTGGCGGCCCAGGTCGCCGTTACCAGCAGCCTGCAAAACCCGGTCGACGATTTCGAGATCAATGCAGGCGGCACCCTCAATGTTCTCGAAGCGATACGGACCCACAATCCCGACGCGCCGCTTGTCTTTGCGTCGACCAACAAGGTCTATGGGCATCTGATCAGCGAGGCGCAAATCGAACGCCACGGAATGCGCTACAGGCCAAGCGGCAACGCATTTCCCAGCGGCATCGACGAGTCGACGCCGCTCGATTTCTACAGTCCCTATGGCTGCTCAAAGGGTACCGCCGACCAATACGTTCGAGACTATTCTCGGGTCTACGGGTTGCGCACGGCCGTTCTGCGCATGAGCTGCATCTATGGCCCGCGGCAGTTTGGCAACGAGGATCAGGGCTGGATCGCGCACTTTGTTCGATCAGCTCTGCGAGGCGAGCCGCTGACGATTTACGGCGAGGGTTATCAAGTTCGCGATGCGCTGTTTGTATCGGACGCCGTCGATGCCTGGATCGCCGTGCTGCGCAACATCGAAAGCTGTCGCGGGCGGGTGTTCAATCTCGGCGGCGGCGCTTCGAATTCGATCAGTCTTCTGGAACTTATCGAAATGATTACACGCCTTTCCCAGACCAAGGTGCAATACGACTTCGCAGAATGGCGACCGGGCGATCAGCCCTGGTACGTCTCCGACGTCAGCGCGCTCTCGTCGGCGATCGGATGGCGGCCGACGACGTCTTTGGAAGACGGGCTGCAATTGCTTCAGACGTGGCTGCAAGGTCAGCTCCGGCCATCGGCCGACGCGCGGGAGGCCCTCGCATGACCCGCGTCGCCCTCATCAACCCGAACTGGAATTTTGACGGCAGCATCTATTTCGGCTGCCGGGCACCGCACTTGCCGCTCGAGCTGGGCATCAGCCAGCATTATCTGCGCCAAGCGGGCCACGCGACTTTGCTGCTCGATGCCCACATGTTCGACCTGTCGGTCGCCGACATCGAGGCGGAGCTTCGCAGCTTCCGCCCGGACATGCTCGTGATCACGACCGCCCCGACATATTTGTTCTGGCGCTGCGCACCTCCTGAGCTGCGTATCCCGCAACAGCTCTGCTGGGCCTTACGCGATCTTTCGCCGGTCATCGTTGCCGTCGGACCACATGGCTCGACCACACCCCGCGCAGCACTGCGAAAACTTGCTGCCGATTTCGGGTTGATGGGTGAATGCGAAGGGTCCCTGCTTCGTCTGGCCAATGGTGAGCGCGACTTCCCCGGCTTGTGCCTGAAGGATGCCGGCGCGGTGAAGGTGATCGGTGGCCCGCAGGCAACGAACTTTGCCGACCAGCCGGCGCTCGATTGGCCGGCCGAGATGATAAGCCGCCACGCGCACCATCATCATCGGTTCGAGGCCACGCCCGTCGGGCCCGGCGCCGAATTGGAAGCGTCGCGCGGCTGTCCCTATGATTGCACGTTCTGCGCCAAGGAAAATTTCCGCAATGCCTACCGCAAGCGGCCGGCGCACATCATTCTCGCCGAAGTCGACGGCTTACTTCGCCACGGTGTCGAATATGTCTACTTCATCGACGAAATCTTTCTGCCGAACGCCGAATTGCTGGAAGGTCTGATTGCGCGCCGTCTCAAGTTCGGCATTCAGACCCGCATCGATCTCTGGAAGCCTTCGATGCTCGAACTGCTCGGGCGCGCCGGCTGCGTCTCGATCGAAGCCGGCGTCGAAAGCCTGACACCGGAGGGTCGCGCGGCGCTCGCCAAGAATTGCAAGATGACGACCGATCAACTCGCCGACCGGCTGGTCGAAGCCCGGCGGCATGTCCCCTTCGTGCAAGCCAACTTGATCGAAATGCCGCAGGATGAGGATCCTATGGTCCAGCGCTGGCGAGCGCGGATGCAGGACGCAGGCGTTTGGGCGAATGATCCCGTGCCGCTCTATCCCTATCCGGGATCGCCGGATTACCGAAAGCTGTGGGGAGAACCCGACGACTTCGCCTGGGAGCGCGCGCACGAGCACTACCTCGCAATGTTCGACGCGTTCAGCGACATCCAGGAAGACCGCCCGGTGCCGCTGCGCGCGCTGGAGGCACAGGTGGCGCTATGAACCGGCTTTCCAACATCAAGATCCTGATGACCGCGGACACTGTCGGTGGCGTGTGGACCTACGCAGCGGGCCTCGCATGCGCGATCGCGGCAAAGAACGCCGACGTCTATCTCGTGACCATGGGCCGTCCTCCGACGGCAGAACAGCGCAAGATGCTGGCGACATCGGTGCAGGTGATCGAAAGCGATCTCGCCCTGGAATGGCAAGATCCGCAGGCCGCCGATTTCGAGCGGGCGCGCGACTTTTTCGGCGCGCTGCAGCAGCAAATTAGACCCGACATCGTTCACCTCAACTCCTATCGCGAGGCGAATTTCGAATGGCACGCGCCGGTTCTGGTCGTTGCGCATTCTTGCGTCAATTCCTGGGCCCTGGCCTGTCAAGATGGCGCCTGGCTATCCGAGCCAAGATGGTGCCGCTACAGCGCCCTCCTCGCGTCAGGGCTCGACCGTGCCGATGCCTGGGTGGCGCCGACGCAGGCGTTCGGGGCGGTGGTGTGCCAATTGTATCGGCCGCGCCGCCGCGGCATGACGATTGAAAACGGCATAGAGCTGCCGATCGACGGAGCCGATGAGAAGACGCGTTGCGTCCTTGCCGCGGGCCGGATGTGGGATACAGCAAAAAATATAACCGTGCTGACCGCAGCCTGCGACGATTTGAGCTGGCCTACCTTCATCGCCGGAGCCGCCGCTCGCACGGCAGACAAGCTGCATGATCGAATCGAGCTGCTGGGGGAGATCTCTCATTTCGAGCTTCGCAGCTGGATGAGGCGCGCGGCGATCTTCGTCAGCCCTGCGCTTTACGAGCCATTCGGCCTGTCGGTGCTTGAAGCCGCCGGCGCCGGCTGTGCGCTGGTGCTCTCGGACATCCCGACCTTTCGGGAGCTATGGGACGGCGCTGCCCTGTTCGTCGCTCCCAACGATATCAGCGGTTTGCGTCTCGCCCTGCGCGACCTCTGCGCCGATGAAAAGGCACGCACGACGCTTGCAAGCGCAGCCTTTAAGCGCGCGCAACGGTACTCGCTGAACCGCACGGCGAATGCTTATGCGCACCTTTATCGCTCCCTGCAGGCCTCTCCTCCAGCCACGGCACGTCATTTCCAGGGAGAATGCGCATGAAATGCGTGCTCTTCTATCACGCGTTCTCCTCGTGCTGGAACAACGGCAACGCGCATTTCCTGCGGGGCGTTGCGCGCGAGCTGCAGAAACTGGGACACGAGATCATCGTCTACGAACCTGTAGATGGCTGGAGCCGGCGCAATGCAATCGACGACGGCGGCGAACAATCGCTGTCCGAGGTGCTGCGGCTGTTTCCGCTCATCGATGTCAGGCAATATGACCGGTCGCTGGACCTCGACGAAGCGCTCGACGGCGCCGACCTTGTTCTAGTTCACGAGTGGAATTCGCCGGAGATCGTCGCGGAAATCGGATCGCGCCGCGCTCAAGGCTCACCGTTCACGTTGCTGTTTCACGACACGCATCATCGTGCGGTCACTGCGCCGCGGGAACTCGAGCGTTTCGAGCTCGACGGATTCGACGGCGTTCTGGCTTTCGGGGGCGTATTGCGCGAAATCTATCTCAGGCTTGGCTGGGCAAACCGCGTGTTTACCTGGCACGAGGCGGCCGATGTCGATCTGTACCGTCCGCTGCCCAATGTCAGGCGACGTCAGGACGTGGTCTGGATCGGCAACTGGGGCGACGATGAGCGAGCAGCCGAACTGCAACGCTATTTGATCGAACCGATTTCGTCTCTTCGTTTGCGAGGCACGGTCTACGGCGTGCGCTATCCCCAATCCGCGCTGGAGGCGATCGCGGCGGCCGGCATGGAGTATGGCGGATGGCTGCCCGCGCACCGCGCGCCGGTGGCGTTTGCCCGCGCCAGGGCCACGGTGCACGTGCCACGCGGCCCCTATGCCCGCTCGCTGCCCGGTATTCCCACCATTCGCATGTTCGAAGCTATGGCCTGCGGCATACCGGTGGTGTCCTCACCTTGGGAAGATATCGAACACCTCTTCACTCCAGGTACCTATCTTCGTGTCTCGAACGGCGAACAAATGCAGGCCGCGCTGCGAGCATTGCTCTGCGATGCCGATTTTGCGGAGGCAACCACGGGCGCTGCCTACAGATTGATTGTCGAACGGCATACCTGCCGGCATCGCGCAATCGAACTGCTCGACATCGTCGAAGGCATCAGGACCTCACGCCATGTACCTGCAGCCGCATTTTGTGAGGAGCCGGCATCATGAACATCGCATTCTTCGGCTCAAGCCTTGTTTCATCTTACTGGAATGGTGCCGCAACCTACTATCGCGGTCTCCTGAAGGAGATTGCAGCGCTCGGTCATGCCGTCACTTTCTTCGAGCCCGATGCCCTCGAACGGCAGGCGCATCGCGACATCGACGACCCCGACTGGGCCCGCGTGGTCATCTATCCCGCGACCTCAGACGGTTGGCAACACTCACTTGCGCAGGCAGCCCGGTCGGCCGATTTGGTGGTCAAGGCCAGCGGCGTCGGGGTTTTCGACGAAGAGCTCGACAGTGCGATTGCCGGTCTTCCGATGCGGCCGCTTCGCATTTACTGGGACGTCGATGCGCCCGCGACGCTTCAGGCGGTCGGTGAGAATAGAAGCCATCATCTGCGTTCCGCAGTCCCGCGCTACGATCTCGTGCTGACCTACGGCGGCGGGGAGCGGGTTATCTCCGCCTATCGCGCCATCGGTGCGCGCGATTGCGTTCCGATCTACAACGCGCTCGATCCACGAACTCACTTTCCGCTGCAGTCGAACTCCTCCTTCGCTTACGACCTCGGACTTCTGGCCAATCGCCTTCCGGACCGGGAAGCCCGGATCGAAGAATATTTCTTTCGCGCCGCGCGGGCGCTTCCCGCAAAACGCTTCGTACTGGGTGGGTCAGGCTGGGACTCAGGGAGAATACCAGCTAACGTCGAGCGATTGGGCCACGTCGGCACAGGCCATCACAACGCGTTCTTCGCCTCGGCGCTCGCGACGCTGAATGTCAATCGTGCGAGCATGGCGGAGTACGGCTTTTCACCACCAACCCGAATTTTCGAGGCGGCAGGCGCCGGCGCCTGCCTGATCACTGACGCCTGGGAAGGCATCGAGCGCTTTCTGGAGCCGGATAGCGAAATACTGGTCGCAGCCGATGGGGAAGCCGTTGCCGCTCATCTGCAATCGCTCACCTCGGCCCGCGCTGCCGAGATCGCGGGGCGCGCACGCCGGCGGATTCTGGCTCACCACACCTATCGGCAACGGGCCCTGCAATTCGACCGTCTCATGGAAGGTCTCAACCCAAGGACAGAGGCCGCGGAATGAAACTTAACATCGTTATTATCGGACTGTCGGTGACGTCGTCGTGGGGCAATGGTCATGCCACGACCTATCGCGCATTGATCCAGGCGCTGGCGCAGCGTGGCCATCAAGTCACTTTTCTCGAAAGAGCCGCCTCCTGGTACGAAGGGCACCGCGACCTCGACGAACCAGACGCATGGTCGCTCAAACTTTACACTTCGTTGCAGGATATACCTCGCCGTTTCGGCAAGCTCATCACGACAGCCGATCTGGTGATCATCGGCTCCTATGTACCCGACGGCATCGCCATCATCGACTGGGTCACATCGCACGCCCAGGGCATCACGGCCTTCTACGACATCGACACGCCGGTGACGCTGGCAAGTCTTGACGATGGCCTCGAGTACATCTCGGCGTCGCTGGTGCCGCGCTTCGACATCTACCTCTCGTTCTCAGGTGGCCCCGTGCCCGCGATGATCGAGGACCGCTATGGGAGCCCGATGGCGCGGCCGCTTTATTGCAGCGCCGATCTGTCCCTCTATCGGCCGCAACCGGCTGAAGCCCGCTGGTCGCTTGGCTATCTCGGCACCTACAGCGAGGATCGCCAGCCGCAACTCGAAGAGCTGTTGCTTGCGCCCGCCGAACAACGCCCTCAGGAACGATATGTCGTTGCGGGATCCAAGTATCCCCCAAACCTGGAGTGGCCGGCGAACCTCGACCGTATCGAGCACCTTGCTCCCGACCGGCACGCCGCGTTTTACGCTTCGCAACGCTTTACCTTGAACGTTACGCGCGCGGATATGCGAACGCTGGGCTTTTCCCCCAGTGTCCGCCTGTTCGAAGCGGCGGCCAGCGGCGCGCCGATCATTTCGGACCATTGGCCAGGGATCGAGACCATTTTTGCGCCCTCGTCTGAAATTCTGATCGCCCGCAGCACCCGCGAGGTCGTGGAGATATTGTCCGGCATGTCCGACGACCGACGACGTGAAATCGCCGCGCAGGCGCGGCGGCGCGTTCTCCGGGATCACACGCCCGAGCACCGCGCGCGGCAGCTCGAGACCTATTATTCGGAAGCCCTGAACAGCAGGAAGCGTGACACGGCTCGCCGCCGTATCACCAGCCGCAACATTCAAGCCGCCGAAATTTGAGTGGACCAGCGATGAAAATGCCGCCTGCCGTTTCGCAAGTAAGTCTGGATCGCCACGTCCTGGTCACGGGAGGCGCCGGATTTATCGGATCGCATCTTTGCGACTTACTATTGCAGCGTGGTCATTACGTGACCTGCATGGACAATCTTTATACGGGCTCGATCCGCAATATTCGGCCCCTGCTCAATCATCCTCGCTTTCAATTCATCGAACACGACGTGCGGCGGCAGCTCCACATCGAGGACAGGCTGGACCAGATCTATCACCTCGCCTGCCCAGCATCGCCACAGCACTACCAACGAGACCCGATCGGCACGATGACGACCTGCGTCGTCGGTACGATGAATGTCCTCGATCTGGGGTGTCAGAAATCAGCCCGCGTGCTGCAAGCTTCGACCAGCGAAGTCTATGGTGACCCGGAAATCCATCCCCAACCCGAATCCTATGCCGGTCACGTCAACACTATCGGGCCCCGCGCATGCTATGATGAAGGCAAGCGCGCAGCCGAAGCCTTGATGTTCGACTATCACCGCGTGCATGGGCTGCAAATCAAGCTCGCACGTATTTTCAATACCTACGGCCCGCGCATGCTCGAGAATGACGGCCGCGTGATATCGAATTTTATTATTCAGGCTTTGCGAGGTGAGCCGATCACAGTCTACGGCACGGGCCAACAGACCCGCAGCTTCTGCTTTGTCGACGATCTGGTGCGCGGATTGAACACGCTGATGGAGAGCCCGGCATCGATCACCGGGCCATTCAATCTCGGCAACCCGGAAGAGCTCTCCGTCGAAACCATCGCGCGAGAGATCATCGCTCGCACCGCGTCGAAATCGATCCTGGAATTCAAGCCGCTCCCTCAGGACGATCCGAAGCGCCGCAAGCCGTTGATCGATGAAGCCGAAAAGCGGCTGGGCTGGCGGCCGCGCATACCTCTCAGCGAAGGCCTGGAGGCAACCATTGCCTATTTCGCGATGCAAGTGGCGAGCGTCGGCTCCGCAAGAGTTGTCGGCGTCGGCAGCCGCAGCGCTTCGACGACAGCCCGCCTCGGCCTCGCTCGAAAGCGATAGTCCGGAAGGCGCGCCGAGACGATTCACCTTGCAACGGACCATCGGATGAACTGCCAGAACAATCCGAGCGAGGATACAAAAGCGGACCAGTCCGCATGTCTCAAGGTGGTCGGGCCGCACCTGCTGGCCCGTGGCTTTCGCGATTACGAGCGCTATTCGGTGCGTTTTTCTCGTCACGGCAGCTCTCCGGTCCATTTTGAGCGCGATGTTTTGCGCTGTGGGCCGGTGGTTGGCGTGCTCGCGCTCGACCTTGAGCGCGATGAAGTCGTGCTGACCCGCCAGTTCAGGCTCGGCGCCTTCCTGGTCAATCGCGAAAACGACACATTGGAGATCGTCGCGGGCCGGATCGATCCGGGTGAAGACGCGGCCACAGCCGCGCGCCGCGAATGCTTCGAGGAGATTGGCGTCGAGGCAAGACAGCTGCGACCCGTGATGCAGCTCGCGCCCGCGCCGGCCTGGTCCGACGAAACAATGACGCTTTTCGTGGCGGTCGTCGACGCACACAATTTGCCGGCGCGCGCGGGCGCTTCGCATGAGCACGAAGAAATCGCGGTTGTCCGCTACAAGGTCGATGCAGCAATCGGATTGGTGGGGCAGAAGCTGGTCCAGAGCGCCCCTACCATCGTGGCCCTGCAGTGGCTGAAGCTGAATCGGGACTCGATCCCGACACTGCTGGAAACGGCGGCTTAGTCCGTGGCATCGGTTCACTGCTTGGCCGTTCAGCGAACAGGATGATTGCGCCCGCACCGATTGCGGCGAGACCGATCGCGACAAACATCGGCGTCGAGCTCTGATAGAGCTGCTGAAGAACACCTGCAAGCAGAGGACCGAGGATCGCCCCTACCCGGGCGATCGACAATTCCATTCCGACCGCGGTCGCTCGAACGTCGGTCTCGTACGAGTTGGCGGTAAAATTGTTCAAGACGAATTGGGCGCCAATGATACAGAATCCGGCGAGCGCTATCGCCGTCAAGTTCACGACATGAGCGCTGGAAACAATAAGGGCCAAGACGCTTACTCCGCCGACGCTCCACCACAAGGCCAGCAGCCTCCGGCTCGCTCCGAATCTGTCAATCAGGTGGCCGACGACGAGACCGCCGATGAAGGACATGACCTGCATCAGTGCCCCGAAAGCAAAGCTCGCGGAGAACGTCTCGCCACGCTGCATCATCACGGTCGGAATCCAGCCGGTCAGACCGAAAATGCAGAACAGGCTGAGAAAGGCCGACAGCCAGATCGAAACCGTCGTGCGGCGATACTTGGCCGAAAGCAGCGCGAGGACCGGATTGCTCGATTGCACTGGCGGCAGCGCCGAAAGCTGCGCATCGGCATAGAGCGCGGCCCGATCGGGACGCAACCGAGCCAGCAATCGCTTGATTTCGGCCTGGCGATTGCGAAGCATCAGAAATTTAGGCGACTCGGGAAGCTGAACGTGCAGGATCGGAAGCAACACAAAAGACAGCGAGCCAATCCAGTATAGCGCCTTCCAGCCGAAGATCGGGGTCGCGAATACGCCGGCGATCCCGGCGAGCGTGCCGCCGAGCGCCCAACCCAGCGCCACGCCCCAGAGGGCGAAGGTGTTGGCGACGCGCCGCGGCGCCAACTCGTTGATATAGGTTGTGGCCAGCGGCAGCAGGACACCGAGACCGAGCCCGGTGAGAAGCCGCAGCAAGCAATATGAAGCAAAGGAATCGGCGAACAGCGCCGTCAACAGCGTGAAAATGCTTGTGATCCACAGTCCGGCCAGTAGCGTGCCGCGTCGGCCAAAGCGATCCGCAAGCACGCCATGAACCGCAGACCCGACCAGAAATCCGATCAGCCCGCTTGAAATCAGCAGTCCCGCCTGGCCGCCCTTCAGCCCCCAGGGCCCGGCCACGTAGTGGATGACGTAGGCTGGATTGAAAGTGTCATAGCCGTCGAACAGGGTCAGCAGCCCCATGACCAAGCCAAGGCGCAGGTGAAATCCGCTTACCCTTGCACTGGCGAGTTCCTCATGAACATCAATCTCGTGATCGTTCATCACGCTCCCCTCCCACTCGATTTCGTTTTGGTTCAACTGACCGCTTATTCTGCGGCTTGATTGATCTGACCCGTCGCTCCGTCTGGCAGATCCTTCGTTGCGATGAAGCCGATCAATACTGTCCCTGCGGTACGAGCCCGAGCGCCATCTGACCGTACATCGTGCCCACCGCGTCCCAGTTCATGCTGATATGACGACCGACGGCATTGACGTCGCGCCAGGCCCGCTGCACCGGATTCGCAAGGTCGAGCCCGGCGCCACCGGTCGATGCGTTGAGAGCCTCGATGGCGCGAATGGCAAGGCTCACCGAAAATGCCTGCCCGCGCCGGCTGAGGATGCGCTCCTCGACCGAGACGGACCTGCCGTCCCGAACGGCGGCGGCCCGATTGCGAAGATCGCGCAGCAGAAGATCGCGCGCCGCGTCGGTCGATGCGGCGGCCTCGGCGACGCGAAGTTGAATCGTGGGAAACTCCGCCATCTTGTTGTTGTGGCCCGCGACGGCTCCGCGCGTGACGCGCGTGCTCGTTCGCGCGATATAGTCCTCCAGCGCGCCAGCGGCCGCGCCGACCGCCGTCGAGGCGAGGCACGATGGAATGTTGCAGAGCATCGGAATCGAGAAAGCGGGGTTGCGGTCGTAAAGCACAGCGCCGGGCGTTTGACCGCTGGTCGTCGCAGCAAAGGTCAGCACGCGATGCGCCGGCACCAAGACGTCGGTCAACACCAGCGTCTTGCTGCCGGTCCCTGCAAGCCCAACGACATTCCAGGTGTCGTCGACGGTGTATTGCGAAGCCGGCACCAGCAGAAATGCCGGCGCCAACCGTCCGTCGCCGGTCTCGGTCGGCACCAGCGCCGCACAGAGCGCCCATTGCGCATTGTCACAGCCGCTCGCGAACGACCAGCGGCCGCTGAGGCGATAGCCGCCCTCGACGACGCCCGCTTTGCAGGCGGGGGCGTAGGAACCGCAGGCCAACGCCTCCGGGCTGGCGCCCCAGACATCGCGCTGCGTCCTTTCGTCAAAACTTGCAATCAGCCATTGATGAGCGGCCAGCAGACCGGCGACCCATGCCGTCGAGGCACAGGATTTTGCAAGTTCGATATTGAGTTCGACCAGCACGTCGAAGTCGTGCTCAAAGCCGCCAAACATCGCCGGCTTCACGATGTCGAAATAGCCGATGCCGCGAAGCGCACTGATATTTTCCGGCGGAACGCGGCAGGCCTTCTCGGTTGCCGGTGCCCGTGCGGCGATTTCCGGCTGAACGGCTGCAAGCCGTGACTTTAGCTCCGAAAGCTCGGGACGAAGTGACGTGCGATGCGCCGTCTCTTTCAATTGCGCTGTCATGGCCATGTCTTGCTCCGCGATTGGACGGTCAGTGTTTGCCGGCACAGGCCTTCAGGCCGGGGTGCTCGCAATCGGCGCCTCTTGAGCAACCGATGAGCAGTATTTTGTATCCTGATAGATCAAGGGTTCGATCGGGTCGTGAACATGGACCGCTTCGGCCTCGCCGATGAAGATGGTGTGCGTACCGTACGGTACGGCGGCGACCTTCCTGCAGAAGATGTTGGCTTGGGCTTCTGCGAGATAACTGACGCCTTCGGCCGACGTCAGCCACGTGCCGTGTCCGAAGCGTGCTTCTGGCGCTACGGCGCCGCTGAAGGCGCAGGAGAGTTCAGACTGATCGCGCCGCAGCACGTTGACGCAGAAATGCCGGCCGACCTGGATGATGTCGTGCAGTAGCGTTGTCTTGTTGATGCAAACGACTAGCGATGGCGGATCGAGCGAAAGCGACGTGACCGCCGTCGCGGTCATGCCATGACGACGGCTCTGATCGGCGGAAGTAATGACGGAAACCGCAGCAGGAAAGCGTCGCATCGCGAGCCTGAAGGCGGCACCCAACTCTCCTGATGTCGCTGACATCGGCCGATCCCTTCCCTCATTTATTTTCACAAACAATATTTGCATTTGCAAATTAATGTCAACGAAAAACTTGCAAATGCAACTTTCTCGTTGGGCGATATCAATGAATCGGCTAGTGTCGGCGTGCAACAGTTGCAACAAAACAGGCAGCAAACGCTTGTACCGGCTAACGAACTCTCTGCCCTATCTGCTGAACCGCGTCGGCGTGCGGATGGGTGAATTATTTTCGCGCCGCATCGCCCGTTATGAAATCACGCTGCCGATGTACCGGGTAATGGCGGCGCTTTGGCAGCAGGGAGATCAGCGCCTGGGCGATCTCGCGGCCATGACCTCGCTCGAGCTATCGACGGCTTCACGGCTGATTGGCGCCTTGAAGCGGAAGGGCCTGGTCTCGCGCAAGCGCCTCGAGGACAACGCGCGCACCGTTGCGATCAACCTGACGACAAAAGGCAAACTGTTGGTCGAGGAACTGATTCCGATCGCGATCCATTTCGAGGAAGTCGCGATCCGCAGCTTGCCGAAGGATGGCCTTGCGAATCTCAAAAGCGTTCTGGCGCAGATCTACACCGACCTCGGCACCATCGAGCCTGAGATCGCCGAAGCGGAGACCCGGCAAGGCAAGGCCCGGCGTTAGGCCCGGATTCTCTCAGCGGATATGTTGCGATCCGGATTCGCGACTCCGGCTCTCGCGGAAGTTGATCGCTTGGAGCTGCGCCAATTCCAGAATACCTAATATATTGATTCGAAATAATTTTTAGTGCAGAAAATAGCTATCTGGGGCCGAAACATTCTGGCTGGGGCGGGAGGATTCGAACCTCCGTATGGTGGAATCAAAATCCACTGCCTTACCACTTGGCGACGCCCCACCGGCCGGAAGCTGAGGATGGCTGGCGCCTCCCCGAACCTGTCGTTCGGCCCCGCCGGTCTATAGAGGCAGGTGGTCCATTTCAACAGGCCAGCGACTGAAATCTGGTTGAAACCCTAAACCTTGGCTGGTGGTCGGACGGCAAGGGCCCTCCTCGTCAGGTGCCGCGCCTGTTACCGGCCTTCCGCCCTGTGTCGCACTGCGACGGAGGGAGGAGTTGAGGGGCGCATCGTTTCATGGGAAGACGGTTTTCATCTGTTTTGCATGCGAGGCTTTGATCCCCATGACCTACCGTGCGCCGATCAACGATATGCTGCTGGCCCTCAATCACGGCGCCGGGCTCGATGCCGCCGTGAAGGCCGGTCATTACGGCGATTTCGACGGCGATATTGCGTCCGCCGTGCTGGAAGAGGCTGGCCGGTTTGCCTCCGACGTGTTGGCGCCGCTCAACCGCACCGGCGATGAACACGGCATCAAGCTCGAGGGCTCCAACGTCATCACCGCGCCAGGCTGGCCCGATGCCTACAAGCGCTGGACCGCAGCGGGATGGAACGCGGTCTCGGGGCCGGAAGACTTCGGCGGCCAGGGCCTGCCGCTCGCCATCAATGCCGCCTGCACCGAAATCTGGAGCGCCTCCAATATCTCGTTCGGCCTTTGCCCGCTTTTGACGCTGAGCGCGATCGAGGCGCTGGAGGCTCATGGCAGCGAGGAGCTGAAGCGGATCTATCTCGAAAAACTGGTCTCCGGCGAGTGGCCCGGCACCATGCAGCTTACCGAGCCGCAGGCGGGATCGGACGTCGGCGCGCTGCGCAGCCGCGCCGAGCGCGCCGGCGATGGCACCTATCGCATCAAGGGCACAAAAATCTTCATCACCTATGGCGACCACGACATGAGCGAGAACATCGTTCATTTCGTCCTGGCTCGCCTGCCCGACGCACCGGCCGGCACCAAAGGCATTTCGCTGTTTCTGATCCCGAAATTCATGGTCAATGCCGACGGCTCGCTCGGCGCGCGCAACGACATCTATGTCAGTGGCATCGAGCACAAGCTCGGCATGCACGCTGCTCCGACCTGCACCATGACCATGGGCGATCATGGCGGCGCGATCGGCTACCTGATCGGCGAAGAAAATCGCGGCATGCAATGCATGTTCACCATGATGAACCAGGCACGTCTTGCCGTTGGCCTGCAGGGCGTCGGCATCGCCGACCGCGCCTATCAGCAGGCCCTCGCCTTCGCCCAGGAGCGCCGCCAGGGCCGCGCCGTTGGCAAGCCCGGCAGCGAATCCGATCCAATCATCGTGCATCCCGACGTCAAGCGCATGCTGATGCAGATGCGCGCCATGACAGCCGCCAGCCGCACCATCTGCTACGCCACGGCCGTCGCGCTCGATATTTCGATGCGGGCCAAGGATGCGAAGGTGCGCGCGGCAGCCGCCGCCCGCGCCGCCCTTCTCACCCCGATTGCAAAAGCCTTCTCCACCGATCTCGGCAATGAAGCCACCTCCATCGGCGTGCAAATCCACGGCGGCATGGGCTTCATCGAAGAAACCGGTGCGGCCCAGCACTATCGCGACGCCCGCATTACCCAGATTTACGAAGGCACCAACGGCATCCAGTCGATCGATCTGGTCACGCGCAAGCTCGCGGCCAACGGCGGCGATTCGGTCTGGGCTCTGCTCGACGAGCTCAAGGATATCGTCAAGCAGGTCGAAACGTCGAACGATCCGGCGTTCGGCACCACCGGCGCCAAGCTGCGCGATGCGCTGGCCGCGCTCGATCGCGCCAGCCGTTGGCTGCTCGAACGCGTGGCATCGGCCCCGAATGAAGCGCTCGCCGGCGCCACACCCTATCTGCGGCTGTTCGGCGCCACGCTCGGCGGATGCATGCTGGCGAATGAAGCGCTCGCCGCGCGCGGCATCGCCGACACCGATCCGCAGCGTTACGTGACGTTGGCGCGGTTCTTCGCCGAAAACATCACGGTGCAGGCCCCCGCGCTCGAGAAGACGGTGACCGACGGCGCGGACGCCATGAAAGGCGCCGACGCGGTGTTGCTGGGATAGAAGGCTTGCAGCAATGCGGGATCGTCAGCGTCGGTCGAGCTTGGTGATGGTCTTGGTCCCGCCGCTTTCGTTGACGGAATAGTTGACGATATCGCCGGCATGCAGCGTCTCAAGCGAGATGCCGCTGCCGACCTTGAACTCCTCGGCCGCCCCGCCGGTGTTCGCACCGACCGTGCCGTTCTGTGTCTGCCGGATCGCGACCGTATTGTTGAGCCGGTTGAGCTGGGTGATGGTTCCGGTATGGGTCTGCTGGGCGAGCGCCGGCGGACCGAACACGGCAAACGCGGCTGCACCGGCTAGAACGATTTTCGCGATCTTCATGGCGCTCTCCCTGTCTGGGAAGAAGACATGCGCGTTAAACCACTTGGCGCGGAATGGTTCCCGTCCAGGGCGGTTCCCGCGACCGCCCTCCTCAACTAGTTAGCCCCCGCGACGAACGCTACTGCGTCACCGGCATCGGGGGACGCGGCGCCGCGCCCACCACGCCGGGGTCGGCCTGCGGCTGAATCTGCATCGGCGGCGGCGCGTAGGGTTGAGCGGCTACGGGCGGCGGGGCCGGAGCCACCGAAGCCTGCGCGGCATAGGGCGAGGTTGTCGCCCGATAAGCGGGCGGCGGCGGTGCCGGCGTTGCCGCCGGCGAATAGCTCGTCGGCGAATAGACGGGCGTCGGCCTGTGCACCGGAGGACGCGGCGCGGCGGCGGCAAGCTTCGCCTTCGCATTCTGTTCGGCAAGCTTGTCGGTGACCTTGGCCAGATCGCGCGCGGTCTGCTGCTGGCTCGCCTTCAACTCGGCGATCGAAGCCTTCAGCGTCTCGACTTCCCGATTGGCATTAGCGAGATCGCGCGCCATCGCCTGCAGTTGCTGTGCGGCATCCTCGGAAACGGGGGGCGCCGCGGCTACTGCATTTCCAGCGGTCGGCACGGCTGCGGCAACATTTCCGGACGTATCGCCGTCAGGGGCGCTCTCGGCCGCGACCGCGGTTTGCGGCGGTACCGTCTCGGCCGGATCGCTCGATGAGGCGGAGTTCGAACCAAGCCCGAGCTTGTCGAGCGGCAACGAGACTGCAATCGCCCATTTCGGAGCCCACGACAGCAATGCCTTCTTGGCGGCATAGCCAAAGGTCTGCCAGCTCAGCGCAGCGGCTCCGATGCCGAGCGCGAGCAGCAAAGCCACGAGGCCCCGCATCGCGCGCCGGAAGAACGAACTCCTGGCCGGCACACCCTCGTTAACGTCTGTGGCGCGGAAGGTCGCATCGACCATCGGCACTGCGGACGAGCCGGAGGGGTCGGAAGCGGCACGGGTAGCGGCTTCGGAATGGTGACGCGCTGCGGCGCGCAAAAGATCGGTGATTTCAGCGTCCGTCGGCGCGACCCTTACCTGGTCGGACGGGACGACGACGAAGTCATGCGGATTGTCAGTCGCTTTCGGCTTCACCCCGGTCGGCATCGGCCCTCCAACGGTACCGGCTCAAAAGCGGCCGGCCAATCGCTTTACGGAATCCCCTGAACTTACCCATACTTAGGATGGCCCGTGATTTGACCAAACCAAGGCAAACCCATGGAGAGGTTGAGGCCAGCGCGCTGAATTTGAAGTTCCTAACAGTTTCGCGGCGGGGCCGTTTAGGATTTCAAATCCAAGAACCGCGCTGGAAAGCACAGTTTGCCGCAAGCCTTGCGAACTTCGGAATCGGAGCGCCAGTTGTGGACGCCCCTCGGCCGAATGTAGGATGGGCGCATCACTCCCGCCCTGTCCGAAAGCCCGCCGATGACCGAGCATCTCACCGTTACTGACAAGGACGCCGTTCGCGTCATCAGGCTTTCCAGGCCGGAGAAGAAGAACGCGATTACGCAGGACATGTATCGCGATATGAGCGCGGCCATCGATAGCGCGCAAGGCAATCCCTCGATCCGCTGCCTCGTCCTTGCCGGCGAGCCCGGTGCCTTTACCGCCGGCAACGACCTTGAGGATTTTCTGAAAGACGGCACCTCGGATACTGGGGCGCCGCGCGCTTCCAATGCGATCAAGTTTCTGCACGCACTGGCCCACAACGCCAAGCCAATCGTCGCGGCGGTGGACGGCATCGCAATCGGGATCGGCACCACCATGCTGTTTCATTGTGATCAGGTGATCGCGAGCACGCGAGCGACTTTCGCAACCCCGTTTATTCATCTTGGCCTGGTGCCGGAAGGCGCTTCCAGCCTGCTGGCGCCTTGGCTGATGGGGCATCAGCGCGCCTTTTCGATGCTGGTGATGGGACACAAGCTTGATGCCGAAGAGGCGCGCAGCGCCGGATTCGTCAACAAGGTGGTTGCGCCGGAAGCACTCGAAGCCGAGGCCGACAAAGTGGCGCACGAGATCGCCGCGCTACCCGCCGAGGCCGTCGCCGCCTCGCGAAAACTTCTCAAACATGCGCCGGAGGATCTCATGCAGCGCATCGACCATGAAAGCCGTCTGTTCGGCGAACGCATGCGCTCGGCCGAAGCGGTTGCGGCCTTCAAGGCGTTTTTCGCACGAAAGAAAGCGTGAAGCGTTCATTGCGAAGCCACCGGCTTCGTGAAACCGTCGCGCCCTCGATCTATGATCGAAGCATGAGACGTTTACCCGCACTCGCCTTCGCCGCTTTGACGTTGATCGCCTCGCCGCCGCCGGCCGTGGCGCAACAGCCAACGGTGAGTTTGCGCATCCTCGCGATCAACGATTTTCACGGCTATCTGCGCGCCCCATCCACCGGAATCAGGATCGCCGATCCAAGCGACAGGACGAAAAAGATCACGGTGCCGGCTGGCGGCGCCGAACAGATGGCGAGCCTCGTCAAAGAACTCGAGCACGACCACAAGAACACGATCTTCGTCGCCGCCGGCGATCTCATCGGCGCAAGTCCGCTGCTGTCGGCGATGTTTCACGACGAACCGACGATCGAATCGCTTTCGATGATGGGGCTGGCGCTGGCCTCCGTCGGCAATCACGAGTTCGACGAAGGCAAGGACGAGTTGAAGCGGATGCAGAATGGCGGCTGCCATCCTGTCGACACCTGCCGGGGACCGCAGCCATTTAAGGGCGCGACATTCCATTACCTCGCGGCTTCGACAGTGGAGACCGCGACCGGCAAAACGCTTTTTCCGCCGTACGAAATCAGGGAATTCGAGGGCATCCCCGTCGCCTTCATCGGCCTGACCCTGAAAGGCACCTCGGGCATTATTTCGCCAGCAAGCGCGGCGGGCCTGGAGTTCCGCGACGAGGCCGAGACCGTGAATGCGCTGATTCCCGAACTGAAAGGTCGCGGCGTCGAGGCCATCGTCGTCCTGATTCACGAAGGCGGCTATCCGACCGGCGACTATAACGAGTGCCCGGCGATATCGGGCGCGATCGTCGACATCGTCAAGAAGTTCGATCGCGCGGTCGATCTCGTGATCAGCGGCCACACGCACCAGCCCTATGTTTGCGACATCGACGGACGCCTCGTCACCTCGGCCGACAAATACGGCACGCTGGTCACCGCCATCGACGTGACGCTCGATGCGAAATCGCGCGACATCGTCAGCGCCAAGGCCGACAACGTTATCGTGCGCAGCAACGTACTGGCCAGGGATGCCGAGCAGACCGCACTGATTGCGGCCTATGACAGGCTCGCAGCTCCCCTGGGCAATCGCCGCGCCGGATCGGTCACCGCAACGCTGTCGCGCGTGCCGAATGAGGCGGGCGAGAGCGCGCTCGGCGATATCGTCGCCGATGCACAATTGGCGGCGACCACAAGCGAGGCCAAGGGCGGCGCGGTCGTTGCCTTCACCAACCCCGGCGGCTTGCGCGCCGACCTTACGGCCAAGGACGACGGCTCGCTGACCTATGCCGACATATTCGCCAGCCAGCCGTTCCGCAATCAGCTCGTCACGCTGACGCTTAAGGGCAGCCAGATCAGGGCGATGCTGGAACAGCAATGGCTCGATCCGAAGCGGCCGCGCATTCTTCAGGTCTCGAAGGGCTTCAGCTATGCGTGGGACGACAGCAAGCCGTTCGGCGAGCGGGTGATTGCAGGCTCGATGTCGTTGAACGGCGCGGCGGTCGATCCGGCCGGCAGCTACCGCGTCACGGTGAACAACTATCTCTCCACCGGCGGCGACGGATTTACAGTGCTGACGGAAGGAACCGCGCAACAGTTCGGCGTCTATGATGCCGATGCGCTCTACGCATACTTCCAGGCCAACAGCCCGATCAGCCCAGCGCCTTCCGACCGCATCAGGCGCTCGAACTAGCGTGTCGAGACCCTCGGGTGATCGGCCCTTTCCCTCCCCGCGATCAGCCCTTACATTGAACGCTTCCGAACAGCGCATTCCTTGCGCGCCAAAGGCCCTGCATGACCACGCTTCTCGTATCCCACCCCTCGACGCTGAATCATCTCACGCCGCCCGGACACCCGGAACGGCCGGACCGGATTCGCGCGGTCGACGAAGTGTTGGGCGAGCGCCGTTTCGATCCGCTGGTGCGCGAACTCGCGCCCGAGGGCTCGCTCGATCTCGTGACGCTTTGCCACGACGAACACTATGTGAGCGAACTGCGCCGCATCGCCCCGGCCAGCGGTCTTGTCTATCTCGACGGCGACACCTCGATGTCGCCTGGCACCTGGGAAGCGGTGATGCGTGGCGTCGGCGGCGCCGTCGCGGCGACCGATGCGATCATGTCAGGCAAGCACAACAACGCCTTCGTGGCGATGCGCCCTCCCGGCCATCACGCCGAGACCAACCGACCGATGGGCTTCTGCTTTTTCGATCACGCCGCGATCGCGGCCCGTCATGCCCAACGCAAATACGGCATCGGCCGCGCGGCGGTGGTCGATTTCGACGTTCACCACGGCAACGGAACCCAGGAGATCTTCTGGGCCGACAAGACCGTGATGTATTGCTCGACGCATCAGATGCCGCTGTTTCCCGGCACGGGCGCCAGCGGCGAGCGCGGCGAGCACGATAACATCGTCAACGCGCCGCTCGCCGCCGACGACGGCGGCGCCAAGTTCCGCGCGGCTTTCGAAAACACGATCCTGCCCAACTTGAGCAAGTTCAGCCCCGAACTCATCATCATCTCGGCCGGTTTCGATGCGCACTATCGCGATCCGTTGGCTTCGCTCAACCTGAAGGCGGAAGATTTCGGATGGGTAACGCGAAGGCTGATGGACCTCGCCGACCGCAGCGCGGGCGGCCGAATTGTCTCGGTCCTCGAAGGCGGTTATGATCTGCAGGGCCTGAAGGAATCGGTCGCGGCCCACGTCAGCGCCCTGATGGGCTCACCATCTTGAAGATGCGCGATCCGTCCGATCGCCGGCTCAAACAGCAAATCCAGGAAAACCAGCATGGCTGATAACGCCCAGGCGGACGTCAAGAAACTTAGCTTTGAGCGCGCGATGGAGGAACTGGAATCCATCGTCAAGCGGCTCGAAGAGGGTAAGGTTCCGCTGGAAGAATCGGTTGCGATCTACGAGCGCGGCGAAGCGCTGAAGCGCCGCTGCGAGGAATTGCTCCGACAGGCGGAAGCGCGTGTCGACAAGATCACCACCGACGCCAGCGGCGCGCCGACCGGTACGGAACCGCTCGACGTGCAATAGGCCGGGCGCGCTCCTGGCACCCTGACCGTTGGCGCATTGGGGCTTTGCCGAAATGGTTAAGCAGGCGAGCCGGCTTGCCCAAATTTTCCTTGAAACTGGCCTATTTAGGCCCGGAAACTTCCTTATGACGCAAAATTGCCGGGTTCCATCCCGGCGCCGGATCCCGGTCGGGTTCCGAAGCCGGTTGGCTTTGGCTGGCATTTTAGTGTAAAGCTTCCAAGACTATGGACTGACGAAGGCACTCGTTCGACGTGTTCCTGCAACGTCAAGTACCTCAACTAGCTGAATAAATTGATCGACAGGGTGGAACGGTCATAGGGTGATGCAAATCACGTTGAACGATCCGGGGCACGCCTAAGACTATCGTTTGGGCCGATGAGCCCTTTGCATCTGACGGTTTTGGGGTGCTTGCGCTCGCTTTTTGAGCAACCCATTTTCCGTCGGACCGTTGATCTCGACTTTGAAAAATTGGAATGACGCTGTGACCGCATATAGTAAGACGCCGCTTCTCGACACGATCCGAACTCCGGACGATCTGCGGAAGCTCAAGGTGGAGCAAGTCCGGCAGGTCGCCGACGAACTGCGCCAGGAAACCATCGATGCGGTTTCGGTGACCGGCGGCCATTTCGGGGCTGGGCTCGGCGTGGTCGAACTGACGACCGCCATTCATTATGTCTTCGACACCCCGCGCGACCGCCTGATCTGGGACGTCGGCCATCAGGCCTATCCGCACAAGATCCTCACCGGCCGCCGCGACCGCATCCGCACGCTGCGTACCGGTGGCGGCCTGTCCGGCTTCACCAAGCGCACCGAGAGCGACTACGATCCGTTCGGCGCCGCGCACTCCTCCACCTCGATCTCGGCCGGGCTCGGCATGGCCGTGGCGCGCGATCTCTCCGGCGGCAAGAACAACGTCATCGCTGTGATCGGCGACGGCGCGATGTCGGCGGGCATGGCCTACGAGGCCATGAACAATGCGGGTGCGATGAACTCCCGCCTGATCGTCATTCTCAACGACAACGACATGTCGATTGCGCCGCCGGTCGGCGCCATGAGCGCCTATCTGTCCCGTCTCTATTCCGGCAAGACCTACCGTTCGCTGCGCGAGGCCGCCAAGCAGCTCGGCAAGCATCTGCCGAAGATCATTGCCAACCGTGCCAACCGCGTCGAGGAGTATTCGCGCGGCTTCATGATGGACGGCGGTACGCTGTTCGAGGAGCTCGGCTTCTATTACGTCGGCCCGATCGACGGCCATAACCTCGATCACCTGCTGCCGGTGCTGCGCAACGTCCGCGACATGGAGGATGGACCGATCCTGGTTCACGTCGTGACGCAGAAGGGCAAGGGCTACGCCCCGGCGGAAGCTTCCGCCGACAAATATCACGCCGTCGTCAAGTTCGACGTCGCGACCGGTGCGCAGGCCAAGGCCAAGCCGAATGCGCCGGCCTATCAGAATGTGTTCGGCCAGAGCCTCGTCAAGGAAGCGCAAAAGGACGAGAAGATCGTCGGCATCACCGCCGCGATGCCCTCCGGCACCGGCATCGACATCTTCAACAAGGCATTCCCCGACCGCACCTTTGACGTCGGCATTGCCGAGCAGCATGCCGTGACCTTTGCGGCGGGCCTTGCCACCGAAGGTTACAAGCCGTTCTGCGCCATTTACTCGACCTTCCTGCAACGCGGCTACGATCAGGTCGTCCATGACGTGGCGATCCAGAGCCTGCCGGTGCGTTTTGCCATCGACCGTGCCGGTCTTGTCGGCGCCGACGGCGCCACCCATGCCGGCTCGTTCGACAATGCCTATCTCGGCTGTCTGCCGAACTTCGTGATCATGGCCGCTTCCGACGAAGCCGAACTGGTCCACATGGTAGCGACGCAGGTTGCCATCAACGACCGCCCGAGCGCGGTGCGTTATCCGCGTGGCGAAGGCCGCGGCGTCGAAATGCCCGAAGTCGGCATTCCGCTCGAGATCGGCAAGGGCCGCATCATCCGTCAGGGCAGCAAGATCGCCTTGCTGTCGTTCGGCACACGGCTCGCCGAATGCGAAAAGGCGGCAGACGAACTCGCCGCGCATGGACTTTCGACCACCATCGCCGACGCGCGCTTCATGAAGCCGCTCGACGAGGAAATGATCCTGAAGCTCGCCCGCGAGCACGAAATCCTGATCACCATCGAGGAAGGCTCGGTCGGCGGCTTCGGTTCGCACGTGATGCAGTTCCTGTCCGACAGCGGCGCGCTCGATGGCGGCGTGCGGATACGTTCGATGGTGCTGCCGGACGAATTCCTCGACCACGATACGCCGAGCGCGATGTATGCCCGCGCCGGTCTCGATGCCAAGGGCATCGTCGCCAAGGTGTTCGAAGCACTCGGCAAGGACGTCAAGACCGAGACGGTCAAGCTCGCCTGATTGGCGGGCTTTGGTCTTGACGCGTTTTCTTCACGCGGTCCCACGTCGGGATACTAGGCGATGACACAGGTTTATCTGGCAGGTCCCGACGTGTTCCTGCCGGATGCCTTGGAAATCGGCCGGCAGAAGGCCGAAATCTGCCGGCGCCACGGTCTGGTCGGACTTTACCCTCTCGATAACATCATTGACCGGGCGGCCAGCGACGCCTCGCTGCAGATATTCAAGGCCAATGAGGTCTTGATGGACCGCTCCGCTGCCATCATCGCCAATCTCACGCCGTTTCGCGGCCCCGGCGCCGATGCCGGGACGGTTTACGAACTCGGCTACATGGCCGGGCGTGGCAAATTCTGCCTTGGTTATTCCAATGATCCCGCCGTCTATGCCGATCGGGTGCGGCGCTTCACCGAAGTGACCGCGCAAGGCGGACGGCTTGCCGACGCCGAAGGATTGACGGTCGAAGATTTCGGCCTCAACGACAATCTCATGACGATTCATGCGCTGGAACTCCATGGCGCGCCGCTCGTGCTGCCGCGTGAAAGGCCGGCCGACATCTGGCGCGACCTCGCCGCCTTCGAAGCCTGTGTGCGACTGGCGGCGGCGCGTCTGAAATCTGGCACCTGACATATACCGGACGAAAAGCATGCCCTCGCCCCGCAAACGCATCGATCTGCTTCTGGTCGAACGCGGGCTGTTCGAAAGCCGCTCACGCGCACGCGCCGCGATCGAGGCGGGCCTCGTCCTGGCCGATGACAAACAGGTTCTGAAAGCTTCCGAGACCATCGCCGCCGACGCCGTGCTGCAGGCGCAGCCAGCCCATCCTTTTGTCTCGCGCGGCGGCGTCAAGCTCGCCGGCGCGCTCGAACAATACCCGATCGAGATCGAGGATCATGTCTGCCTCGATGTCGGCGCCTCGACCGGCGGCTTCACGGAAGTCCTGCTGGCCAACGGTGCCAGCCTGGTGTTTGCGGTCGACGTTGGGCATGGACAGTTGCACCCGTCCCTGCAGGGCCACCCGAAGATCGTCTCGATGGAGGGGACGGACATCCGCGCGTTCGAAGGCAAGCGGCTGCCTGCCCGGCCCGACATCGTCGTGATCGACGTCAGCTTCATCTCGCTCAAGTCGGTCCTGCCGGTTGCCCTGTCGCTTGCGGCCGCGCCGATGCATCTATTGGCGTTGATCAAGCCGCAGTTCGAAGCGACGCGCAAACACTCCAAGCGCGGCATCATCCGCGATACCGCCGTGCATCAGGAAGTTTGCGCCGATATCGCGGCCTTCGCCGCTTCGCTCGGATGCACCGACATCCGCATATTCCCCTCGCCGATCACGGGCGGCGACGGCAATAGCGAATTTTTCATCGGCGCGTACCGTGGTTGAACGCCTGCTCATCGACCATGTCGGCCATCTCGGCGACGGCGTCGCGCTCGTCGAGGGACAGAACATTTTTGTTCCCTACGCGCTCGGCGGCGAGAGCGTGGAAGTCACGGCCGTGCCGGGTCACCACCCGGACCGGCGGCAACTGCTCCGGGTCGAACAGCCGAGCGCAGAACGCGTCGAGCCTTTTTGCCAGCATTTCGGCATCTGCGGCGGCTGCGCCATCCAGCATTGGCAGGCCGAGCACTATCGCGCCTGGAAGCGCGACCTCGTCGTGACGGCGCTCGCGCAAGCGAAAATCGACTGCGAGGTTTATCCGCTGATCGACGCGCATGGCCAGGGCCGGCGGCGGATCACCGTGCACGCACGCAAGGGCACGCATGACGTGCTCAAGGTCGGCTTTTCAACGGCTCATTCACACGATGTCGTGCCGATCGACCGCTGCCCGATTCTCGACCCCGGTCTGGAAGGTGCGCTGGACGCCGCCTGGGCGCTCGCCGAACCCCTGGCCGTGGCCGGCAAGCCGCTCGACATCCAGATCACCGCCAGCGATGGCGGCCTCGACGTCGACGTCCGCGGCTCCGGCGCCTTGCCCGCCGCGCTCGTCTCTGCCTTGTCGGCTGTCGCGACCAAACACCGCCTCGCCCGGCTGACGCGGCATGGCGAGCTGGTGCTGATGCGACAGCCGCCTGGCCTCACCATGGGCAAAGCGCGCGTGATCCTGCCGCCGGGCTGTTTCCTTCAGGCGACGGTGGCCGGCGAGGAGACTTTGGCGGCGCTGGTCGCAAGACATTGCGGGCGTGCCAAACACATTGTCGATCTCTTCTGCGGTGTCGGTCCATTTGCGCTCCGGCTCGCCGAGAAATCGCGCATGGCGGCCTATGACAGCGATGCGAATGCCATTTCCAGCCTGCAAAAGGCGGCTGCCACCACCAGCGGCCTCAAGCCTCTCAAAGCCGAGACGCGCGACCTGTTTCGCCGCCCGCTGGTGGCGGAAGAATTGCGCGACTTCGATGGCGTCGTGTTCGATCCGCCGCGGCAGGGCGCACAATCCCAGGCCGAGAGGCTCGCTTCCAGCAAGGTGCCGCTCGTGATCGCCGTCTCCTGCAACGTCACGACGTTTGCCCGCGATGCGCGCATTTTGATCGACGGCGGTTACAGAATCGAGGGCGTCACACCCGTCGACCAGTTCCGGCACACACCGCATGTCGAACTGGTGGCACGCTTTACACGAAAATAAAGCAAGGCGTAGTCGCGCGGGCTCAGCGGCCCCAGCGATCCTGCCAGATCTTCTCGCCGATCATGCACGAGACGCGCTCCTTGTCGGCGACGGGAACCACGCGACGCTCCGGCGTGCGGCCGGCAACCTCTAGCAGGAGCTTGGTGCGAATGGCTTC
>NZ_DASSRP010000425.1:0-12582 GCF_035701725.1 Bradyrhizobium sp.
GACCGATCTCGTCGTGCTCGCGCGCTACATGCAGATCCTCTCCGACGAGATGTCGGCCAAGCTTTCAGGACGCTGCATCAACATCCATCATTCCTTCCTGCCGGGCTTCAAGGGCGCGCGGCCCTATCACCAGGCGCATGAACGCGGCGTCAAATTGATCGGCGCCACCGCCCATTACGTCACGCGCGATCTCGACGAGGGCCCGATCATCGATCAGGACGTCGAGCGTATCAGCCATCGCGACACGCCCGATGATCTCGTGCGCAAGGGCCGCGACATCGAGCGTCGCGTGCTGGCGCGCGCCGTGCGCCACCATCTGGAGGACCGCGTGATCCTCAACGGCCGCAAGACCGTCGTGTTCATGGATTGAAGCGAGTCTGTCCAAAAACAACTCGTCATTCCGGGGCGCGCGTAAGCGCGAGCCCGGAATCCGTTTCTCCGAGCATTGTTGGCGCACAATGGATTCCGGGCCTGCGCCTTGCAGGCGCATCCCGGAATGACGTCTCAATGTGAAATTTCGCGCTTATCCTAATGCACCGGATCGAGCTGCGCCGGCGCCGACGCATTGGCGTTAGTGGGCGCAGGCTCCAGCCGCTTGCGCTCGTGCTCCTGCATAAAGGCGTCGTATTCCGGCGTGCCGCGCCGGGGCGGGACATCCTTGGGCATGCCGCCGGCCCATTGCGGTATCGCCTCGCCAACAGCGGGGCCGAGCCTTTCGTTGATTGATGAACAGCCGCCAAGGATCGTCCCCGCAAGCGCGAACGCGGCAATCACGGCGGTATGGCGGGCGCTGGCTGGCATCTGCTGGACGGTAGGCCTATGGCCTTTAAAAAAGATGGATTTGAGGCCGAGCGGTTGACCCCGCACGGTTTACGCCGGCCGCGGTCTAAAGGCCAACCGGCCGCACTCCCTGCTGATTTCGCGCCCAGCACTTTTTGTTGACAAGTCCATCTGATTTGTACATTCGTACAAATGTCGATCGAACCCGGAAGCGGACAAAGAGGCCGCGCCGGACGCGGAAGAGAGGCGGCCATGGCTGTCCAGCCCAGCACGGTTGACAGTACCATGGCACCATAGTGTGGTCGCGTTCCGGACGGGACGCGTGAGGGGACGCGTTGGGGGAATTGAAGCTGAAAATTTGAGCGGGCACCCTTCGTTCAATTGACGAGGGCCGTGCAAGCAATGCCTTCTAGCACTTAACGGCCGGCGAAGCCGTTCGACAAAATCGATTCAGACACAATCGATCAGGGAGAAACGTTCATGTTCGTTCGCAGTCAGCTCTTGCTCGCGGCAGGCGTGTTCGCCGCCGCAGGTGCGCTTGTCCCAGCGCCGCTCGCGGCGCAGGAGGTCGTCAAGATCGGCCTGATCGTGCCGATGACCGGCGGCCAGGCTTCGACCGGCATCCAGATCAACAACGCCGTGAAGCTTTATATGCAGCAGCACGGCGACACGGTTGCGGGCAAGAAGATCGAAGTGATCCTAAAGGACGATGCGACGCTGCCGGACAACACCAAGCGGCTGGCGCAGGAGCTGATCGTCAACGACAAGGTCAGCGTCATCGCGGGCTTTGGCATCACGCCGGCCGCGTTCGCCGCGGCTCCGCTCGCCACGCAAGCGAAAGTGCCCGAGGTCGTGATGGCGGCCGGCACCTCTATCATCACCGAGCGCTCGCCCTACATCGTCCGCACTTCGTTCACACTGGCGCAATCCTCCACCATCATCGCGGACTGGGCGGTGAAGAACGGCATCAAGAAGGTCGCGACGCTGACCTCGGATTACGCGCCGGGCAATGACGCGCTGAATTTCTTCAAGGAGCATTTCACGGCCGGCGGCGGCACGATCGTCGAAGAGGTCAAGACCCCGCTCGCCAATCCCGACTTCGCGCCGTTCCTGCAGCGCATGAAGGATGCCAAGCCCGATGCGATGTTCGTGTTCGTGCCGGCGGGGCAGGGCGGCAACTTCATGAAACAATATGCCGAACGCGGGCTCGACAAGGCCGGCATCAAGGTGATCGGACCTGGCGACGTCACCGACGACGATCTCCTGAAGGACATGGGTGATGCCGTGCTCGGCACCGTCACGGCGCACATCTATTCCGCCGCGCATCCGTCCGCGCTGAACAAGGAGTTCGTCGCGGCCTACAAGAAAGCCTACAACCAGCGTCCGGGCTTCATGGCGGTCGGCGGCTATGACGGCATTCACCTGATCTACGAGGCGCTGAAGAAGACCGGCGGCAAGACCGACGGCGACAGCCTGATCGCGGCCATGAAAGGCATGGCGTGGGAGAGCCCGCGCGGCCCGATCTCGATCGATCCGGAGACGCGCGATATCGTGCAGAACGTCTATATCCGCAAGGTCGAGAAGGTCGACGGCGAGCTTTACAACGTCGAGTTCGAGAAATTCGACGCGGTGAAGGATTCCGGCAAGACCAAGAAGTGACTCCGAAGGAGTCATCCCGGGGCGCGGGCGAAGCCGGCGAACCCGGGATCTCGAAATTGTTCAGACAGATTCTCCGATGCGCAATTGCGCATCGTAGTTCAGCGCTCAGGCACGCTCGCTCTTTATGACCTCCATCCTCACCATCCTGTTCGACGGCGTCGCCTACGGCATGTTGCTGTTCGTGCTGGCGTGCGGGCTTGCGGTCACGCTCGGCCTGATGAATTTCGTCAATCTCGCCCACGGCGCCTTTGCGATGACCGGCGGCTATATCTGCGCGGTGCTGGTCAATCAGCACGGCTGGCCGTTCTTCGCGGCGCTGCCGCTGGCCTTTGTCGGCAGCAGCCTGATCGGCGGGGCGCTCGAGCGCACGCTGTATCGCCATCTCTACACAAGAAGCCATCTCGA
Organism: Bradyrhizobium sp.; assembly: GCF_035701725.1. Lineage (GTDB taxonomy): Bacteria > Pseudomonadota > Alphaproteobacteria > Rhizobiales > Xanthobacteraceae > Bradyrhizobium. The sequence goes on from NZ_DASSRP010000425.1 coordinate 2,845, forward strand.
CCAAGTGCTGTTCTCGATCGGCCTTGTCTTCATGTCGGTGGCTGCGGTCGATTACATCATGGGCTCGTCGCGGGTTTTCATTCAGCTTCCATCCGTGCTGGAAGGCCAGTTCGACGTTTTCGGGGTCGGTATCGGCCGCTACCGGCTGATGATCATCGTGATCTGCGGGCTGTTGACCGCGCTGCTGCAGCTCATCCTGGCGCGCACGCGTTTCGGCAGCCGCTTGCGCGCCGCGGTCGATGATCCCCGCGCCGCCAGCGGACTCGGCATCAACGTGCCGCAGGTCTTCGCCTTCACGTTTGCATTCGGGTGTGGGCTCGCCGGCCTCGGCGGCGCCTTGAGCGCGGAAATCCTCGGGCTCGATCCGTATTTCCCGCTGAAATTCATGATCTACTTCCTGATCGTGGTGACCGTCGGCGGCTCGTCCTCGATCACCGGACCGTTTCTCGCCTCGCTGCTGCTCGGCATCGGCGATGTCGCCGGCAAATATTACGTGCCGAAGATGGGGCCGTTCGTGATCTACACCATCATGATCGTGATCCTGATCTGGCGTCCGAACGGCCTGTTCGGCCGCACCGCGGCGCGCTAGTGGAGCAACCCATGAGCGCGTCCTCCGATATCGGCGCCATCGCGAAGCTTCACGCCAAATGGCACTGGAGCGAGATCGTGTTCTGGGCCATCGCGCTGGCTTGCGCCTTTCTGTTTCCATCGCGCTATTTGATCATGACCGACATCGTGCGGCTGGCGCTGTTTGCGCTCTCGCTCGATCTCATTCTCGGCTATGCCGGCATCGTCTCGCTCGGACACGCGGCCTTTTTCGGCATCGGCGCCTATGGCGCGGGTTTGCTGGCGCTGCACGGGATCATCGCCGAGCCTGTAGCTGCGCTGGTTGTCGCCGGTCTTGCCGCGACCGTGGTCGGTTTTCTGACGAGCTTCCTCGTCATCCGCGGCGTCGATCTGACCCGGCTGATGGTGACGCTCGGAATCGCGCTGCTGCTGGAAGCGCTCGCCGAGCGTTATTCCAATATCACCGGCGGCACCGACGGCCTTCAGGGCATCGAGATGGCGCCGATCCTCGGGCTGTTTTCGTTCGATATCTTCGGCAAGGTCGGTTTCTTCTATGCGTTGATCGTGCTGTTCGTGCTGTTTCTCGTGGCGCGGCGGGTCGTCCATTCGCCGTTCGGATTGTCGCTGCGCGCGATCAAGAACAATCCATTGCGCGCCGCGGCGGTCGGCGTGCCGGTCAATCGCCGCCTGATCGCGGTCTATACGCTCGCATCGTTCTACGCCGGCATCGCGGGGGCGCTGTTCACCCAGACCACGCAGCTTGCATCGCTCGATGTCTTTGCGTTCGAGCGTTCGGCGGATCTGATGCTGGTGCTGGTCATCGGCGGCACCGGCTATCTCTATGGCGGGCTGATCGGCGCCGTGGTGTTCAAGATGCTGCAGGAGTTCTTCTCCACCATCACCCCGCAATACTGGCAGTTCTGGATCGGCCTTGTCCTGGTGCTGATCGTGCTGATCGGCCGCGCACGGCTGCATCGCTGGGTGCTGTTCGTGCCGAACCTCGTGATCCGGCAGTTCGGCGGCGGCAAGGCGCCGGTCGCCATTCCCGAGAGCGATGCACCATGACGCTCGCACTCGAAACACGAGGCTTGGAGAAGCAGTTCGGCGGGCTGAAAGTCACGCGCGATCTGTCGCTGAAGATCATCCAGGGCGCGCGGCACGCGCTGATCGGCCCGAACGGCGCCGGCAAGACTACCGTGATCAATCTTCTGACCGGCGTGCTGAAGCCGAACGCGGGCCGCATCCTGCTGGAGGGCAGCGACATCACCGATGCGACCGTGCACGGCCGGGTCTCGCGGGGGCTGTCGCGCACCTTCCAGATCAACCAGCTCTATCCGGATTTGACGCCGATCGAAACGATAGGGCTTGCGGTGTCGGAGCGGCTTGGCCGCGGCGGCGACTGGTGGCGCGTGATGGGCACGCGCGAGGATGTCAACGCCGAGATCGCGGAAAATCTTGCGCGCTTTCGTCTCACCGACGTGATGAACGAGCCGACCGCGACCCTGCCTTATGGCAAGCAGCGCCTGCTCGAAATCGCGGTCGCGATCGCGACCAAACCGCGCGTGCTGCTGCTCGACGAGCCCGCCGCTGGCGTTCCCGAAAGCGAGCGCCACGATATTCTTGCCGCCGTCGCCGCGTTGCCGCGCGATGTTACCGTGCTCTTGATCGAGCACGACATGGATCTGGTGTTTTCCTTTGCCGACCGGATCTCGGTTCTGGTCAATGGCGCGATGCTGGTGGAGGGCGCGCCGGACGAAGTGGCGCGCGATCCTCAGGTGAAGGCGGTCTATCTCGGCGAGGAGGCCCATAGCTGACATGGCTGACCTTCTCAGCATCGAAAACCTGCGCGCCGGTTACGGTGAGGCCGTGGTGCTGCCCGACATGACGCTGCGCCTGGCCGAAGGCGAGGTGCTGGCGCTGCTGGGGCGCAACGGCACCGGCAAGACCACGCTGATCAATTCGATCGTCGGCGTGACGCGGCGCTTCGGCGGCCGGGTCACGCTTGGGGGGCGCGATATCACCGCCATGCGGCCCGACCAGCGGGCGCGCGCGGGGATCGGCTGGGTGCCGCAGGAGCGCAACATTTTCCGCTCGCTGACGGTGGAAGAGAATATGACGGCGATAGCTCAGCCGGGACCATGGACGGTCGGCAAGGTCTATGAGATGTTTCCGCGCCTGAAGGAGCGGCGGAGCAATTTCGGCAACCAGCTTTCCGGCGGCGAGCAGCAGATGTTGGCCGTGGGACGCGCGCTGACCCTCAATCCGAAGGTGCTGCTGCTGGACGAGCCGACGGAGGGGCTGGCGCCGATCATCGTCGAGGAGCTTTTGAAGGCGCTCGGCACCATCACCCGATCGGGGGGCATCTGTTCGATTATCGTCGAACAGAACGCGCGCAAAATCTTGGGCCTTGCCGACCGCGCCGTGATATTGGAACGTGGCGCGATCGTGCACGAGGCGGCCAGCAGCGCCCTGAAGGCCGACCCGTCGGCGCTGGAGCGGTTTCTGGGCGTGGCGGGGAAGTCGTGAGGCACTCCGGCCGTCATTCCGGGGCGCGCGCGAGCGCGAACGCGGAATCCATAGGCGCCTTACGAGTGCTCGGAGAAATGGATTCCGGGCCTGCGCCTTGCGGCGCATCCCGGAATGACGACAGTATTCAATAATCCGTTCCTGTGGGAGTGAAACACCATGCAACGAACCAAACCTCCCTTCCGCGCTGACGAAGTCGGCAGCCTGCTGCGGCCGCAGCGCCTGAAGGAAGCCCGCGCCAGGCTCGAAAAGGGCGAGATCACGCCCGACGAGCTGCGCAAGGTCGAGGACATGGAAATCGAGAAGGTCGTGCACCGCCAGGCGTCGACCGGCCTGAAGCTTGCGACCGATGGCGAGTTCCGCCGTTCCTGGTGGCATTTCGATTTCCTCGCCAAGCTCACCGGCTGCGAAATGTTCCATCCCGACCAGGGCATTCAGTTCGCCGGCGTCCAGACCCGTCACGAGGCTGTGCGCGTCATCGGCCAGCTCGATTTTCCCGACGATCATCCGATGCTGTCGCACTTCAAATTCCTGAAGAAGCAATGCGACACCGCGCATGTCATGCCGAAGATGACGATCCCGTCGCCCGCGGTGCTGCATTTCCGCGGCGGGCGCAATGCGATTTCCAAGCAGGCCTATCCCGATCTTGACGCCTTCTTCCACGATCTCGCCAAGACCTATCGCAAGGCGGTGAAGGCGTTTTACGACGCCGGCTGCCGTTATCTGCAGTTCGACGACACGGTCTGGGCCTATCTCTGCTCGCAGGATGAGCTGAACAAGGCGCGCGAGCGCGGTAACGATCTCGACGGTCTGCAGGAGATCTATGCCCGCGTCATCAACTATGCGATCGCCGAGCGTCCCGCCGACATGACCATCACCACCCACGTCTGCCGCGGCAACTTCCGCTCCACCTGGATCTCCTCGGGCGGCTACGAGCCGGTGGCCGAGACGCTGCTCGCCGGCACCAACTATGACGGCTATTTCCTGGAATATGACTCCGAGCGCGCCGGCGGCTTCGAGCCGTTGCGCTATCTGCCGCGCGGCAACAAGGTGGTGGTGGTCGGCGTCATCACCTCCAAGAGCGGTGAGCTGGAAAAGAAGGACGACATCAAGCGTCGGCTCGAGGAGGCGTCGAAGTTTGCGCCGCTTGAGCAGCTTGCGCTGTCACCGCAATGCGGATTTGCCTCGACCGAAGAAGGCAACATCCTCGGCGAGGAAGAGCAGTGGGCGAAGCTTCGGCTCGCGGTCGAGGTAGCGCAGGAAGTGTGGGGCAGGTAGCGTTCGGCTCCGGCGCAGGCGCCCGACAAATTCGATTGCGTGCCGGCTTCCTTACCCAATCTTAATGCGAACTTTCTATCCATTTCGCACGAAAAGGAGAAAGTTCGCATGCGCATCGCGATCCCTGTTGTCATATTTTTGACAATGGCTGCTGGCCCGGCCGTGGCCAGTGAGGTGTTCATCGCGCAACTGTCAGGCAAAGCGGCCTCGGCCGAGCAGTCGGCGGCTTCGGCAAAGGCCTCGGCTGCGATGCTCGCTTTTCCGCTGCAACCCAAAGCGATCGGCGCGCCGGCGATGCCGACGGCGAATGCCGCGACCAACGTCTCCCTGGTGACGCAGACCGGAACGAACAACCTTGCCACGGTCTCGCAAACCGGCACCGGCAATGCGTCCTCTGTCGTCCAGCGCGGCAGCGGCAACCAGGCGATCGTGACGCAGCGCAATCCACGCTGACGCGCCGTCGATTTGCGAAGGTCAAGCCATCGCCGGGGCGAAGTGCAACGAACTTCGAAGATCGGGAAACTAGGCCGCTGTTACCGTGAGCGAACCGACATGGAGTTCGCCGGGGCCGCCATTGATCAGCGCGCGCACCTGGATCATGCCGGGTTCGGGAATCTCGAGCGGCGTGAAAACCAGGCTTGCGGCCACCACGATGCAGGGCGGCGCGCCGCCATTCTTTGGCAGGCTCGCCAAGAGATTGATCTGGTCTTCGAGCCTCGGCACCTCGATTGCCTCTTCGGCGACGGGATCGGTGCGGCCGGGCACGTAGCACCGCGACAGCACGGACTCATAGGGCTGCGTGGCCGGCGAGAACACGTGGAAGTGGATGTAGAATTTCGGCAGCACCAATGGAAAGCGCGGCGAGGCGAACATGACCGCATTGTAGCAGCCGACGAATGAAAGCTTGCCGCCAGGCTCGTTGCGGATGTCGTCGCAGAAGATCGAATAGCCGTATCGTTCCATCATGCGGACTTTTTCGGCTGCCCAAGCCCGGAATTTGCAGGCGCGGGTCCCGAGACCTGTTTGGCGGCGCCGTTGATGTATTTGATCGCGCCGTGCCGCACGGTCGAGGTTGTCATGGTCTGGGCTTGCAGCGGCTGATTTTGAACAGGCTGGTTCTGGCCGGCTTCAGGCGCCGGCTTTTTCAGCTCGAACGAGATCTCGAGGTCCATTGCCCAGGCGAGGTCCGCGAGCGAACGTAAAGTGAGATTGCTTTCGCCGGCAAGCTGCCGGTTGATCAGCGAACGCTCGGTATCGAGCTTTCGCGCCAGCGCCTCCTGCGACAGCCCGCCGTCGCTCTTGCGTTCGGCAAGAGCCCGCAGCAGTTCGCCCCGCACACGGCCGATGAACCGGCCGGCATTTCGCGCCCGCCCGCCGATATCAAAGTGAAAGGACGTCACTCGGCATTACCCCCTGCACACACAACGTTTCGTCCACTCCCCATTCCCGACGCATCCTGCGGATGGAGATCCGGTAACCCCGATAGAGGTCGTGATCCTTGATCACGTCAGCCCAGTTTCCGAACACGGCGACGAAACAGTCCTTCTTCAAGAACCAGCCGAAGATCCGCACATCCGGCGTCTTCAATTCCCAAACGGCGTTCTTCTCGGCACGAATTGATCGAAACTGCTTCATGTAAATCAGAGGCTGGCCGCTCAGAAATGTGTTGAAGAGATCATCCACCTGTTCGGCCGCCGTTGCTTCTCCGAGCCTCCGTTCCGGGCCTGCGCCTTTTGCCAATCGGCCAAGCCAGTCGATGAATTCCGGCGTGCCGTAGAGCAACCGCAGTTCCTGGTCGCGCGGATGCATCTCGACCTGAATTCGCGAGATGGCGTTCGCTGCAACCAGTTCCTCGATTGACGTCATATGTGTCCGAAGCCGCGATCCGAAGCCGTTACGTGGAATCGAAGCGCAGTCTACAACGCGGGAGCGTTGCCACATATGTCGGCGGACCAAAATCCGACGACCCTGCCACCTTTAATGGCTGAACGTGACAGTAAAATTGCAGGCGCACCGGGACAAGCGAAAGCCGGTTCGACACCCAAAATGAGCGGTCGGCTTGTTGACAACGGAGCCGATCTTGTGACGTGGCAAATGCCGAGATGTCCCTATTTGCAGGACTTTCCTGCTCGATTGTAACGGGCGCATGAAATTTTTTGCCGCCCATTGTCGTTGCCATTCACTGCGTGTTAACGCCTCGCGTGAGGGCAGCGATGGTCGCTGACCCCGCTTTGGAAAAACAGGGAAGTGTTATGAGGCATCTCACGACGCTGGCCATTCTCTTGGCCACGACGTCGCTGGCTTCTGCCGCCAGCAACGAGTCTTTCATCCTTCAGGCCGGCAAGAAGAACAACGCAATCGTCGGTCAGAACAACGGTCACAACAAGCAGGGCACCGCGCAGTTCGGTAACGACAACAGCGCCGTCACCGCGCAGCAGACCACCGGCAAGAGCTCGAACCAGTCGGGTACGCTCGAGATCGGCAACAAGAACACCTCGACGGTCGGCCAGCTCGGTGGCAACAACAACCAGGGCACGCTGCAGATCGGCGACAAGAACAACGCCCTGACCGAGCAGACCAACGACACCAAGAACAAGAACAATTCCTTCACCGGTCAGTTCGGCAACGGCAACAATTCGGCCGCTGGCCAGGCGGGCGGCAACAACAACCAGGCCACGCTTCAGTTCGGCGCCGGGAAGGATTCCGAAAATCTCGCGGTCACCGGTCAGCTCACGGCCGCGAACGGCGGCAAGAACGACTCCAAGATCATTCAGGCCGGCGCTGAGAACACCGCGAAGGTCAGCCAGGACTCCGAAGGCGCGGCCAGCGGCAAGAATCCGGGCCTGGGCGGCAACAACAATCAGTTCACGCTCCAGATCGGCACCGGCAACCTCGCAAAGACCAACCAGGAATCGATCGGTTCCGGCAAGGGCTCCTCGGCGGAAAGCGGCGTCAAGAACGATGCGGCCACCTTGCAGTTCGGCTTCGACAACACGTCGACCACCAATCAGAGCGGTTCGGTTGACGGCAAGAAGGCCGACCAGGCCACCAACGCTTCGCTGACCGCCCAGTTCGGCGTCGACAACAAGGCGAAGGTCAATCAGGTCAACGGCAACAACCTGCAGGGCACGATTCAGGTCGGCGCCGGCAACGTCGCCAACACCAAGCAGAAGAATGCTGACGATGCCAGCAACGTCAATGCCTCACTGACCGCTCAGTTCGGCAAGGACAACACGGCGACCACCAAGCAGACCAACGGCGACAATCTGCAAGGAACCTTCCAGGTCGGCAAGGACAACACCGCCACCACCAAGCAGAAGAACGTCGATGGCGGCAACGGCGTCAACGCTTCGCTGACGCTCGAAGTCGGCAAGGGCAATACGGCGACCACCACTCAGAAGATCGCCGATCCGCTCAACAGCGGCATCAACGGCTCGCTGATCGCCCAGCTCGGCAAGAACAACACGGCCACCGTGCATCAGGCAGACACCGGCCTGCAGCCGATGATCGGTGCAAACCTGCAATCGACCTTGCAGGTCGGCAACGGTAACAGCGCAACCACGGTCCAGACCGCGAGCGCGAACGTCTCCAACGCTTCGGTGACGGCGCAGTTCGGTTCGCACAACGTCGCGATCACGACCCAGAAGTAAGTCGACAAGGGAGCGGCGGGATCATCTCCCGCCGCTCTCTGTCAACCTCTCGAGAGGCGCCGATGCCGGATGCACGCACGGCTCTGATCAGCAGGATAGCTATCGCGATCTTGGGTGTTGTTGGTTGTTGCGCGCGGTCAGATGCCGCGCTGGCTGATGTCGAGCGGATGCAGGTCAAACAAGTGCTGGCGATCGGGTGTCGTATTCGGGTCATGGTGGAGGGCGAAGCGCTCCGTATCGAGGCCGTTGCGCAGGCCAGTGAAGAGGCCAGCGGCACTTATCGGCTCGACATTCAAAAACGCAGCACTAGCGGTACGAGCCACAATATCCAGAGCGGCGAATTCAGTCTCGAAGCCGATAGGGAAGAAGTCCTTTCGACCACGTTCCTGGGTGCATCCGATGAGGGGCACTTCCAGGCAAGCTTGCTGATCGATTCAAATTCCGGGAGTGTCTCTTGTATTTCGCCCTGAGAAATCATTTGTTCGCGGTCACGTTCGTTGCCGCGGCCGTGCCGGCCGTTGCGCTTGTGCCATGGGCTGCGCCGGCCCTTGCCGACGGCGCATTCATCACCCAGGCATCCAAGGGTGCCTTTTCCGGCCAGTCGGTGATCTCGACGCCGATCAATGTGCCGTCACAGATTCCCGTGGTGCCGCCGCGCGGCGGCACCACGCAATTGACGCCGGAAACCACGCTGGCGGCGTCTGGCGGAAATGTCGCCGGTACGCTGGAGATGGGGCGCAGCAATTTCGTGCTGCAGGCCCAGTCCGGCGGCGGCAACAGCTCCAATGTCGGCATCATCGGCGGCAAGTATGACAAGGTCGGCGTGTTTCAGCACGGGCAGGGGCTCGTCTCCAACCTGGCGCTGCTCGGTGTGCAAGGGCTGACGGTGGATGTGCTGCAGCCTCCGGGCACCGCGCCGGTCAACATGCTGATTGCGCGGCTGCCGAACGGTGCATTCGACATCATCCAGCCGAAGGGCGCGCCGCAGGCGAGCATCGTTCGCGTCGGCAACGTGCTGGTCGTCAGGTGACGAGCGGCTGAAACGGATCAATCGGGCATTTCGAAAGGGGCAGACGGACATGGGCAAGATCGCATTTCGGGTGATGTGTGTTGCGGGCGTCGTGGGTGTGCTGACGCCGGCATTTGCGACCGAGCAGGTCTATCATCCGATCAGTCCCGCGCTTGGCGGCAACCCGAACAACGGCGCGTTCCTGTTGTCGACGGCGCAGGCGCAAGGCGAGGGCGTCAAGTCGGGCAATCAGGGACCGGATCTGACGCCTCTGACCAACGCCTTGAGCAGCATTGGAAATACAAACGGTGGCGGCACCGGCGGCGGTAGCAGCGGCGCCAACACGGCGAATCCGACGGCAAACGCAACCAGAATGCCCTGATTTTCATGGGGCGAGGGTATATCGGCGCGCCATCGGACAGCTGTCATGTAGCGCTGATACCAAGTCTGAATTGTACTTCGTTGTGGGTGGGGGCATAAGTTGGGTTCGCGTGTTGCCAGTCTGGCGTGTCTGTTGCTGTTCGTGTTGCCGGCGGGCGGGTGCATGTTCGATCCGATGGCCGGAACGGCCAAGGACCGCGTCGACGAGCCCGCCTTCATGGTGCCGGCGACCAAGACCGGCCTGGTGCTCGATAACCTGCCGCCGCCGAGACGCAAGCTCGACGTTTCCATCTACAATTTCCCCGACCTGACCGGCCAGAACAAATC
>NZ_DASSRP010000426.1:0-2990 GCF_035701725.1 Bradyrhizobium sp.
GCCTTGGTGTAGGAGCGGGCGGGCAGGTCGGCGGCGAGTGCCGATCCGGAGAACGCCGCAGCCGCGGTCAGAGCCAACACCAACCTCTTCATTTTCAGTCCCTCAACGGTTTAGGGCCGCAGCCCGAAGTAATCTCGATTCTGCCCCCATTTATAAACGTTTCTGCCTGAAAAGCTGTGTCCGGAGGGGCACACCCGGCCTAAAACGACAAAATCCACCGGCGCCTTAAGAGTAAAAAATGCTTTAAAATCAGCGATAAAGGGGATGGTCATACCGTACTGCTCGGGTTCCATCGCGGCGCGTCTGAAAATCCGCCAAACGCTTCGGAATCAGACGTCCAGAAGGTCCTCGCTGGCGAATTCCGCCTTGTCCGAAATGAACGCAAATCGGGCCTCCGCCTTGGTGCCCATCAGCCGTTCGACGGAATCGGCCGTGCCCTCGCGATCGTCCGCCAGAAGCACGACCTTGAGCAGCGTCCGCTTTGCGGGATCCATGGTGGTTTCCTTCAGCTGCGCCGGCATCATCTCGCCGAGGCCTTTGAAGCGGCTGACATCGACCTTCGCGTTGGCGTTGAATTCGCTCTTGAGCAGCGCGTCCCGGTGTGCCTCGTCGCGGGCGTAGAACGTCTTGGCTCCATGGCTCAGGCGGAACAGCGGAGGCACGGCGAGAAACAGGTGGCCCTCATCGATCAGCCGCGGCATCTGCCGGTAGAAGAAGGTAATCAAGAGCGAGGCGATGTGGGCGCCGTCGACGTCGGCGTCGGTCATGATGATGATGCGCGAATAGCGCAGATCCTCTTCGCGATATTGCGCTCCGGTGCCGCAGCCGATCGCCTGGATCAGATCGGCGAGCTGGGCATTGGCGAGCAGCTTGTCCTTGGTCGCGGACGCGACGTTGAGAATCTTGCCGCGGAGCGGAAGGATGGCTTGCGTCTTGCGATCGCGCGCCTGCTTGGCGCTACCGCCGGCCGAGTCGCCCTCGACGATGAAGAGCTCGGAGCCTTCGGCGGCGGTGTCGGTGCAGTCGGCGAGCTTGCCGGGCAGCCGCAGTTTCTTGACCGCGGTCTTGCGTGAAATTTCTTTTTCGGCGCGACGGCGCAGCCGCTCTTCGGCGCGCTCGACGACGAAATCCAACAGCTTGTTGGCCTGTACCGGATTGCCGGACAGCCAGTGATCGAACGGGTCCTTGATCGCCTGCTCGACGATGCGCTGCGCTTCGGCGGTCGCCAGCCGGTCCTTGGTCTGACCCTGAAATTCCGGCTCGCGAACGAACACCGAGAGCATCACGGCTGCGCCCACCATCACGTCTTCGGAGGTGATGGAGGCCGCGCGCTTGCCCTGGCCGACGCGTTCGGCGTGATCCTTCAAGCCGCGCAGCAGCGCGCTGCGCATGCCCGATTCATGCGTGCCGCCGTCCTGGGTCGGAATCGTGTTGCAGTAGGACGAGAGAAAACCGTCGGCGTCTGCCGTCCAGGCGACCGCCCATTCGCACGCGCCCTGCGCGCCGGTGCGGCCCGACTTTCCGGAAAAAATATCCGGATGCACTAGCGTGTCGGCATGGATGGCGGCGGCGAGATAATCCTTCAAACCGCCGGGGAAGTGAAAGCTGTCCTCGGCCGGAACGTCCTCGATGCCCTTGAGCAGCGAGGGATCGCACCGCCAGCGAATCTCGACGCCGCCGAACAGATAGGCTTTCGAGCGCGCCATCTTGAACAGCCGCTGCGGCTTGAACGCGGCCTTGGCGCCGAATATCTCGGCGTCCGGCTTGAAGCGGGTCCTGGTGCCGCGGCGGTTGTTGACCTTGCCGAGATCCTCGAGCTTGCCCTTCGGATGGCCGCGCTCGAATACCATGCGGTAGAGTTTCTGGCTGCGTGCGACCTCGACTTCCAGGCGCGACGACAGCGCATTGACCACGGAAATGCCGACGCCGTGGAGGCCGCCGGATGTCTCGTAAACCTTCGAGTCGAATTTGCCGCCCGCATGCAGCGTGCACATGATGATTTCGAGTGCGGACTTCTTCGGAAATTTCGGATGTGGATCGACGGGGATGCCACGGCCATTGTCGGTGACGGTCAAAAATCCGTCGGCGTCGAGTTCGACTTCGATGAAGGTCGCATGGCCCGCCAGCGCCTCGTCCATCGAGTTGTCGATGACTTCGGCGAACAGATGATGGAGCGCCTTCTCGTCGGTGCCGCCGATATACATGCCCGGCCGCCGCCGCACCGGCTCGAGTCCTTCGAGGACCTCGATGTCGCGCGCGGTATAGCCGGCCTCGGCGTTGCTCGGTTTCGATGCTGCCTTGGCGGCCGGACGGGCTTTCGGCGTGGTCTCGAAGAGGTCACTGGACGGCTTTGTTTTTGCGTTTGATTTCAGTGCTTTGGCCATAGTTCTTCAGATGATGCGGAGGAGGGCGCCGCGAATCGGCTTCCACCGACTATGCCACGGATGAGCCTGAAAAGTGACGCCGCTATGGGGGCGGCGCGGGCTGTGGTCGAATTCTCAAATCCGGCAGGTACGGAATACGATCAGTCCAAACAGCGCGACCGCCGTCAGCACGATCAGCGAGCCGATGATCGGCAGGATGATGAAGGCTTGACCCTTGGAAATGACAACGGCAACGCCAACAGGAAATAGGATCGCGCCAACGATGTGCAACCAGCCTTGCCACTTCGCCAGCGTGCTTTGTTCGGCGGCCGGAACCAGCCGGTAGTAGAGTGCGAACACGAACAGGAGAACGCCGCCGACCAGGTTCAAATGCGCATGCGCTGGAGCCAGCGCAAAGCTTTGGCGGACGCCCATCTCGATTCCCCAGATCATGCCGAGTACCAGAATCGTGACCGCTACGCGCATCATAAGCGAACTAATCATGTGTCTGGCCCCCCGCTCGATTCGCCCGCATTGAAACAGAGGCTTTGCCCCTTGCCTTGGCAGCTATTGTGACTTGATGTTGCTGATCCGGCCAGCTTAAACGGCCAGTTTAGACGGGATAAC
>NZ_DASSRP010000427.1:0-24267 GCF_035701725.1 Bradyrhizobium sp.
GTGCCGCCACTGATCGTCACGCCGTCGAGCTTCACCGTGTTCAGCGTCAGCGTCACGCCATCATTGTTGGTGAGGTCGCCGGTCACCGTGGCGTCCTTGATCGTGCTGTCGGCACTCACCGTGACGCCAGTGGCCGCATCGGTGCCGCCGTCGAGCGTCACCCCCTCGAGCTTCACCGTGTTCAGCGTCAGCGTCACGCCATCATTGTTGGTGAGGTCGCCGGTCACCGTGGCGTTCTCGATGGTGCTGTCGGCGCTCACCGTGACGCCGGTCGCCGCATCGGTGCCGCCGTCCAGCGTCACCCCGTCGAGCTTCACCTTGTTCAGCGTCAGCGTGTCGGCATTGATGAAGTTACCCTTGAGCGTGACGCTGTCCAGCGTGACAGGATCCAGTGTAAGCGTCACACCGGCATCGACTAAAATCGTGCCACCGGACACAGTGACATTATCGATCGTTGCGCCCGCACCCGTCGTTCCGGCCGCAACTTCGAGCTTGCCAGTATCCGCGATCGTCATCTTGCCGTCGCTGATAATGGTGCCGTCTTCCAGCACAAGGGTCGAGCCAGCGCCGACTTCGATCATGCTCTCGGGCACGCTGGAATTCCCGATCACCGAGACGCCGTCCAGCGTCGCGCCGGCGGCACTTTCGATCTCGAGGGTGCTGCCGCCGAAAACCTTGAGCGCGCCGTTTTCTACCTTGGTACCGTTTTCGAGCACCAGGATCGCGGCAGCCGCCGCGCCGATTTCGATGAGGCTCGCGGCGTCCGGAGACGCAGCATCGGTGCCATTGACCGTGACGTCATTGAGTGTCGCAGCCACTGTCCCGGGCGTAGCCGCCTCGACATCCACCGTGGCGCCGCCGGCAATATTCAGGCTGCCTTTGGTAATGGTCGCGCCGTTCGAAAGCTTCAGCGTGGCGGTCTTATCGACCTGAATGATGCCGCCAGTGCCGGCGTTGGAATTGGCGATATCGACCGCAACATCGAGCGTGCCGGTCTTGAGTTCGATCGTTCCTGAGTTCGTGACACTGCTCTGGTCGGCAAACTTGCCGCCACCGTTCAGAATGAGCGTGTTGTAATTGTCCAGCACGCTGTGCTTGAGCAGGTCGATCTCGCCGCCGACGCTGATCGTACCCCAATTCTTGACGATGACTTCACCGCTCGACGGGGCGAGCGGGTCCGTGCTCGTCCCCAGCTTGAGATCCTTGGTGATCGTCAGCGTGCCCGTCGATACGACATCCAGTTCCGGAATCGCGCTTCCGAAGTCGGTGAAATAGTCCATCGTCAGCGATTTGGCCGCAGACGCGATATCGACCGTGGCCGGGAAGGTCGGGGTCCCGGGCAGCACCTGATCGGTACCGATGAACACGTCATCGTTCGCGGTCGGTACCTTGTCGCTTTCCCAGTTTGACGCGGTCTCCCACAGCGCCACACCGCCTGGCGGAATCGGGTTGGTATCGATCCACACCGTCGCCGGCGGAAGGTTGCCGCCGATCGTGACCACGATATCCTTGGTTGAGGTCGCGCCCTGCGAGTCCGTCACCGTGACTTCGTAAGTGAGGACCAACGTCTCGCCCGCGGGGACGAGATCGGCCAAGTAGACCTCGAGATCGGCAAGCGTCCAATCGACCGAGCCGAAGCCGACGCCGGTGCTGTCGTGGCCGGGTGCGATCTTCACCGTCATCGCCGCGGCAAGTTCGTTGATGACGTTTTGCCCGACGGTGTCCGAAAGGGGCTTGCCGTCGAGCAGCGCGCTCATCATCTCGACTCCCACCGTGTGGGTGTCGGTCAGGTCCGGATCCGAGAAAGCCAGCGTTCCGGAGGTCGCCGTGTTCGGAATCAGTTCGCCGCCCTTGGTGTCGGTGCCGGCGGAAACGAAGTTGACGTTCTGCTGCGGGCTGGTGATGACCGGCGCGTCGTTCGTGCCCGTGATCGTGATCGTGAACGTTCCAGACCCGGTCTGATCGGCCGGCACATAATTGTTGTCGACAGTCGCGTTGAAGGTCAGCGTCAGAGTCTCGCCCTTGGCGAGGAAGTCGAAGGCGCCGTCGGGAATCTTGTAGGTCCAGCTGGCTGTCCCGTCGCCAACGCTGTTGAAGGTGCCCTGGGTGACGCTGAGGCCGTTTTCGACAGCCTTGATGTCGGCAAGTTCCAGTGCGTTCAGCTTGGAAGTGACGTCGTTCCCGTGCGCGTCCTGATAGGTGAATGACGCAAACTTCGCCGACACCGTCGGATGATCGCTGGTCGCGTTGACATCGAAGTAGTGGAACGCGCCCGTCACCTTGTCGAGCGTCGAGCTGCCGGTGGTGTCCAGCAGCTCGGTGATCTTGCCGTTATCGATGCCGGTGAAATTCGGCGCCTGGGCAATGTGGCTAACGTTCGCTCCGTTGAACGTCGTGGGCCCGGTGGTCGGCCCCACCAAACTCGCAAACGTAAACGTCGGCGGAGTGTAGTTTACGAAGCCGAACTTGGTCTGACCGAACGGAGTCGGAATGATCGAATCAGTAAAATGATCGAGCGATTTGGTGGTCGAGCTATCGGAGAACTTCAGCGAGAAAACGTCGGTGATAAGCTTGAGAATCTCCGGCGACAGCGGCGTCGTCGTCTGGTTCAGCAAGCCATTCGAAACGTTCCACTGCACGTTGGCCTTGTCGACCACCGTCAGCGGCGTGAGCGTCAGCTTGTCGAACAGGATGTAGGAACCCGTCGTGCCGTCCGGCTCGACCAGAACCTGAAACTGGCCCTCGGGCACGGCATCGGGCGGCGGATTCATGTCGTCCGCGGCGAACGAGCCGTTCGGCAATTTGAAGTGCACCGCGAACAGCACGGCGGTGCCGCGGATGCCCATGGTCGCGACCGGCGTATCGACCTTCATATCGCCATGCTTGGCGGTCTCGCCGGCGACGAAGGTGATGGTGCCGGCCACCAGACTGAGCAGCGATGAATTGTTCGACCCGTTGGGGTCGTAAACCATCTCGTTCAGCACCATCCGCGCATTCGACGACAGACCGAACACGGTGCCGTCGATGAAGGTGATGCCGAGCGTCGAATCCGATCCGGACTGGACCACGTCGCCTTTTTCGACGTTGTCGCCATTATTGAGAATGATCGAAACGCCGTTGCGGATCGCAGTTGCGTTGCCGACCAACTTGGTCACATGGCCGATGACCTGGCCACCGCCCGCATTGCCGGCAGCCTGCGCAAGCTGAACCTGGCCGGAAAGCGCATTGACGATATCGCCGGTGAGATGCGCGCCATCGGGCGAAGCCAGCGGCGCATGCTTCTCGCCCTTGAAATAATCGTGAACGACGTATTCGCGGCCGTCGCCGGAAAGGACGAGGTCGACGCCGGTGCGCTTGAATTCCGCGCCGAACAGCAACTGCGCGTCGGGAACGACGATAGCGTCCGCTGGAACGTGGGTGGCGTGAAGGGCTTCGGAATGGAGTTGAGCGCCCGGGTGGTGACCCCCCAGCGCATCAAAAACCTTGGCATCAAATTTGCCGAAGTAATTCACCCCGCCACCGCAATGGTTAATAAATATATAAATTCAAAGGTCTAAACTTCCTTATCACCAGCCGCCCCATTGCGAAACCATCTCCTGCTTGCAAACGGGCCGTTCCGATCGGACCGTCTTCGCTGAATTTGGCGCACCTGTTCTACGAATTCGGCCCTAAGCAACGTAATTCCTTCGTCTGCTGACGCCCTGATTACGTATTCTGGCCCTGATGGCAAGAAGATCCATGTATTTTTCAGTATAGAATCTGTTGAGTTTTACTTGAAACAGCTTCTTGGAAGCCCCTTTGGAGGTATACTGCTCCAGTTCCGACCTGAAGAATGTGAACTGGATTACAGAATCCGCAAACTTTCATCAAATTAGTCATACCCTGCAGAAATTGGTTCAACGGGGCCCCGAACCGCGCTTTCCCTCGAATTTTCGACAGGCCGGTAAGGCGTGCTTCAGCTTGTTTGGCAGATTTCGGCGCCCGGCAGGGCGTCTTAAGCAGACTAAAAGCACCCAGGCGGATCATCCCGGCAAAACGATCCGGTCACGCGTGGCGCATCGCCCCGCCGATGTCCGGACGAAGGGGTGTCGGATGGGTGCTTTCAACATTAGTCGGCCTTTGCGCGCGATTGCGCTGGCCATTGGGCTGACCTGCCTTTGGCCGGCCGTTCTCAATGCGGGCACGCTGATCTCGCCCGGCACGCTGGACGTGATCCGCAAGTCGGCCGAGCCGTTCGGGCTGTTCGCGACGCGCCAATCGGCCGGCGGTCTCGCCGAGAAATGGAACGGCCTCGCACGCAAGCTCGAAGACGACATGGTGCAGCTTGCGCTTTGTGACGGCGACCGCGAACGCTGCGTATCGGCGCCCGCGCTGCAATTCCTCGCCATCGTGGACGTCGCCAGGGGCCGCGAGGGTCGCGCCCGTTTGGGCGAGATCAATCGCGCCATCAATCTGGCGATCAAGGCGACGAGCGATATGGCGCAACATGGCCAGATCGACGTCTGGAGCCCGCCGCTCGCAACGTTTGCCTCCGGCGCGGGCGATTGCGAAGATTATGCGATCGCGAAGTTTGCCGCGTTGCGAATGGCCGGCCTCTCTCCTGAGGACTTGCGCATCGTCGTGTTGCGCGACCAGGTCCGTGGCGAGGACCACGCCGCTGCGCTCGCTCGTCTCGACGGCCATTGGCTGATGCTGGATAACCGGCGCATGGCGATGATCGAAGATATCGACGTGAAAGGTCACCGGCCGCTGTTCGTTATCGGCGACGATGGCGTCATGCGCTACCAGGAGCCACCCTCAGTCGCAACACTGGCGGGCGGCACGTCCGCACCGGCTACGGCGGTCAAGTTTGCCGTCCCGGTCGACGTCGCTTCCAGGTCGAACTGATCCGCGGGCAACCGTGGTCGGACCGCTCGCGGGCTAAAGCGCGCTGGGCTTACAACCCCGGCTTCATTTATCGAGACACCCGTTGATATAGGCCGAGCGATCCCTGCGCAGGACCTTGGCCTCGTCGGCCTTCTTGGTGCATTGATACAGTTTCAGCTGTTCGGCTCGCCGCTTTTCCGCAGCCTCGCGGTGCTCGGGCGCGACCGCGCTCGGATCGACGAGCTTTTCCGCAGCTGCATTCGATGCAAGGACGACGAGCAAGGCGATCTGCAGAGCACTGGCGAGGGCAATTCTGCGCGCGGAGGCGCCGGTCTGAAAGGTCATGGTTTCAAAATCTCGTCCGATCAAAATGCAGGCGGGCCGGCCCACGGTCCAATATGATAGCTTGAGGGTATCACTGGCAGCGACCGGCATCAATTGACGCAGGCGCTGCGGCCGTCCGCCTTACAATTTTCGTTTCGCCGCGCCGACCGAGAAGCTACGATGCACGGGACAATCGTCTGGCTTTTCCTTCGGGGGCGGGGATGCGGGCATTCGTGCTGGCAATTGTGATGACCGGGATCGGGCTCGCGCAGCCAGGTCGTGCCGACAATGCGGCCGATGCCAACCGGCCGATGACCGACGTCCTGCCGTTGTTCGTCAAAAACCACTGCGAGGCGGTCAAGGCTCCGGCCGACCAGCTCTTCTGCGCCGACCCCGAGCTGAATGCCGTCGGCATCAAGCTCAACAGCGCCATCGCCGAACGCCTGAACCGCGTTCCGAACCGGCGCCTCGCGATCGAAGAGAATGCCGAATGGATCAGGGACCGCAATTCGAGCTGCGGGATCCTCGGATCGCAGCCGATCAAGCGCAACGACATCAAACCCGTCAGGGACTGCCTCTTGAAGGAGACGGCGGAGCGGATCGAGATATTGGCTGACCCGAACTTCGACTGCCTCGCCGTCAACACGACGGCGGGCCTGTTGATTTGCAGCGATCCGGCGCTGGCGCTGGCCAAGACCGAACTCAACGAAAAGGTGATGGCGACGATCGCCAAACTGAAGGATAACGAGGCGCGGGACGCGTTTGACGAATTTGAGCGATGGACCCGCGAACGCGATCGCAAATGCGGTCTCGCAAACAAGGACAACGTCCCACTTCGCGAGCTCTCGCCCTCGGAAGGGTGTCTGTCGGACTATTTTGCCGGCAAGGCGGCGGAGGTGGTCGCCGCCAAGGGCGATCCGAAGAAGCTGTTCGGAAGACAGCAGATATCGGCCGAGCCGAACGCCGATGCGGTTGATCTGTGCATCGCGCAAATT
This sequence comes from Bradyrhizobium sp., assembly GCF_035701725.1. GTDB lineage: Bacteria > Pseudomonadota > Alphaproteobacteria > Rhizobiales > Xanthobacteraceae > Bradyrhizobium. The sequence continues at coordinate 6,186 of NZ_DASSRP010000427.1, forward strand.
CACGCGACAGGCGCGTGCACGAATTTTCTTGCCGTCAATCGCATTCTGCAAACCGACGCAAGGCAGAGCGAGAGCACCGCGGACGTCGTCAGCTCCATTGAGATGGTCGTCGTGTCGCCCTTCACCGCGTGTAGCCCGATTGCATCGAGCTGCACCGGCACCTGTTGGGATTTGAAATCCGCAAGACCGAAATCGACGCCGGGCAGCCGCGAGCAGTTGCGGGTTGGGTATCGTTTGCGGATCGAGAAGTCGTTCGCTTTTCAGAAGAATGGCACCGGCTGGCGCTGCAACACGACCACCATGGAGCCGGTGGAAAGCGGCGTCGCCTTGAGCGGGCCATGAGAGCGGGCGTGGAATACCCGCGGCATTTCACACCAGCGTCTTCGATGCCGACCAAAGCGCAAAACGCGACGCCACAAAACCAGGCTTATGCAGGATAAGCCCGCCTCGCGCGTCTCCTGCAATTTTGATCCGCCGATTCACCGCACCGCAATGGTTTCGGTCCATGGTTCCGGCGAACAGTCACCAGGATCGCGCGGCATCATGGCTTCCACTCCGTCCGCCCTCGAAGTGCGAGGGTTAACAAAGCGTTTTGACCGCCCGGCCGTCGATGCGCTCGATCTCACGGTTCGATCGGGCGAATTCTATGCTCTGCTCGGCCCCAATGGCGCCGGCAAGACCACGACGCTGCGCATGGTGGCCGGCCTGCTGCAGCCCGATTCGGGTTCGATCGCAATTGCCGGCATTGATGCGCTGAGGGATCCGGTTGCCGCCAAGCAGGTGACGGCGTGGGTTTCGGATGAGCCGATGATCTATGACAAGCTGACGCCGCTTGAATATCTCGAATTCGTCGCCGGGCTTTGGGGAGTCGATCCTGCGGCCGCCGAATGCTCGGCGCGCGAACTGCTCCTCTCCCTCGGCCTTGAACCGAATATGCACGAGCGCTGCGAAGGATTTTCCAAGGGCATGCGCCAGAAGGTGGCGCTGGCCGGCGCCCTGATCCACGACCCGCGCCTGATCATTCTCGACGAGCCTCTGACCGGTCTCGATGCCCTCTCCGCCCGTCACGTCAAGGGATTGCTCGGCGAGCGCGTGCGCGGCGGATGCACGGTTATCATGACGACGCATATCCTGGAAGTGGCCGAACGCATGGCCGACCGCATCGGCGTGATCTCGGCGGGACGACTCGTTGCCGAAGGCACGCTCACTGAGCTTCGCCAGTTGAACGGCCGCGGCGACACCAGCCTCGAAGACGTGTTTATCGCGCTCGTCGAGACGCAGGCGGCTGCCGCATGACATCCGTTGCGTTAAGCTGGTTCGCGAGCCACGAGATCCGCCTGGCCTGGCGCGAATGGCTGGCGATGATGACCGGTGGCCGGCGCGGACGCCGCCGCGCCGTGATCATCGGACTTCTGGTCTTTGGCGCGCTGTTGCATGTCCCCGCCTATGCCGTGATCGGCCGCTACGCCACACTGCAAGCGCCGCTCGACAAACCGGCGCTGATCGTGATCACGGCAACGATCTTCCTGGGCTGGGCCTTGATGCTGTCGCAGGCGATCGAATCCGTGACGCGGGCATTCTACGCGCGCGCCGATCTTGATCTCATCATGTCGTCGCCGGTTGCGCTCACAGGCGTGTTTTCCGTCCGGCTCGCGGCCATCGCCCTTACCGTCACCGCCATGGCGACGTTGCTTGCAACGCCGTTTGTCGACGTCCTCGTGTTTGGCGGCGGACCGCGCTGGTTTGCCGTTTACGGCGTGGTGATCGCCATCGGTCTCACCGCCGCAGCGGTTGCGATCGCGGTCACCATCCTGTTGTTCCGGACCATCGGTCCGCGGCGCACGCGCCTCGTCGCTCAGATCGTCGCAGCCGTGATCGGTGCCGGCTTCGTCATTGCGCTGCAGATCGCGGCGATCATGTCCTACGGCACGCTCTCGCGCTTTGCGGTTCTCACTTCGGACGCCGCCGCCGGATTTGCACCCGGCCCGGGCAGCGTGGTGTGGTGGCCGGCGCGCGCCGCGTTTGGCGATGGCGACGCGCTGCTGCGGCTGCTCGCAGTTTCGCTGTTGTTGCTCGGTGCTGTGATGGCCGGCTTTTCGACGCGATTTTCCGATACCGTTGTTCGCGCATCGACCAGCACGGCCGCCACCCAGCGCGGCTCCCGCAGGCGGACGTTCCGATCGGGATCGCGGCAACAGGCATTGCGGCGCAAGGAGCTGATGCTGCTCGGCCGCGACCCCTGGCTAGTGTCGCAAAGCCTGATGCAGCTGCTCTATCTCGTGCCGCCGGCCGTTCTGCTATGGCGAAGTTTCAGCGACAGTTCGGTCGCAATCATGCTGATCACGCCTGTGATCGTCATGGCGGCAGGACAACTCGCCGGCGGCCTCGGTTGGCTGACGATCTCAGGAGAAGACGCGCCCGACCTTGTGACCGCGGCACCGCTGCCGCCGTCGTGGCTGATCCGGGCGAAAATCGAAGTGGTGCTGCTCGTGATCGGCGCCCTGTTCGCCCCGCTCATTCTCGCCTTGATGTTTGCCTCGCCACAGCAGGCGGCGATCACCGCCGCCGGCGTCCTGATTGCGGCCGCTTCCGCCACCGCGATCCAGCTCTGGTTCCGCGTTCAGGCCCGCCGTAGCCAATTCCGCCGCCGGCAGACCTCGTCGCGGCTTGCAACCTTCGCTGAAGCCTTTTCCTCGATCGGATGGGCCGCGACCTCGGCATTGGCGCTTTCGCATCCCGAAGCCGCACTGGTCACGGGGTTGATGACAGCCGCCCTGCTCGCGGCGACGTGGAAAGTCAGCCCGCGGCGCGGCTGACCCTTACGCCTTCAGCACGTCGATCACCGCATTCACAAAAGCCTCCGGCGCTTCTTGCGGCAGGTTATGCCCGGCACGCGGCACCACGCGATGAGCGAGGCGGCGGCTGAATTTGGCGGCATATCCCGTGCCATCGGTCGCCGGATTGACGCCGTCGGCGTTACCGTCGAGCGTAATGGTGGGAGCAGCGATCACGGGCTGCTCCGCAAGACGCCGTTCCAACTCGGCATAGCGCGGGTCACCTTCGGCAAGCCCGTAGCGATGACGATAGCTGTGGATCACGACATCGACAAAGTCGGGATTGTCGAAGGCTGACGCGGTACGCTCGAACGTCGCCTCATCAAAATGCCAGTTCGGCGACCACTGCTGCCACAGAATATTTGCGATTTCGCGCCGGTTGGCGGCAAGACCGGCGCGGCCACGCTCGATCTGGAAGTAATACTGATACCAATAAGCGACTTCCCGCGGCGGCTTGGCGGGCGCCATCGCGTGCGCGATATCCTGAATCAGATAGCCGTTGACGGTCACAAGCCCCGTGCACCGTTCAGGCCACAGCGCCGCGGCGACGCAGGCCGCGCGCCCGCCCCAGTCATATCCGGCGAAGACCGCGCGCTCAATGTTCAGCGCGTCGATCAGTGCAAGAAGATCCGCGCCGACGGCAGCCTGTTCGCCCGACCGCGGCGTTTTGGAATCGAGAAAGTGCGTCGGGCCGTAGCCGCGCAGATAGGGCACGACGACGCGGCAGCCTTTGGCGGCCAGTTGCGGGGCGACATCGACATAAGAGTGGATGTCATAGGGAAAGCCGTGCAACAGCACGACAGCGGGCCCATCCGCTGGCCCCGCTTCATAACAGGCAATGTTGAGAACACCCGCGTCGACCGAATGAAGCGGCTCAAGACCTCGCGACCGAGCCGTGAGCGCTTGGGAGAACTCCATGGCAAGACCTCCGGTCATGGCTGCGCCAAACGTCAACAGCCGGCGGCGTCCGCGATCGATGGACTCAGGCATCGGAACTCCTGCATCCGCTCGTGACAGCGGCACTGTAACCGGAAAGCCGAGAGGCTGGAATCGTCACAAGACGTAACCGTCTCAGCCCAGACATGCGCTATCCCGGCCATGACGGGCGATGATTTCGGCGCTACAGTGACGCCGGAGAAAATTCCTGGATCGCACCGTGCTGCGCGCAGCTGCCTTTGTTCTCGGCCTCTTGGGCCTTTCGATTTCGCCGGCGTCGGCCCAGGACGCGCCACGCGGCAGCGAGTGCCTTGCCATGGCGCAATCGCCGCTCCGCGCGAGGCCGGTGTCCTTGCATCTCTCGGCGGCGAAGACCGAAGAAGTCACGATCACCTATGCCGGCCATTCGACCTACTATATCGACACGCCCGGCGGCGTGCGGATCGCAACCGATTTCAGCGGCGCCTATACCACCGGCCGCCTGCCCGACGTCGTCACCATGAACCGGGCGCACTCGACGCACTACTCGCTATTTCCCGATCCGCGAATTGCTCACGTTTTCCATGGCTGGAACGATGACGGCACTCCGGCACGGATCAACGAGCGTGTCGGCGACGTGCTCGTTCGCAACGTGACCACCGACATCCGTCGTTACTTCATGGATGATTCCAGCGGCGAGATGATCCGGGATGGCAACTCCATCTTCATCTTCGAAGTCGCAGGCCTCTGTATCGGCCATCTCGGCCACTTGCACCACAAGCTCGACGACAGCCATTTCGCGGCGATCGGCCGGCTCGATATCGTGATGGTGCCGATCGACGGCACCTACACTATGTCGCTTGACGGCGTTTCCGAGATTACCCGGCGCTTGCGCGCCTCCGTGGTGCTGCCGATGCACCGTTTTGCCACCCCGCTCGACGAATTCATGCGCCGGATCGGCCAGCAATTCGCGATCGACGAGCGGACCGAACGCAGCCTGACCATCTCGCGGGAGTTCTTGCCTCAAGCGCCGACCGTGATCATTCTTCGCGGCGTCTGACCGGACAAGACCGTTCGAGAACAAAAATACTGCGGAGGAAATCATGGTCACCAGCAGCCTGCCGTCAGCCAAGACCGGTCTTTACGCCGATCCGCGCCCCGCGTGGCTGGCCCAGCGCGAAGAGGAGGTGATCGAGCCTGCCCGTGTGATCGTCGATCCGCACCATCACTTGTGGGATCGCGGCGGCCAGCGCTACCTGCTTGACGAAATGACCTCAGACATCGCCACCGGCCACAACGTGGTTGCCACTGTCTATGTCGAGGCGCGCTCGATGTACCGCGCCAAGGGGCCGGAAGCATTTCGTCCCGTCGGCGAGGTCGAATTTGCCAACGGCGCCGCGGCGATGAGCGCCAGCGGCGGCTATGGCCCGGCCGCGGTCTGCGCCGGCATCGTCGGTCACGTCAATCTGCTGGCGGGCGAAGGCGCACGTGCGGTGCTCGAGGCCGAAATCGCCGCGGGTCAAGGCCGCTTCCGCGGCATCCGTCATTCGGTCGCCTGGGATTCCGATCCTGACGTGGCGCACATGTATGCGACCCGACCAAAAGGACTTTTGCTGGATCCAACGTTCCGGCAAGGTTTTGCGCAGCTCGCTCCTCTCGGCCTGAGCTTCGATGCATGGCTGTTTCACCCGCAAATCGGCGAACTCACCGAACTCGCCCGCGCTTTTCCCGGCACGCAGATCGTGCTCGACCATTGCGGCGGACCGGCCGGCACCGGCCAGTATGCCGGCCGGCGCGAGGAGGTCTTTGCGACGTGGAAAGCATCGATCGGCGAAATCGCAAAATGCCCGAATGTCGTCGTCAAGCTCGGCGGGCTTGCGATGTGCCTGCTCGGCTATGATTTCCACGAGCGCGCGCTGCCGCCGTCATCGGAGGAACTGGCGGTGGCTTGGCGACCCTATATAGAGACATGTATCGAAGCGTTCGGGGTCGAACGCGCGATGTTCGAGAGCAATTTTCCGCCGGACAAAGGCCAGTGCAGCTATCAGGTGATCTTCAATGCGTTCAAACGCATTGTGGCGTCCTTCAGCGAGGCGGAGAAGGACGCGCTGTTTTCGAGAACGGCGATGAAGACCTACCGTCTGTCGATTGACTGATGCGGCACCGGTTTTTCGCGTGATGTCCGACAGCTCAGGTCGAAGCGAGACCCGGCGCCACCCGCTTCTCCGACAGGAACACGACGCGCTTGATCTTGTTGTAGACCTTCGCAGCGAAGCCCAGAATGAAGGGTTGCGTGGTACGGCAGAAGGCGAGCTTGCGAACGCGTCCTTCGACATGCCACCTCGCATGCGCGCCGTCGCGAAAGAAAATGACGTCGCCGGGTCCATAGCGGGTCGGGCCCATCGTATCGCTTTCGAGCACGATCGACCCTTCGAGGATCATGATGGTTTCATCGAAATCGTAGTACCAGTTGAATTTGCCTTCGCTGCATTCCCACACGATGGTGGAAGCAAGACCGTCGGAGCTTTGCGACAGCAGGCAGCCCTGCGCGACCGGATTGCCCTCGATGATCCACGAGGGCTCGATCGGCCTCGGTGAGAGGCTGACCACGACGTTGTTGGTTTCGATCAGTGCCATCTGCGCCCCTCGAAATTTCATGAAAGCGCCGGGCTTTGGCCCGGCGTCGTTGGGCGCCAAGCTAATAACAATCTTTTAAGCTTTTCTTAGCGTGGCCTGTGACAATCCGCCCGATCTGCATCGGAACGGGACAGCGATCCCCCTCGTTCAGGCCCACTCGCCTTTGCGGAATACCGGGACCCGCCGGCCGTCGGCATAAAGACCGTCGATGTCGATCTGATCGGAACCGATCATCCAGTCGATGTGGATCAGGCTGGAATTGCCGCCCTGCGCCGCGATCTGCTCCGGTGTCAGCTTGGTGCCGTCGAGGAAGCATTTAGAATAGCATTGACCGAGCGCTATATGGCAGGCTGCGTTCTCGTCAAACAGCGTGTTGAAGAACAACAACCCGCTCTTGGAGATCGGCGACGAATGCGGCACCAGCGCCACTTCGCCGAGACGGCGTGCTCCCTCGTCGGTATCGAGCACCTTGTTGAGAACTTCCTCGCCACGTGTCGCCTTGGCTTCGACGATGCGCCCCTCCTCGAAGCGCACCGCAATGCCTTCGATCAGCGAACCCTGATAGGACAGCGGCTTGGTGCTGACGACATGCCCGTCGACGCGTCTTGCGTGCGGGGTCGTGAACACCTCTTCGGTCGGAATGTTCGCATTGCAGGTGATGCCATTCTTGGCGGTCGAGCCGCCACCCTGCCATTCGTGCCCGTCAGCAAGCCCCACGGTGAGATCGGTACCCGGGCCCGAAAAGTGCAGCGCCCCAAATCTCTGTTGATTAAGCCACGCCCTTCGGCCGCGCAGCACTTCGTTGTGGGCCTGCCAATTTGCGACAGCATCGTCCCTGTCGACCCGCGAGGCCGAAAAAATTGCATCCGCCAGTTTGCCGACGGCCACATCTTCTTGATCCTGCGGGAACACGAGCTTTGCCCACGACGGAGACGGATAGGCAATGATGTTCCAGTTGATATCGAAATTGACGATCCGCTCCAGTGCGGGTTTGTAGGCGATCGAGTTGGCCTTGCTCGCACGTGACACCTTCACCGGGTCTTGCCCCGACAACAGCATGGGATTGTCGGCCACGATGGCAAGCCGCGCGGTGTTGGCAGCAAATGCTTTCGCCATTCCTTCGTAGAGCCAATTCGCCGAACGATCGAAGCCTTCGTCCTGCCCGTACTTGTAGCGCAGCAGGGTGATCGCCTCGTCCGACAGGATCGGGGTGACGAGGCCGGCGCCGGCCTTATAGGCATGCTCGGCCACCTTGCGGACCAGCGGCAATGCGACCGTCGGCGCGGTTATCAGGAGATCCTGCCCGCGCTCAAGCCGAAGCCCGACCTTGATTGCGACTTCGGCCAGGCGATCGAGCTTGACGGGATCGATCGGTGACGCGGGGACAGATTCTGAAGCATTCATAGTAGATCGCCTATCGTTGCTGCTCATCGACTATATCAGATTTCATGAAGATGCGGCGATATAATGCCGCAGCGGCCAACATGAAGCTCATACGATATTGATCAATGGTCGAAGGTCGAGTGACGATCAGTTGAACGGATCAGGACGAAATCTCTTCCAAGCGCATATTTCGCGTTTCGATCATGCGGGTTGCGGCAATCAGTCCCACGATGGCGACCGCGGCGAACATCAGAAAAACAGAATCGATGCCGCCGCCTTTGCCCAGCATGAAACCGATCAGCGTCGGTCCGATCGCCGATGCGATCCGCAGCCATGACGTCGCAACCCCGGTCCCGACCGCGCGCATCCGGGTCGGATAGATTTCCGGCGTATAGAGATAGACGACGGCGGCAATCGACCCGATCAAACCGTAACTGACCGTGCCGAGCACGATCAACCAAGAGACGTCCTGCGCGCCGCCAAGACCGAGGATCCCGAGCGTTACCGCGCCGAGGCCAAACGCACCCATCATCCAGTACTTGCGTCCGGTGCGGTCGATGACCAGCGCGCAGATCAGAACCAGCGCGACCTGCGCAACATTGGTCATCGAAGCCGCGCGCAACGCATCGGGCAAAGCCAGGTGATAGACGGTGGTGTAGAGCGTCGGCATCCAGTTGTTGAGGCCGTTGGCGACGAGGTAGGCGGAAGCCCACAACACCCAGGCGATCAGGGTACGCGCCCGGTAGGCGGGTGAGAGCAATTCGCTCCACTTGCCGCGCGAGCGCTGCGGCACCTCGACCTGCGCCGGGAGCGTCTGGGACTTCGACGCCCCGGCAACAGCATCCGACTTGTCGGCGGCGGCCTCCAGCCGGCGGACGACCGCCTCGGCCGCGGCAAGCCGTCCTTTGCCGATCAGCCAGCGCGGCGATTCCGGCAGCCGCAGCAACATCAGCGCGATGACGAGGCCCGGAACGCCGCCGATCAAGAACATGATCTGCCATCCCATCAGCGGCACCAGCACGGCGCCGACCTGCCCGGTGACCATCAAGCCGATCGGGAAGATCATCTCGTACAGCATGAAGAAGCGGCCGCGGCCGTGCGCCTTGGAAAGCTCGCTGATATAGGTCGCGGCCACCGGCATTTCACCGCCGACGCCGATGCCCTGGATAAAGCGAAACGCGAGCAGGACGTTGAAGCTCGAGGCCGCCGCACATGCCAGGCTCATGACGGCGTAGATCGCGGTGGCCGCCGCTGCGCAGGGAATGCGGCCGTAGCGCTCGGCGCCCCAGCTGAACGCCAGCGCGCCGACGATCTGACCGACATAGCTCGCGCCGATCATGATGCCGATTTCCGGCGGCGTGATGTGCCAGAGCGGAACGAGTATCGGAAGCACGAATGCAATCGACAGCGCGTTGAACGCGTCAAAGAACGTCGCGCTGCCCATGACGATCCGCGCGACGACGAACCAGCGCGATGTCGGCACCTGCTCGATTCGCGCGATCAAATGCGCGGAGGCTTGGTCGGCATCGAAGCCTGACGCAGCCGGCGCAGCGGTGGAAGCCTCGGGCCGCGACGTGGCGCTGACAACTGACAAAGCTTCCTCCGCTGTTCTGCTCTTGGACCGCTTGGCGGGCCCTGTTGTCCAGAGACTGATCAGGTATCGTCAGCGCGCGCAACCAGTTCTAGTATTTTTTCGGCAATCACCGCCGGGCATTCGACCGGCGTCAGATGGCGCACCTTCGGCAGCACCGACAAGGTCGAGCCCGGCACGGCCCGATGAATCTGTTCCGACATCGCAACGGGGGTGGCGTAGTCCTCTTCACCGACGATGACGCTGAGCGGCACACGCAAGCTTTGCTGATAATGGCGCAGGTCTGCATCGCCCAGCATTTCGCAGGTCGCGCGATAGCAATCGACGTCGTTGGCGAGAAATACCTCGATGTGCTTCTTGACCACGTCGGCGTGCGCCTCACGAAAGGGATCGCTGACCCAGCGGGTCGCCTGGAACGCCGATAGCGCGCCAAGTCCTTTGCTGATCGCCGTCGCGGCGCGATCGCGCCAGTCCTTTGGCGCGGTCGGACCGTACCAGGCCGTGCTGTCCATCACGACCAGGCCTTGCACGCGATCGGGATAGACGCCGGCAAAGGCTTGCGCGATACATCCGCCCATCGAACAGCCTGCAATGATCGCGCGTGGCCAGCGAACGTGATCCATCAGGCTTGCGAGATCGCCTGCAAAAAGCTCCGCCGTATAGCTCATCTTGATCTTGGCGGATTGTCCGTGACCGCGGCAATCGTAGGTCAAAACGTCGGCATGGGGCGTGAGCAGCGGCACCACGCCGTCCCAAAAGCTGCGATCAAGCGCCAGCGAATGGATCAGGGCGATGCGTGGGCGCGATTGCCCTTCCGCCGCATGCAATGTGTAGGCAATTGACGCACCGTCCGCGGCAACTGCATGTCCGGAAGACGACATCACGGGACGATTCATGCTGCCGCCGACCTCGGCGACGATCCCGGGGTCGGCGCTGGCGCGTCCAGCGAAACGTTCCAGGCGTCGTAACCATAGAGCCAGCTCGGATCGTCATTGCCGCCGCTCATCCAGGTATTGGCGCTCGAAATTTCCTGGATCTTGGACGTGCGCGGCTTGCGGTGCGCCTCGAAGCGCTTGAATGCCGCCTCGATGCCATCAATATCAACGCCTTTCAGGCAACGGGCGAGCACGGCCGCATCCTCGATCGAGGTCGCCGCACCCTGCGCCATATAAGGTGTCATTGGGTGACAGGCGTCGCCGATCAGGACCACCCTGCCCTGGCTCCAGGTCGGCAACGGATCGCGCTCGAGGATCGCCCACTTGTGGCAGTCCGGACAGGCATCGAGCACCATCCGCACCTCGGCATGAAAGCCGGCATAGGCCTTGCGCAGCTCCTGCACGTCGCCCTTGGCCGACCAGGATTCCTTGGTCATCCAGTCGGCGGGCTCCGGCACGCTGGTTACGAAGTAAAGCTGGCTGCGATCCTTGGTCGTGTAATAGATCACGATGTGGCGATCCTCGCCCCACCACTTGGTCCGCGAGCGCGAGATTTCGTGCGGCAAGCGGCTGGAGTCGAATACTGCGCGGTAGGCGATGCGCCCGCGGTGGATCGGCTTGTCGGGGCCGATGATGATGTCGCGCACCACCGAGTGAACGCCGTCGGCACCGATCACGGCATCGGCTTCCGCCCTCGTGCCGTCGGCAAAGAACAGCGTGACCGGCCCGCCACTCTGCTCGAGGCGGACCAGCTTCTTGTTCAGATGAATGATGTCGGACGGAACGATCGAGGTCAGCGCCTCATGCAGATCGGCGCGGTGCATGCAGAGGAACGGCGCGCCATAGAGATCCTCAGGCATCGGCAATTCGCGCTTGAGCTCGCCGGTGTCGCCGACGCGGTTGAGATGGGAGTAAGGCGCGAAGGCGCGCTGGCGCAGCCTGTCCTCGACACCGATGCCGCGCAGCACCTTCATCGAGTTCGGCAGCATCTGGATGCCGGCACCAATCCGGCCGAATTGATGCGCCTGCTCGAACACCTCGACCTCGAGGCCGGCCTGACGCAGCGTGCCGGCCGCGGCCATGCCACCCATCCCGGCGCCGATGATTGCAATTTTCGGGGAAGCCATGCCCTTGCCGCTCCTTTGATACTGAAGGCCCTTAAGCCTTCGCGGTCTTGGGCGCCGCGCTTTTTTGAGACAGCGCCGTTGTGCGCTCTCAATATCGCGCCTGACCGTTTCGATCAATCTGGATAGCGGCATGACAGCCTCACCAAATAAAACAACCGCCCGGGGGCGGTTGTTTGATTGAAGGCCACCGCCCAATGGCCTAGGCGTCATCGCGTTATTTTGAAGCCACGGTCGCGATGCGCGGCCACTCGTCCATCTGAATGCGGACGACCAGTTTGTAGGCGCCATCGGCGGGGCGGAAGATCGAGGTCTCACCTTCCTTGACGTCGTACCAGTCCTTGCCGAGCGCCGCGGCGATGTTCGGCTGATGGGTGATGAGGATGGTATTGGTGTGATCCTTCGGCGCCGCGGTCAGCATCTTCCGGAACGCTTCGGCGCGCCGGCTGTTCTCGTTCGGCGAGACGATCAATCCGCCTTCGGTCAGATCGGCCGTCTTCTCGATATCCTTGAAGCCGGCGATGACGGCCGTTTCATAAGCGCGGTTATACTTGCTGGTGTAGACCTTGCCGACGGGAACGCCGGCCTGGCGCAGCGCGTCGCCGAATGCTTTCGCCAGCGCCTTGCCCTTGTCGTTCAGATTGCGCTGCGCGGCGATATTGTCGAAGTTGAGCGGATCGGTGTCGGCCTGATCCGCAAAGGTCGCACCGTGACGGACGACAAGGACGAGGCCGCCGGCGCGCAAGGCGCTCGCGATATCCTTGTCGTCGGCGCCCGCTGCCGGCGCTATCGCAAACGCTGCAAAGACGCCGACCGCTGCCACCAGCGCAGTTATCGATTTTGAAATGGTAAACATTATCGAAGCTCCTTGACGCTCCCGCCCGCTTCAAAAGACTTCCGAAGCATCGGCTTTATTCCGCGCCGCTTCGTGCAAGCGGCCGCGCCGGCAAGGTTCGCGTCAAGAAAAGACCGACATCAACTCGCCGTCACAACATGATGATGTCGTTACGGCGACGCTCGGCGGCCTTCACCACGGCCTCGGTCCTGGTTCGCGCGCCGAGTTTGCGAAACAGCGATTCAACATGAAATTTTACCGTATGCAGCGAAATGTCGAGGCGCCGCGCGATCGCCTTGTTGGTCAGGCCTTCGGCCAGCGCCGCAAGCACTTCAAGTTCACGCGGCGTCAGCAGGGCCTGGCCGTCGTTCTCCCGCATGGCGGCAAAGCCGTTGTCGCGCGGCGGCGGCGCGCGGACGATCAGACCCGCAGCAACCGCGCGAATGGCGGCATCGATCTGGCGGGCATCGGCGTCGCGCGGCAACGCTCCGCTCAGTCGATCGTCCGCGATGCCAGGGCCTATGCCAAGGCCGATGACGCGGCCGCCTTCCGGAGGACGGCTGCCGTCGGCCAGCACGATATCGGCCTCGTCCCTCAGATCGACGACCACGTGGCCGGCTTCAACGATGATCTTGCACAGCACGTTGCGGCGATGCGGGTCGTTCGCCTGGACAGCCACCCGCAGCCGCGAAGCCAAGTCGATATTATTTGCCACTTCGCTCACGCCGCCCGCCGTTCCGCAATGGTGGTCTGCACAGTGATGATCGAGCCGCCCCTGATCAGGCGAATGTCGGCCTTCCGTCCAATACTGTCGCCGCTGAAGTAGCGGGCGATCTTTCGGAACCGATTGGCCGCGATGCCATCGACGCTCAGGATGATGTCGCCGGCGACGATCCCCGCCTGCGCGGCGGGACCGCCTTCCACCACCGACATCACCATCATGCCGCTCGACAGATCCGCACTCTCGCGAAGCGCGTCCGGGACCGCGACCGCGTGCAGCGCGACACCAAGCCAGCCACGCGCGACGTGTCCGTCCTTGATGAGCTGCGGCACCACGCGCGCCAGCGTCGCGTGAGGAATGACGATGACCTGCCCGCGCGGTCCGAAAGTCGACATCCCGAAGCAATTGCCGGCGACATCGAACACCGGCCCGCCCTCCTCGCGATCCGCAAGAGCGACATCGAGCACGATCCGCCGGTCGATCAGGCCGCCGCGCCGTGAATGCCATTCCTCGCCGACGAGGTTGACCAGCCCGAGCCGCGCACTCGCAGCCCCCGCGCCATCGGAGCCGACGGCCAGCGCAAGCGTGCCGACCCGCGGCTCCGCTGCGGTGAAAGCCGGTGCCACGATCGATTCGGCGGCCTTGAGGACCGCGATGTTGGTGCTGGCATCACGTCCTGCCAATTTGGCAAACGCAGTGGCGCCGCCTGGCGCGACCACTTCGAATTCCTCGCCGCGCGGCAGCGCCTGCTCGGAGACGACGACAACGCCTGCCTGCCACAATATTCCGGTGAGATACTTTCGCTCGCCGAGTCGAACGGCCGCCACCGCGTTTTTTGCAGCGTCCGCGCGCGCGGCTATCGCATCCGACAATTGACTGAGAACGTCTGACGAAAGGGACATGGGCTACTCCTATCCATGAAGATAGGAACTAAACTGTGGAATGCAGGCCCCTCAGACTATCGGCCGGACGGCCGGGATGGTCCCGGCCGTTTGGCCGGGCGAGCGGCCCGGCGACCGCGCGGTTCGCGATCGCCGGACATCGCGTCGCTTAACCGCCGCCGTTGTTGCGGTGCGCCTGCTTCGGCGCCTCATCCTTCAGCCGCGCCAGAGCGTCCGGCATCATCTGGCCGAACATCGAGCTCAGCATCGCCGTCGGGATAAGGCCTGCGCCGTTATTTTCCTGACCTTGTCCGCCGGACATCAGGAATTGCGGCACCAGCGGCTGGTTGATCCTGGTCAGCGCTTCGGCGAACTTCGCGAAGTTCTGCTCGGCGAGACGGAATTCCGGCCCACCATAGGCGTCGACCGCGAGCTTGGTCGCTTGCGCGGTCGCCGCACCCACCGCCAAGACGCGATCGGCCTCGCCCTGGCCTTCGAGCCGCGACTGCTCGCCGACCGCGGCTGCCGTGACCTTGCGCGTCTCGGCGTCTTTCATGGCGCGCGCCAATGCCGCCGCGCCTTCGTTCTCGTTGACCTTGACCTGGATCAGCGACTGCGTCAGCGCCGACTGCGCCGCGGCGGTCGCCTTGGCCTCGTTCAGCGTTCGCTCCTGCACGGCTGCCCGTTCCTGCTCCTGATAGGTCTCGACCTGTTCGCGCGCGATCTGGCGCGACCGCAACTGGATCAGGATGTTCTCGATCGTCTTGTCGCCGGCCGGCGCCCGCGGCGTGCCGATCAGAACCTCCTGAAGGTCGAGGGAGTAGGATTCGAACTTAGCCTTCATTTCGGCGGCCGACTCCTCCTGGATCGCCGCGCGGTTTTGCAACAGTTCGATCAGCGTCATCTTCTGCGCGATATTCTTGAAGAACGCTGAGACCATCGGATCGAGCGTCTGCTCGACCAGCTTCTTCACGTCGCCGAAACGCTGAATAATCATCGGCGCTTTCTTGTAGTCGATATGCATCACCACCGAGAGCGGCAGTGTCGGTTCGAAGGCGTCTTTCGTGATCAGCGAAATCTCCGACAGGTTCTCGTCGAGTTTCATCGCGCCGACTTCGCCGCGGACCCATTTCAGGATGAAGTTGACGGTCGGAATGATCTCGATCTTGCCGGCATAGGTGTTGAACGCGTACTTGCCGGGCAATAGCGGATCTTTCCAGACGCCGCGGCTGCCGTTCAGCACCAGTTCGCCATGGCGATACTGTTCGCCGGAGACGTCGTCGGTCCGCGGGCCAGTGTAGAAGATCACGACGCCGACATTACCGACCGGGATCACGGTCTTCGGCACCGACTCCACGGTGGCGAACAGGCGGTTGATGTACCAGGTGCCCTCGACGATGATCTGGAGCTGGCGCCCGCGATAGCCGCCGGCCTTGAGAAATCGCTCGGGTTCCTGGAAGTTGTTGTGGAAGGTCGCTTCGTCGCGCAGATCGATGCCGACCTCCGGCGCGATGATCTCGCCGGGCGGCAGCGACGGGCCGTCATGGACGGTCACGACGCCGACCAGATCCTGGTTCGCGGCCAGAATCACCGGCGTAAATCCCCAGCGCTCGCTGATGGTCAGCTGCATGCTGTCGAGAACGGCGCGTTCCTGCGCACTCAAGGCGTGACCATAGACGCGCTCGTCGGTGATGATCGCAAACTGCGTGGTGTTGATGGCGTAAGTGCCTTCGCGCAGGATCTTGCGCTGCGGGCCCTTCTGGCCGCCCGCGCGCAGGAATTTGCGCGCGTCCTGAAAGTCCGATTTGTCGTCGGTATCGTTGGCACCAAGCACCTGGCTGGCGCCGAGCGGCGCCCCATCGCGCGCGAACACATAGGCAATCTTGCCCTGCCCGACCGTCACCAGATCGGATTTGTGGATCCGGTACATGAACGGGAAGAACACGTGCAGGCCGCCGCGCAGCACTTCAGGCTCGTAACCGGCTTCACCGTTCAAGGCGATAAAGCCATCCTCGATCGATCCTTTGGTCGACCACAGCTTCTCGACGATACCGACCTGGTTGTTCGAGATGTAACGGAAGATATTCGCCAGCCGCAGCAGGATGAGAAAGGCAATGACTGCGCCAGCCCAGATGGCGATATTAGCTAAATCAGGATTCAGATGATGATTGACGTCCATTTGACATCTCCATTCCTGCAAATCGATTCACAGCTCAAAATTGCAGGGCGCAGGATGTGGCCTTGCGCTGGCGCTTGCACAAGATGGGCCTCGCAAGGCGAGCATGACAATCTTTAGTCGGATCGATTGTGACAAGTTCTCGGCTAACTCGTTGGACTTGTTGATAGCGATGACGAATGCATGCCAACCGTTAACGTCTGTGCTGCAACTGACTTGCATCATCATCGGCAAACGACCGCGCGGCAGAAAACGCTGCATACCGGATTGGTCGGCGAGAAAACGGCGCAGGTTCACTGCATGCCGCGCATGTGACAGTTACGGTGTCGCCCCTTCGCGCAAGGCGTCGCCTTCTCGCGACGGAAATCCGTCCGAGTGATCCAACTTCATGTCCCTCACATGAAGAGGGCGCAGGGAATGCCGGGCGTTTGGCTCGCCCGCAGCCTCGTGCGCAAAAGTAAAAAGCACACGAGTTAGTCACCACAGGTCCGCCGAAACGATCCGGCATTCCCTGCGCGATGGGTTTACGGTTTCCTTCGTAGTCTCCCCGGAGACCGGGCTTTGTTGCCTCCGTGGGTGACAACGCTCGCGCGTTGCACCGGATACCAGCGTCGGGGTATCAGAACGCTACGACTTCGCCGTCCGCGGGCATGCGTTCGTCTTGCGCATGACAAGCGGCCATCGCATCCCGCACCCAACGTCCGTGACGATCGCGAAACGCCCCTCATGGTGGGCACGGGATGCGCGAAGAAATGCTTCTGATTTGCCCGACGTCACAAGCGAAACCGCCTGCGGCAGATTAACGCGACGGGCAAATCAGTTGGGGCGTGGGAATTTGTGTCAAGAGGGTCGTCATTCCGGGGCCCGAGTGCAACGAGCGAGCCCGCAATCCATTTTGCTATAGCGGCGGTCGACGAATGGATTCCGGGCTCGCGACTCCGTCGCGCCCCGGAATGACGGCGGCTAGCTCGAAACTGACTGGCGCTGCGTTTCGTCACGCCCTGCTTCGTGCGCCGGCGCGCGAAGCGGCCATGACGTTAGATCGCGCTGGAATTGGCACCCAAGATGCCTTCTATACCGCTGGCAAGGTTTAGAAGCCGCCGGTCGCTTCCTAAGGAGCCGTCCAGCTCAAGCCCAATCGGCAGCCCCGCGCGAGACAAGCCAGCGGGCAAGCTGATGCCCGGCAGCCCCACGCTGCTCGCCGAGACGGTGTGGTTCGCTAGAGCGAGATAGCTAACTTCCTGCCCCGCGATTTGGACGGTCGTCTGCTGCTCGATCAAAGGCGCGGCACAGGGTGTGGTCGGCTGCAGAATGGCTAACGCCCCATGAGAGACGAACGCGGTATTGAGACGGCGCTGGATTTCCGGCCGGCTCACGTCGAGCGCCGTCTGATAGGCCTCTGCCGAGGTCGCGCCCAGGCCGCCCGGCAGTACGATGTGCGCCCACGCCTGCCGAAGTTGGGGCTTTAGGCCTTCATAAATGGCCTCGAACGTGGTTGGGATTTCATGGCGGCGAAGAAATTCCGTAATTGCGCCCATCGTCTCATGAGCGAAGATGCCCCATGTTGCGGTTTGGACGAGGGAATTGAAGTCGTCGCCAAGGTCTACTTCAACGATCTCAGCGCCGGCGTCCCGCAACCGCCGAAGCACTGCGCGGAATCGGTTCTCGACTTCCGGGTCAACCAGATCCAGGAACTGTCGCGGCGCGAAGGCCAAGCGGGTTCCCTTCAGACTGTAGCCGCCGGAGGACTCTGAAGCCTGTTCACCCGTCACCACCTGATCCACCAGAATGCAATCCTCAACGCTTCTGGCAAATACGCCTGTCGTGTCGAGTGTGTGGGAGATCGGAGCAACGCCATCGCGTGGCCAACGTCCCGTAGTCGGCTTGAAACCCACGACTCCACAAAACGATGCGGGTACCCGGATAGACCCGACGGTATCACCGCCCAAGGACGCGGGAACGATCCCAGCAGCCACCGATGCGGCGGAGCCGCTTGAGGAGCCGCCCGACATGCGATCGCGAGCGTACGGATTCTTGACCGGACCGTAGC
>NZ_DASSRP010000428.1:0-13519 GCF_035701725.1 Bradyrhizobium sp.
GGCTTCCGTCCCTTGATGACACCGACGACGCCGGTACCGCCGAGGCCGGTCACCACTTCATCGCAGCCGAACGCACGAAGCCGCTCGGCCACCAGGTTGGACGTACGCTTTTCCTCATATCCCAGTTCCGGATGTTCATGGATATCGCGGCGCCAGGCCTGAATTTCGGGTTGCAGGTCGGCCGCGCGGTTGACGATGGGCATGGGAAACTCGGTTTTGGATGGTTGATCAAAGCCTTATCTAGCACACTAGCGGCGAATTTGAAGTTCCTATCACACGTCGCCTCGATAGCTTGCGAACACCGAAATCGCGCCCGGCGCGGCAAGCGAATCCTAAAGAACGGGGCACTATTCATTGACAAAAGTGCAATGGCCGGACTTTGGTCCGGCCCATTAACGTCCGGGTGACGGGTGCACGAACCAAGGGCGGAAACGGGAAAATGACGACACGGATCGAGGGCGATTTCGACTACATCATCGTCGGCGCCGGCACCGCCGGATGCATCCTCGCCAACCGCCTGTCGGCGAACCCGAAAAACCGGGTCCTGCTCCTGGAAGCCGGCGGCAGCGACAACTGGATCTGGTTTCACATCCCGGTCGGATACCTCTTTGCCATCGGCAATCCGCGCTCGGACTGGATGTTCCGGACCGAGCCCGAGGCCGGGCTCAACGGCCGTTCGCTGGCCTATCCGCGCGGCAAGGTGATCGGCGGCTCGTCGGCGATCAATGCCATGATCTCGATGCGCGGACAGGCCGCCGACTATGACCACTGGCGCCAGCTCGGCCTGACCGGCTGGGGCTATGACGACGTCCTGCCGGCGTTTCGCCGGCTCGAAGATCACTTTCTCGGTGAGAGCGAACATCACGGCGTGGGCGGCGGCTGGCGTATCGAGGCGCCCCGGCTGTCATGGGCCATCCTCGACGCCGTCGGCGATGCGGCCGCGCAAATGGGTATTCGCAAGACGGCTGACTTCAACACCGGCGACAACGAGGGCGTCGGCTATTTCCACGTCAACCAGAAGCGCGGCCGCCGCTGGTCGTCGGCGCGCGGCTTCCTCAAACCGGCGCTCAAGCGCACCAACCTGCGCCTTGAGAAGAACGTGCTGGTCGACCGTCTCATCATCGAGAACGGTCGCGCCGTGGGCGTCTTGTTCTCCCGGGACGGGCAGGTTTTCGAAGCCCGCAGCCAGGGCGAAGTGATCCTGAGCGCCGGCTCGATCGGTTCGACGCAAGTGCTGCATCGCTCCGGCATCGGTCCGGCAGAATGGCTCACCCCGCTCGGCATCACCAGCGTGGTCGACCGGCCGGGTGTGGGGCGCAACTTGCAGGACCACTTGCAGCAGCGCGCGATCTACAAGGTCTCCGGCGTGCGCACGCTCAACGAAACCTATTATTCATTGATGCGGCGCGGCCTGATGGGACTCGACTACGCCTTTCGCCGGCGTGGCCCCTTGACGATGGCACCCTCGCAGCTCGGCATCTTCACCCGCTCCGATCCGCACCGTGACCGCGCCAACATCCAGTTTCACGTCCAGCCGCTGTCGCTCGACAAGTTCGGCGATCCGCTGCACCGTTTTCCGGCCATCACTGTCAGTGCCTGCAACTTGCAACCGACGTCGCGCGGCACGGTGCGGATCAAGTCTCAGGCACCGGACCAGGCGCCGGCGATCGCGCCGAACTATCTGTCGACGGATGACGACCGCCAGGTCGCCGCCGACGCCATCCGCACCACGCGGCGGCTGATGAAGCAGCCGGCGCTGGCACGCTTCTCTCCGGAAGAATTTTTGCCGGGCCCCTCGGTCGGCGATGACGACGCCTCGCTGGCGAAAGCCGCCGGCGGTATCGGAACCACGATCTTTCATCCCGTCGGCACCGCCAAGATGGGCACGCAGAACGATCCGCTTGCCGTGGTCGACGAACGCCTGCGCTTTCATGGGCTGGCGGGCTTGCGCGTTGCCGATGCCTCGGTGATGCCGACGATCACATCCGGCAACACCAACACGCCGACGGCGATGATTGCCGAAAAGGCGGCTACGATGATTCTGGAGGATGCGCGCTGATCTCGCGCAGCCGTAAAATCAATTTCAAACGGAAGCCTTAAGCGGACTTACGCACCGCGTTGTCGACCAGCGTCTTGCCGAGCGACCAGATCGCGCCAGGCACCTTGTGGCTCGCCGCGATCACGTCGTCGAATGCCTGTTCGATCCAGTTGCAATCGTCCTCGGTGATGGTCAGCGGCGGCAACAGCTTGATGGTGTGGCTGCCGTGGCCCGACACCTGTGTCAGGATCTTGTGATCCTTGAACAAAGGTACGGTGATGAGCTGGCAGAACAGCCCCTTGTTGGCGGTCTCCAGCACGTTCCACGACGCCTTCAGTCGCAGCGACTTCGGCGAGCCGAACTCCAGACCGATCATCAATCCTTTGCCGCGGACTTCCTTGAGAAGCTCGTAGCCGGGCACCATCCGGTTGAGCGCAAGGCGAAGTTCGGCGCCACGCTTGGCCGCAGCCTCGACCAGCTTCTCCGCCTTCATGACCTCGAGCGTTGCAATGCCGGCGGCCATCGCCAGATCGTTCTTGGCGAAGGTCGAACCGTGCACCACCGCGCGGTCCATCTGATTGAAGATCTTGTCGAAGATATTCTTGCGGGTGAGCACCGCACCGACCGGCACGTGACCGCCGGACAGCGCCTTCGACAACAGAACCATGTCGGGCTCGACATTCCAGTGCTCGACCGCAAGGAAACGTCCGGTGCGGCCCATGCCGGTCTGGATTTCGTCGGCGACGAAGAGCGTGCCGTACTTCTTGCAGAGCGCAGCCGCGCCGGGCAGGAATTCGTCGGTGGGCATATTCACGCCCTTGCCCTGGATCGGCTCGAAGATGAAAGCGGCGACCTCGCGCGAGGCCAGCGCGCGCTCGAGCGCGGCAAGATCGTTGAACGGGATGGTCGTGCAACCGGGAAGCAACGGCTGGAAACCGCCGCGGAAATTGGAATCGTCGGTCAGCGACAGCGCGCCGTAGGTCAGGCCGTGATAGGCGTGTTCGCAATAGACGATGCCGGGCCGGCCGGTTGCGCCGCGGGCGAACTTGATCGCGGCTTCGACGCATTCGGCACCCGAATTGGCAAAGAACACCTTGTCCAGATATGGGACATATTTGAGCAGCCGCTCCGCGAGCACACCGGCGAGCGTGGACACATCGAGCTGCACGAGGTTAGGAAGGTCGGCATCAATGACGCTCTTGAGCGCCTGCCGCAGCGCCGGATGATTCCGTCCAATCGCAAAAACGCCAAAACCGCTCAGTAGGTCGAGGTAACGTACCCCGTCGCGATCGTAGAGATATTGACCTTGGCCCTTCTGAAAACCGACATCATATCCGATGGTCTTGAGGACCCGAACGAGCTGCTCGTTCAAATGGCGCGCGTGCATGGAGCTGCGCTGCCCCTGCCGGTCCACAAACACCTCAGAAAGATCTAGATTGGCATATGTCATCGGTTACATACTTCTGCTAGCGCCCAATCCGTCAACTGAAAACGCTGAATGCGGCGTTTTGCCATCCTTCGGATCATCGATTTGAACATAGGTTACACCATGTTGCACTGCCCGCGAGCCACTCTGCGCACATTTATACTTTTTGGTATATTTGCCACAACAAGTGCGGCTCCTGCGCTGGCAGCCGATCCTACCGGTGACTGGCGTGTGGCGGACGGCGTCGCCCACATCCGCGTCGCCGAATGCAGCGGCAACATGTGGGGCGTCGTCGCCTGGGAACAGGAACCAGGCGGGCTCGACGAACACAATCCGGATGTCTCAAAAAGGAGCAGGCCCACCCTCGGCATGCCGATCCTCATCAACATGAAGAAGAAAGCCGGCGTCGATCAGTGGGAGGGCCAAGTCTATAACGCCAAGGACGGCAAGACGTATAGCTCGACGATCAAACCGATGGGGTCCGACAAGCTGGAAATTCAGGGCTGCGTGCTCGGCTTCCTCTGCGGTGGAGAAACCTGGACTCGCGTGGCCGGCCCCATTCCGCCGAGTCCCGTTGCGAGTGTAGCAAAGGGCGCAAAGACTGCGGTAGTCCCGAAAACTACGGGCGCAATGGCAGCGCCGGCAAAGTTGCCGGCCGGTCAGAAGCAGGCCGGCACGACGGCCGACATCGGCGATATCTGCCTAATCCCCGACGTGGCGCGGTTTGCCCATTAGCGCCGGCTGAAACAGCAGCACCGCGGCCAACGTCGTGACGAGCGACAGGGCCAAAAGCTTGCCCATGCTCGCGGTGCCCGGATGGCTCGACAGCCACAGACTTCCAAACGCGGTGGCCGTTGTCATCGCGCTGAAGAATATCGCACGCGTCAAGCTCGACTGCAGCAGATTCGTTCTGCCCGATCGCCATGCCGTAACATAATAGATCTTGAAAGCGACGCCGACGCCGAGCAAGAGCGGCAATGCGACGATGTTGGCGAAATTGAGCGGCAGGTCGATCAGCACGCAAATCTCGAGCGTCACGGCGCCCGCGACCAAGAGCGGCACCAGCGTCATCAACACGTCGGTGATGCGCCGCAGCGCGAGCCAGAGCAACAGGCTGATGACGAGCAGCGCCCAGAAGCCGGCGTGAATGAACGCCTTCACGATTGTATCGCCGGATTTGAGAATTGATACCGGACCGCCGATGGCGGTTGGCTCCGCGGCGAGCACGGCGGCGGCAAACTTGCGCAGCGTTTCGTTGTCGTTGGGATCGCCGCGCGGCTCGGCCTCGACGCGCATCAGGCCATCCTTGGTCTTCCAGCCGCTGACGAGATCCGCCGGCAGGTTGTTCAGGGTGACGGGCTTGGCCTGCAAGGCGTTCTTGAGCTGATCGAGCACGATCTTCAGCGGCGTGACGAAGATCGCTTGCGTCTTCTCGCGCGTGGCCTGGTCGGAATCGGCCAGCTTTTGCAGATCGTCAGCCAGCCGGCGCGAGGCGGTCGCGCCCGGTCCCTTGGCTTCCCCGGCGGTCTTGCGCAGGCTCTCCGCCGATCCCTTCAAGGCATCGACGTTCTCCGCATCCGACGGCGGCTCGTCGATCGATTCGGGATTGAGCGCCGGATTGAGCGTCTTGGCGCCCTGTGCGATCAGCTTCAGTTTTTCCGGCTGGTCTTCCGGCACGAAACTGTCGAGCGAAACCACCCGCAGAACTTCAGGCAGCTTGGAGAGTTTTTCCTCGATCTTCTTCGCATCGGCTTCCGAATTCGTCATCACATTGATGGCGTTGGCGCCGGTGTTCGGGTCCTTTCGCAGATCGAGAAACGTCGCGATCGATTCGACGTTGGGATTGCGCAGGTGCATCGGATTGAAATCGAAATGCAGGAAATAAAGCAGCGGCAATCCTGCCACCGCGACCAGCAGGGTTCCCGCAACGATGATGACGCGATGCTTCTCCAGGAAATGATCGACCGGCGCCAGAAAGGCGTAGCCGACCGGCTCGTCCTCGCCCGGCGGGTTAATCAGGCTGAGCAGAGCGGGCAAAACGGTGATGCTCGAGAAGAACGCCACCAGCATGCCGAGGCCTGCGATCTCGCCGAGCTCCGAGACGCCTTTGTAGTCGGTTGGCAGAAAACAGAGAAATCCCGCGGCCGTCGCCATCGCGGCGAGCGAGAGCGGAACGGCGGAACGTTCCGCAGCGCTCGTCAGCGCGGTCTTGAGATCGTTGCTCTTGAAGCGCTCGGAGCGATAGCGCACGCTGAACTGGATGCCGAAGTCGACACCGAGGCCGACGAACAGAACGGCAAAGGCAATCGACAGCAGGTTCAGCGAGCCGACCATCATCAGGCCGAGCGCCGTGGTGATGGCAAGGCCGATGAACAGGTTGGCGAACACCGCCGAGATGATCTTGACCGAATGCAGCGCCAGCCACAGAATGACCAGCACCACCAAGACCGTCCCTACTCCGTTGACGACGGCACCGTCGGCGACCGTTGCGAACTCCTCGTTGGCAATCGGCACCGGTCCGGTGAGGCGGACCCGCGCGCCATACTGGCCCTGGAAATCGAGTTCGCTCGCCGCCTGACGGATCGCGTCGGTGGCCGCCTTGCCAGGCTCGAGGGCGTTGAAGTCGAGAATCGGCTTGAACTCGATGAAGCTGCGCCTGTCGGCGTCGGTCAGGGGCTTGTCGCTGACCAGTTCGCGCCAGGAGAACGTGGCATTGCCGTTCTTCAACTCGTCTTCGATGGTCTGCGAGATCTGGTTGAAAGGCCGCTCGGTACTGTCGAGCTTGATCTGGCCGCGCTTGATGCCGGCCAGAACCGTCTCCAGCGCGCCGGTGAGCCCGCGGATGCTCGGGTCGCCCGCCATGATTTCGATCAGGGGTGCTGCGGATTCGAACTGTCCGGTCAGGCGGCCGACCTGGTCCTTGGGGAGAAACAGGAACGCGTTCTTCTCAAAGAACTCGCCCGAACCAAGCGGCAGCACGGACTGGAAGTGCTGCTTGTCGCCCACGAGCTTATGAAACAGCGCCGCACTTGCGGCGGTGGTCAGCTCCGGCGTCGGCCCCTCCACCACCGCAATGATCGTGCTTTCCTGATCGAAAGCCTTTTCAAATTGAATGTCACGCTTGCGCCAGTCGAGATCGGGCGAAATCAGCTTGTTGATGTCGGTATTGATTTCGAAATGTTCGACCGCATAGTAGCCGGCCGCGACCGCAAGAGCGAGAGCAATCAGAACAGTCGTGGCGGCAAACCGGGTGCAGGTCTGGACAATTGAAATGACTATCTTTGTCAGCACGTCTATTCTTTCTGGTGTCTGCAGCCTGCCGGAAACGCCCGCTATCTAGCGGAGTTCCCCGGGCCAATCTAATGTTGTTTTTGCGCTTTTCCCGCGGCTGTCGGCCTTAAAAGGCCTAGAAGGCGCGAAATTCGGGCCATCGCGCGCTTTGCTGCCTTAATTCGCCGTAATGACGTAGCTGTGAGAAGATGGATAGGTGCAAATGCGAAAAGAGTATTATATTACCTAAATTAACGCTGCGAACCACATATATCTAGCCGAGGTTCCGGCCCGAGCGTCGCCGCCTTTCCTATCTGGTCTTTTTTTGACACAAAGCCCTGCACCTGTCCGGCAGGTTGGTGCGGAAGTTGCAAACACGCGTTGATATCTGGTGGTCCAATCCCAACATTCGCATCCTTTCTCAGCGGCCCAGCAGCGCCGCATCGAACAGCAAAACGGGGATAGTTGAACTTGCGTAACGGCCGTCCAATGGAAGTCTATCTGGCACAACCCCGCGGGTTTTGCGCAGGCGTGGTGCGCGCGATCGAGATCGTCGAGCGCGCGCTCGAGAAATATGGCCCGCCCGTCTACGTTCGGCACGAGATCGTGCACAACAAGTACGTGGTCGAAAGCCTCAAAAACAAGGGCGCGATCTTCGTCGAGGACCTTTCGGAAGTACCGCCGCTCGCCGTCACGGTGTTCAGCGCCCATGGCGTCGCGCGTAGCGTCGAAGAGGAGGCCGCAGCGCGTGGCCTGCCCGTCCTCAACGCCACCTGCCCGCTGGTCACCAAGGTCCATAATCAGGGCAAGCGCTACATGTCCAAAGGCCGGTCGCTGATCCTGATCGGGCATGCCGGTCACCCCGAGGTCGAGGGCACCATGGGCCAGGTTCCCGGACCCGTCCTGCTGGTTCAGAACGTGGATGACGTCGCCGCGCTGGAACTGCCGGCCGACACCCCGGTCGCCTACATCACCCAGACCACGCTCAGCGTCGACGATACCAAGGACATTATCGCGGCCCTTCACGAGCGTTTTACAGATATTCAAGGCCCGGACACACGGGATATCTGCTATGCGACACAGAACCGCCAATCTGCGGTAAGGGACCTCAGCAAGCTCGTTGACGTTATTCTGGTCGTGGGCGCGGCCAATAGTTCCAACTCGAACAGATTGCGCGAGATCGGGACTGAAGTGGGCGTCGCCAGTTACCTGATCGCCGACGGCAGCGAGTTGAACCCGGAGTGGCTGAAGGATGCCAAGGCCGTCGGAATCACCGCCGGCGCGTCGGCACCGGAGGTTCTGGTCGACGACGTGATCGAGGCTTTGAAGCGGATTGGCCCCGTCGCTGTTTCAGTCCTCCCGGGCCGCGAGGAAAATATCGAATTCAGGCTGCCGGCCGAGTTGACGGCAAGCTGATTAACACCTGACTGCAGAAAGAAAGCTTGTAATGGCAATACCGTTCTTCAAGGAAATTCGCATCGGCGGTTATCTGATGAAGCAGAAGCTGATGGGCCGCAAGCGCTATCCGCTGGTGCTGATGCTGGAGCCGCTGTTCCGCTGCAACCTGGCCTGCGTCGGCTGCGGCAAGATCGATTATCCCGATGCGATCCTCAATCGCCGGATGACCCCGCAGGAATGCTGGGACGCGGCCGATGAATGCGGCGCACCAATGGTTGCGATTCCCGGCGGCGAGCCGCTGATTCACAAGGACATCGGCGAAATCGTACGCGGCCTCGTGGCGCGCAAGAAGTTCGTCTCGCTCTGCACCAACGCGCTGCTGCTCGAGAAGAAGCTGCATTTGTTCGAGCCCTCGCCATACCTGTTTTTCTCGGTGCATCTCGATGGCCTGAAGGACCATCACGACAAGGCTGTGTCGCAGGAAGGCGTGTTCGATCGCGCTGTCTCGGCGATCAAGGCCGCCAAGGCCAAAGGCTTCACCGTCAACGTCAACGCCACGATCTTCGACGGCCATTCGGCCGAGGACATCGCCAAGTTCCTCGACTTCACGGTCGAGCTTGGGGTCGGCGTCTCGATGTCGCCGGGCTATGCTTATGAGCGCGCGCCCGACCAGGAGCACTTCCTCAACCGCACCAAGACCAAGAACCTGTTCCGCGACGTGTTTGCGCGCGGCAAGGGCAAGAAGTGGAACTTCATGCATTCCAGCCTGTTCCTGGACTTCCTGGCCGGCAATCAGAACTACGAGTGCACGCCCTGGGGCATGCCCGCCCGCAACATTTTCGGCTGGCAGAAGCCCTGCTATCTGCTCGGCGAAGGCTACGCCAAGACCTTCAAGGAGCTGATGGACACCACGGACTGGGATACGTACGGCACCGGCAAGTATGAGAAGTGCGCCGACTGTATGGCCCACTGCGGTTACGAGCCGACGGCTGCGACCGATGCCTTCAAGAATCCGTTCAAGGCGCTCAAGGTTGCGCTCAGCGGCGTCCGCACCTCCGGCCCGATGGCGCCGGAAATCGATCTGAGCCAGCAGCGGCCGGCCCAGTACATCTTCTCGGCGGAAGTGCAGAAGCGGCTCTCAGAGATCCGCCGTGACGAGGCCCTCGCTGCCGAGCAGAAAGCTTCGACAGCCGCGTAAGGATCGCAGGGCGCGATTGAAATCGAGCCCGGTGGTGACGAGATCGTGCAGCGTTCGCGGATTACGCGCAACGCTGCGCACGATCTGACGCAGGTCGACACCGCCATCCGGCTTGATCGCGGCCATTGCCACCTGCGGCAAGGCGCGATGGGCCGGGTCGCTGACCACGCGCAGCGCGGCGAACGGCAGCCCGGCGTTGGCGGCATATTCCGCCGCAATATGGCTTTCCATGTCGACCGCGGCGGCGCCGGTTTCCAGGTGCAGCGCCTCCTTGAGGTGACGGGCGGCCACCACCTGCTCGGCGCCGGCCAGGCGTCCCCTGACAATACGCCGGCGCCCGAGCCCGACGCTGGCGATCAGATCATCGTTCAAGGAAAGGCCGGCCAGCCAGCGGGCATCGCCCGCCAGCACTTCGGTCGCCACCACCACGTCGCCCGACTTCAGCGACGGATCGAGGCCCCCGGCCACGCCGAAGCTGATGACGCCCTTGATCGTCGTCGGATCGAACACGGTGAGCAGCGCGCGCAACTGCTGCGGATCGCTACTGCTGCAAATAACGGTCATCCCGGGGCCGGATGCGATCCGGGCCTCCTGAATCAGACCAGTCACAATGAGCACCGGCCGCGGGTCCACCTTACCCACGGACGTTCTTACCCCTGCCCCCAACTTCACATCCCGACCCCTACCACCCTGCTGTTGGTCTTTCGCAAATTCCGGTACCGCGCCAACGCCCAGAGCGGAAAGAATTTCGAATAACCATGATAGCGCAGATAAAATACCCGAGGAAAGCCTGTAGCGGTATAGCGCTGCTCATCCCACAAGCCCTTTTCGGTCTGTGTGGTCATAAGATACGCGACACCACGGGCAACGGCCGGATTTTCGACCTCGCCCGCCGCCATCAGGCCAAGCAAGGCCCATGCCGTTTGCGAGGCTGTCGACGGGCCGCCGTCATATTTGCCGTCGAATTTCTTATAGTCGAGTCGGTAGCTGGAGGCATCCTCCCCCCAGCCGCCATCGGCATTCTGGATTGACACCAGCCAGTCCGCCGCCTTGCGGACCATTGGATCGCCGTGCGCCACGCCAGCGGCATTCAGCGCGCACAGCACCGACCAGGTGCCGTAAATATAATTCAGGCCCCAGCGGCCGTACCAGGACCCCTCCGCCAGCTGGGTCCGGCGCAGGTAGTCAATCCCGGCCGCCACGGCCGGATTCCCGGCGGTTTCCCCCAATTGGGCGAGCATGGAGATGCAGCGGGCGGTGACGTCTTCGGTCGGCGGGTCCAGCAAGGCCCCGTGATCGGAGAACGGAATGTTGTTCAGGTAATATTCGAGGTTGTTGACGTCGAAGGCGGCCCACCCCCCGTCCCTGCTCTGCATACCCTCGATCCACTCGCGCCCACGGGCGATCGCCGCGTCATAGGCGGGGTTGGCGACGCCGTGACGGGCGCGATCCATGGCCATCACGACGACGGCGGTGTCGTCGAGGTCGGGGTAATGGGCATTGTTGTACTGGAACGCCCAACCGCCGGGACGGGTGTTCGGCGCCTTGACCGCCCAGTCCCCTTTGACGTCCAGAACCTGTCGCGGCAGCAGCCAGTCCAGGCCCTGTTTGGCCGGCCCGACCGCCTCATCGCTCCCCGCTTCGAGCAACGCATGGCAGGTCAGCGCCGTGTCCCAGACCGGCGAGACGCAGGGCTGGCAATAGGCCTCGTCCTCACCGATCACCAGGAGCTTGTCGAGCCCCCGCCGCTGGGTGGCGCGCGGCGGATAGTCCGCGCCTTTGCCAAGCGCGTCATACATCATGACCGCGTTGGCCATCGGCGGGAAGATCGCTCCGACCCCGTCCTCGCCATTCAGCCGCTCCTCGGTGAAGGCCACGGCCGCCTCGATCGCGCGTGCGCGCAGGCGCTTGGGAAACAGCGGCTCGATCAGGCGCAATATGCGATCCAGCGTGTCGAACAGGAGGAACCAGCTCCAGCTCTGGTGCGGCGCCTTCGACACCATCCCGACCGAGCGCGGGTCTTCGAGGAACAGTTCGTCGATCCCGACGCACTTGGGATTCTTGGCTCGCGGCTTTAGCGCCGCCAGCACCAGCAGCGGCACCAGCGTGGTCCGCGCCCAATAGGAAATCTTGTTCAGATGGAACGGCGACCACATCGGCAGCAACGTGATCTCGACCGGCAAGACCGGCGTTGCGCGCCAGGTCGTCACGCCGAACAGCGCAAACATGAACCGCGTGAAAACGTTGCTCTTGCTCGCGCCGCCGCGCGCATGGATCGCCTCGCGCGCTCGCACCATATGCGGGGCGTCGATGGAATCGCCGATCATCTTCAGGGCAAAGTAGGCCTTGACGCTCGCGCTCATATCGAAGGCGCCGTCATGGACCAGCGGCCAGCCGCCATGGGCGCCCTGAATGCGCCTGAGATACCGGGCAATCTTGGCTTCCAGCACGGCATCGACCGGCTCGGCGAGATAATGCCGGAGTAGCACATACTCCGCTGGAATCGTGCAGTCGGCCTCGAGCTCAAAGACCCAGTGGCCGTCGGACTGCCGAAAACCGAGCAGCGCCTGCGTCGCCGAGCGAATGCTCGCCTCGAGCCCATCCACATCATCGATTGCGGCTGTGTTGGTCGCGGAAGGCATAATGCCCGACATCCCTTTATTCATTGCACTGTCTTTTGGCCGCGCCGGCGGTTCCGCGCCGGGCCCGGTTCAGGCCATGGCGAGGACGAGATCGGCCGCGCGGTCACCCGACCGCACCGACCCTTCGATGGTGGCCGGCAACCCCGTATCAGTCCAGTCGCCGGCAAGAAACAGGTTTTTGAAGGCGGTTTTGGCCCCCGGCCGCAGGGCGTTCTGTTCGGGGGTCGCCTCAAATGTGGCACGGCGCTCCCGCACGATCTGCCAAGGGGGCAACTCGCCCGAGACCCCGGTCGCCTGGCAGACGTCGCGCCAGAGCGCCTGGGCCAGTTCCTCACGCGGCATGTCGACGAGCCGGTCGGCGCCGCTGATGGTGATCGACAGGCGCTGGGGGAACGCGAACACCCACTCCACCAGCCCTCCCACGACCCCCAGGATCGCAGGAGCGCCCTTGGGCGGGTCGAAGCGGAAATGGCCGTTCACAATCGCCTTGAATTTCGTCGGCGTCTTCAGGCCCGGCAGCAGCGAGGACGCGGACCGCGGCGGCACCGCCAAGACGACCACGTCGGAGGGCGCAAGCGCGACCTTCTCATCGCCGAAGTTGAGCTCATTGACCTGGCCGGCCGCGCTGCCAAAGCCGCGCAATTCCCAGCCAAAGCGGACGTCGGCGCCTTTGTCCTGCAACAGCTTGATCGCCGGCTCGACCAGCACGGCGCTCAGGCCCTCGCGCGCGATCAGCGGCCGGCAGGCCTGTCCGCCCGCAAGCAGCGTTTCCCGCACGATGGCACCCGCGAGGCCCGCCGAACCGACCGGCGGATCAACGTTGAGCGCGGCCAGCAGCAGCGGCTGCACCAGGCGCTGGTACAGCGTCCCCTTGCAGGGAATGGCATCGCCGACTAATCGCGACGGCGACGACCAGATCAATGGCATCAGCGCCAGATAGTCGCTTACCGAAGTGTCCGGCACCCGCCGCTGCGGATCAAATAACCATAACGGCAGGCGGCTATCGCCGAGATCGAGCTGCCAGCGTTTGCCGGTCGCCAGATCGACAAAGGGAAACTGGGCACGCTTCGGACCCACCAGCCCCGCTTCGGTGCCGATCGACCTGGCGTAAGCCAAAGCGTGATGGTTACCCGACAGCAGAAGATGGTTACCGTTATCGATGGTCAAATTGGTTGCAGCATCGAAGTAGGAACGGCAGCGCCCGCCCGCCTGCTGCGTGGCCTCATAGACGCGGACCTTGAAGTTCGCATTCGCGAGCCTCACGGCGGCCGACAGGCCTGAGATTCCCGCACCAACGATATGGGCAACTCTTTGCATCGGACGATTGGGTGAGAGGCTTTTGGAAAGAGGTTTTGGGATCAGAACAGGCCGTAGCGCAGCACAATGGCCAGCTTGGCAACCTTGTTCAGGCGCACCGGCGTGCGGGGGTTAGCGAACCCGCGCGCAACAAGCAATCCCAGAATGGAACCATAGTATCGGGACATGATGCGCGGCGCCCGCACGGCACGGCGCGAATTGCGGGCCATGATCTCGTCGGACTTCGCGAA
>NZ_DASSRP010000429.1:0-13219 GCF_035701725.1 Bradyrhizobium sp.
CCCATTTCGTGGGTGACCAGCATGCATGTCATGCCTTCTTCCGCCAGTTCGCGGATCGTCACCAGCACCTCCTTGACCGTCTCCGGATCGAGCGCCGCGGTGACTTCGTCGAACAGCATTACGTCCGGCCGCATGGCGAGCGAGCGGGCGATGGCGACGCGTTGCTGCTGGCCGCCGGACAACTCGCCGGGATAGCTGTTCTCCTTGCCGGCGAGGCGCACCTTGGCGAGCAACCCCCTGGCCCGCTCCTCGACCGCCTTGCGCTCCTGACGGAGCACATGGATCGGGGCCATCATGACGTTCTCGAGCGCGGTCTTGTGCGGAAACAGGTTGTATTGCTGAAACACCATTCCGACCTTGCGCCGCAGCGCCAGCTTGTCGAGCCTGGGATCGCCGACATCGATGCCCTCGACCTGAATGCTGCCCGAGGTGATGGGGATCAGCGCGTTGATGCAGCGGATCAGCGTCGACTTTCCCGAGCCCGAGGGACCGATAATGCAGACCACCTCGCCCTTGCGGACGGAGAAGGTGATGCCCTTGAGCACTTCGAACGTGCCATATGATTTGCACACGTCGGTGCAGGTCACGATCGGTTGGTCCGCGGTCCAGGCTGATGTCATGAGTGGTCAAACCTCAACCGGTTTGGAAGCGCCGCTCGAGGTAAGCGGTCCACAGATTGATCGGATAACAATAGAGAAAAAAGCAGAGCAGCGCGAAGCCGTAGAGCGGCGCGAACAGTTCGGGGCGGCCGCCCTCGGCCGCATGCACCTGCGCGGTGAGGGTCAGCATCTCGGATACGCCGACGATCGAGGCCAGCACCGTCGACATCGCGACGATGCAGTAGATGTTCATCCAGGGCGGCAGCATTCGCTTGATGCATTGCGGCAGGATGATGCGCCACATGATCTGGCGCCGGGTGAAGGCCAGCGAATCGGCCGCTTCCCATTGCGTCGAAGGCACCGAGCGGACCGCCCCGCGCACCACCTCCGCGACATTGGCCATCACCGGAAGGGCAAAGCCCCCCGTCGCCTTGATCCAATCGGGCAACGGAATGCGCAGGCCAAACAACGTGACCTGGAACGGCACCAGAAACATCACAAAAAACAACAGCACGAGCCAGGGCGCGTTCCGGAACACCTGCGTCACCAGCCAACTCGCTTGCCGGATCGCGAAGAACTCGGACAACAGCCCGAGGCCGAGGCCAAGCCCGGCGATCGTTCCCAGCAGCATCGAAAGCGCCGAGATCAGAATATTGAAACCAAACCCCGTGAGCAGCAGCGGTGCCCACTTCGCGATCACCTCGATGGCCGGCAGCGCAGTCTTGCCGCCTTGCGCCGACGCCGCCGAGACGAACAGACACAGGCTCGCGCACAGCAAGGCAGAGGCGACGACGCGCGGCCGGAACTGTAGCGGCTGCGGGCGGAGATTGAACGGCAGCAGCACCGGCATGCGATCGCGCTCGAACTCGCGCACCGTCATCGGTGATACCCTGGAATGTACATCGCCCGTTCCCAGCGCTGCATCAGCCAGACCAATATGCCGACCAGCACGCCATAGGTGGCGAGCAGCAGGATCATCATCTCCAGCACGTTCTGCGATTCCGACCAGATCTGCTTGAGCGCATAAAGCGTTTCGGGCACCGCGATCGCGTAGGCCAGCGTCGTCGTCTTCAAGAGATTGACAAGGTTATTGTTCAACGCCGGCAGGCAGACACGGATCGCGAGCGGCAGAACGATATGGCGATAGGCCTTGAAGCGCGTGTAGCCCAGCGCCTCGGCCGCCTCGATCGTCGTCCTCGGCACCGCCTCGATGCCCGACCGAAAGATTTCGACGTTGAAGGCGGCCGCAAACAGCGACAGCGAAATGATCGCCCACTGCACGTTGTTGAGCAGCGGTTCGCGCATGCCGCCCGCGGTCTCGGTCGCCGGCAGCATGGTGCCGAGCCCGAAATAGAAGAAGAACAGCTGAACCAGCGGCGGCGTGTTGCGAAAGACCACGACGAAACCGTTGACGAGGCTGCGCAACAGCCGCGACGGACCGCTCTGGATCAGCGCGCCCACGGCGCCAAGTACAAGGCTCAAGATGATGGTGGTGACGCTGAGCAGCAGCGTCATCTTCACGCCATTGAGGTAGCGATCCCAGTCGTAAGCGTCATAGAAGACCGTGAAGTTCAGCCCGGTCGATTCGTAGAGGTGCCTGAACCATTCCGGAATCGCGTCCATCGCCGCACTCACGTCCCCCGCGGCCCTGTTCTACTTGGCGCCTTTATATTTCTCGTGCATCGCCTGCGAGTATTCGGTCGGCTGGACGCCCCACTTCTTCTCCTCGTCGACGATGAAGCCGGTCTTCATCCAGTCCTTGGTGGTGTCCTCGAGCATGGTCTGCAGGCTGGTATTGCCGAGCGCGACCGCGATCATCCAGGGCGCTTCAAGGATGCCCTTGAGCGGCAGCGCGTAGTCGTTCTTCCATTCGTCGTCGAGCAGCTTGCCCTGCAGGAAGGTCTGGTCGTAGAGATAGCCGATGCAGTTGCCCTGCTTCATGGCATAGAGCGGTTTTTCCGATCCGTCGAACGAGACGATCTCCGGGCCATACTGCCGCGCCACGTCCTTGTTGTACCAGGCGCCGGAGGTGGCGCAGACCGCCTTGCCTTTCAGCTCGCTCCAATCCTTGATGCCGGCCTTCTTGTTGAGCAGGATGTTGACGTAGTCGGCATAATAAAGCGGCTCGATCGCCTGGACGACGCGGCGTCGCTCCGGCTTGTCCGACATGGTGGCGATCAGCACGTCAATCTTGCCCTGTTGCAGGAACTCGATGCGATTGGAGGCGACGACGGGAACGAGCTCGAGCTTGACGCCGAGCCGTTTGGCGACGTCGCCGGCAAGATCCGGCTCGAGCCCGACAATATTGCCTTGCGGATCGCGGAAGCCGAACGGCTTGTAGTCGGCCTTGACGCCGACGATCAGCGTTCCCCGCTGCTTGATGGCGTCGATCCCGTCGGCGGCCTCGGCAGCGGCGAGCCCGAGGACGAAAGGCAGAACGAGTGCGATGCCGATGATCGGAAGGCGGATAAACTCTCGCATGGGACCTCGCCTCTTGATGTCGAACTATTCGAACCGCGCGACCGAAAAGCCGGACAGGTCGATCTGGTTGCGGCCGCCGGTCAACCGTTCGGCAACGGCGTAGCCGATACCGGCCGAGTGCTTGAAGCCGTGGCCCGAGCATGCCGAAACCACGAACAGGTGGTCAAGATGCGGGTGACGATCGATGATGAAACCCCGATCGGGCGTGGTCGTGTAAAGACAAGCGGCCGCCTGGCTGACGCGGGCGGTGGCGCCCGCAAGCCGCCCCTTGAGGTGCTTGCGATACATCTCTTCCGACTCCGATCGCTCGACCT
The DNA here is from genome assembly GCF_035701725.1 of Bradyrhizobium sp. Classification (GTDB taxonomy): domain Bacteria; phylum Pseudomonadota; class Alphaproteobacteria; order Rhizobiales; family Xanthobacteraceae; genus Bradyrhizobium. The sequence goes on from NZ_DASSRP010000429.1 coordinate 3,395, forward strand.
CGCGATTGACGGTGTCCGCGGTGGTCCGCGTCTCATATTGCTCGGTCGCGATCTTGATGCTGCGCTCGCCGGGCAGCGGCGGAAAACCGTAGAAATAATCGACATCGGTTGCGCCATGCATCCAGATGAAGGCCGGCGACTGGGGTCCATAGGCCGCGAGATCGTCGAGCTCGTACCAGTGAAGAACCTGGCGGCTGACGGTCAGCAGGGAATCGAACGGCGCGCCCAAGAGCGGCGCCGTCCAGCTCCCGGCCGTGATCACCGCCTGCTTGGCCTCGATCGCGCCGCCGGAGGTTTCGAGGCGAACCATGCCATCGTCGGTGATGGAAAGAACCTCGACGCCGGTTCGGATTTGCGCGCCCAACTGCGCGGCGCGGCTCAATTGCGCCGAGACGCAGCGTTCCGGAAAGACGTAGCCGCCGCCGGGTTCGAAGTAGGCCTTCTCGGTCCCGGAAAGGCCGAGGAATTGCGGAAAGCGACGGCCGACCTCGGCGCCATCGATCACCTCGTGGGCGATGCCGAACTCTTTGGCCACTTCGATCGAACGAATGACAAAGTCCGGCTTGCCGTGATGCGAGGTTTGGCCCGAGCCCGGCCCCATGACCAGCACGCCGCACGCATTCAAGAGCTTCTCGCCGGTCTCGGCTTCGAGCTCGCGCCAGATCCGGTGTGAATTGAGAACCAGCGGCGCATAGTTGCCGCCCTCGCCGACCGCTTGCCGCGTGATCCGGGTTTCGCCATGGCTCGACCCCATCCGGTGCGGGGGCGCAAAACGGTCCAATCCGATGACATCGACGCCGCGCTTGGCCAATTGATAAAGGGTGGCGCTGCCCATGGCGCCAAGCCCGACCACGACGAAATCGGCTTTGTCGGTCATGGAAGGCGGCTCCGCTCAATCAATGGACATGGATTCGAATTGACCAAAAGTGGCAAATTCGACAAGGTTTTTGTCCACTCTGAAGTAAAATTAATGTTCAGCGTAAGCTGCGCTTAAGTTAGGGGCCAAATGGGTGATCAACTGGATCTCCGAAGCTTGCAGATCGTGGCGGCGGTCGCCGAGACCGGCAGCATGCTGGAAGCCTCGCAGCGCTACGGCATCACCCAATCGGCGGTGTCGCAGGCGGTGCGCCGGGCCGAAGCCGCAACCGGCGTTACGCTGGTAGACCGGAGCCGCCGGCCGCTCAAGGCGACGCGGGCCGGCCGCATCCTTGCCAACCGCTTCCATGACATCAATCGCGACTTCGGCAACCTGCTCGATGCGCTGCGCGCGGCGGCAGCCCTGCCGGAACGGGTCGACCTGCGGCTTGGCCTCGTCGATTCCTATGCCGGCACGGTCGGCGCCTATCTCGTCAAGGAACTCGCGACCGGCGCGATGGCGCTCAGCCTCACCGCCTGGTCGGGCCTGGCGGGCTCGCACGCAGAAGCTCTGGTGCGTCACACCATCGACGCGGCGATCACCTGCGATGCGATGGAGGACCTCGACGACGTCGAACGGTTTCCGTTCTACCGCGAGCCCTATCTCCTGGTCGCGCCGCGCCACCTCGCCGCCGAACTCGGCGAATTGGAGCTCGAAACAATTCTCGAACGCTGCCGTCTGGTGCGCCATAGCGAGCGCTCTTACGTGGGCGCCCAGGTCGAGCGGCACCTTAATCGCTTAGGCGTTCGTGCGCCGCGCGCCTTCGAGTTCGACACCTCCGACAGCCTGATCGCGATGGTCTCGATTGGAATGGGCGTGGCGATCACCACGCCGCTCTGCCTGCTGCAGGGAATAGCTCACGCGGCCAATGTCGCCGTGCTGCCGCTGCCCGGCCCCGGCTTCTCCCGCGAACTGCTGCTGGTGACGCGGCGCGGCGATCTGTCGTCGCTGGCGCCTCGCATTGCCGATATTGCCCGCAGCACGATCGTGGCGCAGGCGATGCCCCGCATCTCAACGCTGGTGCCGTGGTTCACCGCGGCGGGCTGACGCGCGCGGCGAACCGCGCACTGCGTCGGAAACGACGCGGGCACGCCGCTTACTCAGGCCGCGCGCACCGCCTCCAGGAACTGGGCAACCTCGACCTTCAGCCGCGTGCTGTCGGCGGCCAGCGACTTGGCGGCGGAGAGCACCTCGCCCGAAGCCGAGCCGGTGTCGACCGCGCCACGCTGCACGTCGGTGATGTTGGAGGAGACTTCCTGCGTTCCGATCGAGGCCTGCTGGACGTTGCGCGAGATTTCCTGAGTGGCGGCGCCCTGCTGTTCGACCGCTGCCGCAATCGCCGAAGACACTTCCGAGAGCCGTTCGATGGCGCTACCGATTTCCTGGATCGCTCCGACCGATTCATGCGTCGCGGTCTGGATGCCCGACACCTGCGCCCCGATCTCGCCGGTTGCCTTCGCGGTCTGCTCGGCCAGCGCCTTGACTTCCGAGGCCACCACCGCGAAACCGCGGCCGGCCTCGCCGGCACGCGCCGCCTCGATCGTGGCGTTCAACGCCAAGAGATTGGTCTGCCCGGCAATGCTGTTGATCAGCTCGACGACATCGCCGATGCGGGAGGCGGCGCGCGACAGCTCGTTGACGCGCTCATTGGTGCGCGACGCCTGCTGGACCGCCTCGGCGGCCATCCGCGCCGATTCCTGCACCTGCCTGGAGATCTCCGTGATCGACGACGACAATTCCTCGGTCGCCGAGGCGACCGACTGCACGTTGGTCGAGGCTTCCTCGGATGCGGCGGCAACCACCGTCGCAAGCTCCTGGCCGCGTTGTGCGGTGCCGCTCAGCGAAGTTGCGGACGCTTCGAGCTCGATGGAGGCCGACGAGACGGTTTCGACGACCTCGCCGATCATAACCTCGAAGTTGCGCGTGATCTGGTCGACCCGGCGGGCCCGCTCGACCTTGATCTCGGCTTCGTGCGCCGCCGCCTCGTCGGCAGCCTTCTTCTCGATCAGCGCTTGCTTGAAGATCTGCAACGCATCGGCCATCGAACCGATCTCGGTCCGCTCGCCGCGATGCGGGACCTCGGCCGTAAGTTCGCCCTTCCCGAGCGCCTGCATCGGCCGAATGATCGAGGCGATGCCGCGTGAGACGTCCTGGATCAGGTAGTATGCGGCCGCAACGGCCAACAGCACCGCGGTGACGATGATGCCGACCAGCACGCGAAAAATGGTGTTGTAGCTATCAGCCGCTTTCCTCGTCTCGGCCTCGGCTCCCTGATTATTGAGCTCAATCTCCTTGAGCAAAATCGGATCGGCCGCCTGCGCCATCTTCGCGACCTTGGTCTGCAGCAGCTCGTTGGCGTCGGCCGGGAAGTGGCCGACCGCCTTGCGCGACAGGTTCATGACGTCCTGCACGCCGGCCATGTATTCCGACCATCCCTTGCCCCATTGGTCGTGGAGCGCGCGCTGTTCAGTCGAGTTGATCAGGGGCTCATAGGCCTTGCGGGTGTGGTCGATGCGCTCGAGCAGCGAAGCGATCCGCTTCTCGGCGCTGTCCTTGCCCTCGGCCGTGTCCTGCATCAGGTGCAGACGAAGCGCGACGCGCAGCTCGTTGATGTCGGCCCGCAGCGAGCCAAGGGCGCGGACACTGGGCAGCCAGTTCTGCGAGATTTCGACCGTATGGGCGTTGATGTTCTGCATCGTGGTGATCGCCGTCACGCCAACGCCGGCGAGCGACAGAACCAGGACGGTCAAAACCGTCAGTATCTTGAAGCGAATGGACAATCTGGACATCGTAAGATCCCGCGCGCGCCAGCGCGACCCCCGCGGCCCTGGGCAGGCCGCTGGGCGAAACGAGTGCAACAAGCTGGCTGATTCTTGTGCAGGCGATTTTCGCCCACAATCGCAAAGCAGCGGTTAACGGAGCCGTGAAGAAATCCGAAAGCCGGACTTAACGGCGTTTTAAGATTTCCTCGCCCCACGGCCCGCGCGAATCGCGCACTGCTTTTCGGGGTCGGCTATCGGATCTGCGCGCCCGCAGGATAAAGGCGCGTGCAGCCAATGAAACAGCCCGCCTGCGATTGACGTAGCTCAAACCGGATATTTGCCGTCGATTTATCGTATCCGCACCAACAGCGAAATACGGACCCGGATGAGCAGCATGGGAGCCAAACGAATCCTGATAAGCACGTTAGTGGCCGCTGGCCTTTCAGTCCCACTTACCTTGGCACCCGCATCGTTCGCGTTGCCTGAAGATCATGTGCCGCACCTTGCTGACATCATGGGCACAATACAGGCCCGTCACATCAAAATCTGGTATGCGGGCAAAGCCGCCAATTGGGAGCTCGCCAAGTTCGAAGCGCGCCAGCTCGAGGCAGGTCTGGTGGATGCGGCGATGTTCTATGCCGGCATCCCGGTCAGCAACGTGACAACGATGGCAAAGCCGCTTCATTCCCTCGATGAGGCGATCGCGGCAAAGGACGGCAAGCAATTCTCGAAAGCGTATTCGGAACTCACCGCAGACTGCAACGGCTGTCACGCTTCGATGGCACGGCCATTCGTCGTGATCCGCGTTCCGACCGGGCAGCAGCCGTTTGGAGATCAGCTGTTTACGCCACAGGGCAAGCAATAAAAGTCGCAGAGCACAACCGCGCGATCACCTGAGACGAGAGCATTGCGCTCGAGGCTTTGCAGTGGTCATTTCTTCATCTGCATGATGAAAGCTGCGATGTCCTCCGCTTCGCTTCGCCTGATCGGCAGATTTGGCATCGCCGAATGCGGAAGCATCAGGAAGTTGGCGATCAGTTCGGCGTTGACGCCTGGTTTAGCGGCGATCGCCTCGAACGGAATCACTTGCCTGGCTTTCGCCGAGTGCCCACTGCCGGCATGGCAATCGGCACACCATCGCTCGGTCAGACGCTTTCCGAGTTCCGCGTCTTGCGTAAAACCCGCAGCACTTCCGAACAACACGATCGCGAATGTCAATTGTAGCGTTCGGTGCGTCATTCGACTTTCATACCAAGCCAGCCCAAGCGGCAGTTGAGCAAGATCAACGCGCGTCCTTGCCTCGGATTCTTAAGGGAACGGCACGCGAAATTGAGCCAAGTCAAACCGTGAAAACATGGTGCGATGCAATCTCGAAACAATCAATGCAATCCAGGCACCGAACATGCAAGTTTCCGATGAGTTGGCAGCCAAGGCGCTCAAGCCGCAGGAGTCGCCGCCGCTGGCGCCGCTGACTTCGCAGCATCTTGCCGTCATCCAAAAAAGGCGAAGCTGGTCGCGGCGGATCTGGGTCGTGCTGCTTGTCTTGCTATCGGGCGCCGGCGGCACAGGGTACTTCCTCTGGAAGATGGCCCATCCTCCGCTTCCGGTCGGCATCAGCCTCGGCAACGGCCGGATCGAAGCGGATCAGATCGATATCGATACCAAGCTTGCCGGCCGGGTGGCAGAGCTCATGGCCGATATCGGCGACATGGTGGGACCGGGGCAGGTTTTGGCGCGTATGGATACCAGCGACCTCCAGCAGTCGCTTTCGAAGTCGGAGGCGCAGATTCGGCAGGCGCGGCGCGCGGTCGACGAGGCGCAGGCGAATCTCAACCAGCAGGAAACGCAGCGAAAGCTGGCAGAGCAGGAAATGGATCGCACCCGGACGCTGCTCAAGAACGGTTGGGCCACGCAGGAAACGGCCGATCAGCGTCAGCAACAGCTTGACAGCGCGACGGCCAGTTTCAATGCGGCAAATGCCAGACTTCTGCTTTTACAGCATGCGCTCGAAGCCGCCGAGCACGACGCGGGTTTCTACCGGGTGCAAATCAACGACAACACCCTGACCGCACCCAAGCCTGGACGGATTCAATATCGCCTCGCCAATATCGGCGAAGTTATCCCGGCGGGCGGCAAGGTCTTCACGATGCTGGATCTGTCCTACGTCTACATGGACATCTATCTGCCAACGCTCGAGGCGGGCAAGGTCAAGGTTGGCGCAGACAGCAGAATTGTTCTCGACGCCTATCCGGATCATCCGATCCCGGCGAAGGTGTCCTTTGTCGCAAGCCAGGCCCAGTTCACGCCGAAGACGGTCGAAACCAAGACCGAGCGTGACAAATTGATGTTTCGCATCCGGCTACGCATCGATCCGGAGCGGCTCGCCGCGCATGCCGATGCAATCCGAAGCGGATTGCCCGGCGTCGGCTATGTTCGCTGGGACGCGGCGATCAAATGGCCTGACAACCTGCAGGGCAAGCCATGAACGATGGCGACACTGCGGTCGCCATCGTCTCCGATCTGTCCCATCTTTACGGCTCGGTGACGGCACTCGACCAGGTCTGTATCTCCTTGCCCGCCGGCCGGTTGGTCGGATTGATCGGACCCGACGGCGTCGGCAAATCGTCCCTGCTCGCCATTCTGGCGGGCGCGCGGCAGATCCAGCAAGGCGAGGCGCAGGTTCTGGGTGTGGACATTGCCAGCGCCGCGGCCCGGGCCTCGGTCTGTCCGCGCATCGCCTACATGCCGCAAGGACTCGGCAAGAATCTCTATCCCGATCTGAGCGTGAAGGAGAACATCGAGTTTTTCTCCAGACTGTTCTCGCAATCCAGGGATCAACGCGCCTGGCGGATTGAAGAGCTTCTGCAAAGCACGGGGCTTGCACCGTTCGCGGATCGGCCCGCCAAGAAGCTGTCGGGCGGGATGCGACAGAAGCTCGGGCTGTGCTGTTCGCTGATTCACGATCCGGACCTCTTGATCCTCGACGAGCCCACGACAGGCGTCGATCCGCTGTCGCGTCGGCAATTCTGGGACCTCATCGACCGCTTGCGCCGTCGGCGCGCCGGAATGAGCGTGATCGTTGCAACCGCCTACATGGAGGAAGCCGAGCGCTTCGATTGGCTGATCGGCATGAACGACGGCAGGATTCTGGCCAGCGGCTCGCCGTCGGAGCTCAAGGCCAAGACCGGAACCGGTTCGATCGAAGAAGCTTTCGTCGCCCTTCTGCCGAAGCGTCAGAGCAGCACCCCCGCGGCGACTACCCCGCTGCTCGATTCTGCTGCCGAGCCCGTCATCGTCGCCAAACAGCTGACGTGCCGTTTCGGCGACTTTACGGCGGTGGATCAGGTGAACTTCTCAATTCGGCGCGGCGAGATCTTTGGCTTTGTCGGCTCGAACGGCTCGGGCAAGACAACGACGATGAAGATGCTGACGGGCCTGTTGCCGCCTTCGGGGGGCGAGGCGCTGATCTTCGGCCAGGCGATGCAGGCCGGCGGTCTCGCGGCCCGACGCCGGGTTGGCTACATGTCTCAATCCTTCTCGCTCTACGGCGAACTGACGGTTCGCGAAAACCTCTCTTTGCATGCGCGCCTCTTTCAACTGCCGCGCGGCTTTGCCGATGAGCGGATCGCGGAGCTGGTCGAGAAATGCGACCTCGCCGACAACATGGACCAGCTCGCTTCCGAGCTTCCCCTTGGCATCCGGCAGCGTCTATCGCTGGCCGTTGCCGTCGTTCACAAACCGGAATTGCTGATTCTCGACGAGCCGACGTCGGGGGTCGATCCCATGGCACGCGATCAGTTCTGGGCGCTGCTGATCGACCTGTCGCGAAATCAGGGCATCACCATCTTCGTGTCGACGCATTTCATGAACGAGGCGGCGCGTTGTGACCGTCTCTCCCTCATGCACAACGGGCGCGTGCTTGCGACCGACACTCCTGAAGGCCTGATCAAGTCAAAGGCCGCCTCGACGCTCGAAGAAGCCTTCATCCGCTTTCTCGAACGGGAAGAGCCGATTGAAGCAACGCCGATCGACCGAACGCCGGCTGAAGCGCCTGCGGCGAGACCCGCGTTGGAATCGCGGCGTGATCCGCTTTTCAGCCCGCAAAGGTTGTTCGCCTACACCATTCGGGAAAGCCTTGAGCTGCTGCGCGATCGCATCCGGCTCGGCTTCGCCCTGTTCGGCACCGCGCTGTTGATGCTGGTTTTCGGCCTCGGTATCTCGACGGACGTCAATAATCTCAGCTTCGCCGTTCTCGACCGCGACCAAACGCCGGAAAGCCGCGCCTATCTGGAAGAACTGCGTGGATCGCCGTATTTCGTCGAAAAACGGCCGATCACCAATTATGGCGACCTCGATCGGCGTCTCAAGAATGCCGATATCGATGCAAGCATCGAGATCCCGCCGAACTTTGGCGTGAACCTCAAGAAAGGCGGCCCGGTCTGGGTATCGGCCTGGATCGATGGCGCGATGCCGTTTCGCGCGGAGACCATACGCGGCTATTTGCAGGGCATACATCAGCTCTATTTGAGCGATCCGGTCATCAAGACGACGCAGCCGATGCCGCCGCCGGCGGCCGGCGTCGAAGTGCGTTTCAAATATAACCAGGATTTCGACAGCGTCTTTGCGATGGTGCCGTCGACGCTGGCGATGATGCTTGCGTTGTTTCCCGCCATCCTGATGGCGCTTGCGGTGGTCCGCGAAAAGGAACTTGGATCGATTATCAATCTCTACGTCACTCCGGTGACGCGGCTCGAATTTCTGCTGGGCAAGCAGCTTCCCTACGTCGCCGTCGCCCTGATCAACTTCGTCGTGATGCTCTTGATGGCGGTCTTCCTGTTCCAGGTCCCCTTGAAGGGCAGCTTTCTGGCGCTTGCCATCGGCTCCGCGATCTATGTTTTCACGACCACCGGCTATGGCATGCTGATCTCGACATTTTGCCGCTCGCAGATCGCGGCGCTGTTCGGGACCGCCATTCTCACCATTCTGCCCGCGCAGCAGTTTTCAGGCATGATGACGCCGGTGTCCTCGCTGTCGGGCATGGCTCAATTGATCGGGCTCTGCTTTCCGATGAGCTACTACCGCCCGATCAGCGTCGGCGCCTTTACCAAGGGTCTCGGATTTGCCGACCTCGGATCGAGCATTCTGATGCTGATCGTGTTCGTTCCGGCGCTGACAACCATCAGCCTGTTGTTGCTTCGCAAGCAGGAGCGTTAGAGTTCGATGCGAACCCTCAGCAATATCTTCTGGCTCGGCACCAAAGAACTGCGCAGCGCGCTGAGTGACTGGGTACTGCTCGGCTTCGTGATCTATTCATTTTCGCTAGCTGTCATCAGCCAGGCGCAAAGCAACTCGCAGGAACTATATCACGCCTCGATCGGAATCGTGGACGAGGATCAGTCCGAGTTATCGAGGCGGATCGGTCACGCATTTCTGTTGCCTTACTTCAAACCGCCCGTCGCGCTGGCGCTGGGCGACGTCGAACATCTGATGAATGTGGGAACTTTCACTTTCGTGCTGGATATCCCGCCGAACTTTCAGCGCGACGTTCTGAGCGGGCGCCAACCACAAATCCAGCTCCAGGTTGACGCGACCGCGATGGTTCAGGCCGGACTTGGTTCGGGCTATGCCGGCGAGATCATCAATACCGAAATCGCCCAGTTCGTGTCCCACGCGGAAACTGCGCCGCAGGCGCCCGTGAACCTGGCGATCAGAATTGCATTCAATCCGAATGTCGCGACCGCCTGGTTCACGAGCGTCATGGGGATCATTTCCAGCGTTACGCTTCTGGCGATTATCATGGCCGGCGCCGCCCTGGTTCGAGAACGCGAACACGGCACGATGGATCATCTGATGGTGATGCCTCTGAGCCCGTTCGAGATCGCGATGTCGAAGATATGGGCGAATGGACTGCTGATTGCGTTGGCGGCCGGCGCGTCGCTCTACTTGGTCGTGCGGCTGCTGCTCGGCATCCCGATCGCCGGTTCGATTCCGCTGTTCATGGTCGGCGCCGTCCTCTATTTGTTCTTTGCCACCTCGATCGGCTTGTTCCTGGGAACGGTGGCGCGGTCGATGCCGCAGCTCGGCCTGCTCTACATGTTGGTGGCGGTGCCGATGAACGTGTTGTCCGGTAATGCGACGCCGCTGGAA
>NZ_DASSRP010000430.1:0-13782 GCF_035701725.1 Bradyrhizobium sp.
ATCGACGACGCCATACTTGGTCTCGTCCGCGCAATGCGGTGACATGGTCGGCGACGACCAGGTCTTCGGCAGATCGTTCTTCAAATCGGCCATCGACTTCGACGGCGCGCGGTCGAGCATGTCGCAAACGGCAATCGCCGACACCAGCCCGTCGTCATAGCCGCGGCCGTAGGGTTTGTTGAAGAAGAAGTGGCCGGATTTTTCGAATCCCGCCAGCGCAGCCGTCTCGTGGGTGCGGCGCTTCATGTAGGAATGGCCGGTTTTCCAGTAATCGACCCTCGCGCCCTGTTTCTGCAGCACCGGATCCGTCACAAAGAGCCCGGTCGACTTCACGTCGACGACGAACTGCGCGTCCTTGTGGATCGCCGACATGTCGCGCGCCAGCATGACGCCGACCTTGTCGGCAAAGATCTCCTCACCGGTATTGTCGACGACGCCGCAGCGATCGCCGTCGCCGTCAAAGCCTAATCCAACATCGGCCTTGTGCTTCAGCACCGCATCGCGAATCGCGTGCAGCATTTCCATGTCTTCGGGATTGGGATTGTATTTCGGGAAGGTGTGGTCGAGCTCGGTGTCGAGCGGAATGACGTCGCAGCCGATCGCCTCCATCACCTGCGGCGCGAAGGCGCCCGCGGTGCCGTTGCCGCAGGCGACCACGGCTTTCAGCTTGCGCTTCAGCTTCGGCCGCTTGGTCAGATCGGCGATATAGCGCGCCGGAAAATTCTCATGGAATTGATAGGAGCCGCCCGCCTTGTTCTTGAACTCGGCGTTGAGCACGATCGCTTTCAACCGGCTCATTTCATCGGGGCCGAAGGTCAACGGCCGGTTGGCGCCCATCTTGACGCCGGTCCAGCCATTGTCGTTGTGTGAGGCGGTCACCATCGCGACGCAGGGCACGTCGAGCTCGAACTGCGCGAAATAGGCCATCGGCGTCATCGCAAGCCCGATATCGTGAACCTTGCAGCCTGCGGCCTGCAGGCCCGAGATCAGCGCGTATTTAATCGACGCCGAATAACCGCGGAAATCATGGCCGGTGACAACCTCTTGTTTGACGCCGAGTTCGGCAATCAACGCGCCCAGCCCCATGCCGAGCGCTTGCACGCCCATCAGGTTGATTTCCTTACCGAACAGCCAGCGCGCGTCGTATTCGCGAAAGCCGGTCGCCTTCACCATCGGCTCTGACTCATAGGCATAGGTGTTGGGAACCAGTACGGGCTTCGGTTTGGGAAACATGCGAACGACCTATGTCGGATACAAACGATGCAGCCGAAGCCATAGCGAATGCGCCGGCCTGATGGAAGGCGGGACAGCCGTCTTGTTATGATTAATTAGGGTGGATTTGCTCAGGAAGTTCTGGCGCGAATGCAGAGCCGCGAAGATCGACTCGATCACCCTCTCATTCCCAAAAAGTGAAAAAGCAGGCGGCGTGGGCGGCCGGGTCGGTCACCAGGGGCCTTACTGCTCCAGCACCATCTTGCCGTTGGCGTATTCGAACCGCTTCAGCTTCGACAGGAACGATAGTCCAAGCAGGTTCTCCGACAACGCCTCGTCCGGTAGCACCATCGCGTCGACGTCGCGCACGATCAGGCCGCCGACTTCGACCATGGCGAGTCGCGTCGGCGCGGCCTTCACGGTCCCGTTGGCGGTCGTCACCGTCGCCCGATAGTCGTTGCGCGACGGGCGCAGCCCGAACCGCGCCGCCGAGCTTTCGTTCAAGGCAATCACGGAAGCGCCGGTATCGACCATGAAGCCGATGCGCTGCCCGTCGATCCGCCCTTCGGTCGCAAAATGGCCGCGGCCGTCACGGGGAACGCTGAGGGTGCGAAGGCCGGGCTGGCCGGCCGTCTCGGGCGGTGCGGCCAAACGAATTGACGGCGTGGCGGAAGCGGGTGCCGGCGAGATCTTGTCGGCCATCTGCGCCATGAAGGTGCCAAGCCCGATCATGATCGCGGCAAAAATCATAATGTTACGCATCACGCCACCCGCACTCGAACTCGCACGATTTCCGATTTGAGCATGGCCGCCACAAAACCACGACCTTCGGCACTCCGCGCGGGGCGCAATTTTCGCGAAAAGGATGAGCGAAGGGTTAACGGATACACGACTGGCGGTGAGCGGAGGCTACGACGCCGTTTCACGCGTCCATTCAAGTGCCTTTGGGTTTCACCCGCCGCGTCGGCATCGCGCTTGCCGGATCTTCCGGCCAGGGATGGCGCGGATAACGGCCGCGCAGATCGGAGCGCACCGCCGCATAACTGCCGCGCCAGAAGCCCGGCAAGTCGCGCGTGACCTGCACCGGCCGGTGCGCCGGCGACAGCAATTCGAGCACCAGCGGGATCGCGCCTCTGGCAATGGCGGGATGGCTGGTCAGCCCAAACAGCTCCTGCAGACGAACGGCAATGGTCGGCCCTTGCTCGGCCTCGTAATCGATCGCAAGCTGCGTTCCCGTCGGCGCCTCGAAATGCGTCGGGGCCTCCTTGTCGAGCCGCGCGCGCAAAGACCACGGCAGCAGCGCCTGCAAGGCTTCCGACAAGTCAGCGGCCGAGAACGATTTCAACGAGGTCTTGTCGAGCAGTGCCGGCGCCAGCCACGTTTGGCGCTGGGCTTTCAGCGCATCGTCCGACAGATCCGGCCATGGATTATCCGGCGAAGCGCCTTCAGCGGCGCGCAAGTACATGACGCGGTCGCGCCACTGCTTGGTCGATTTCGACCACGGCAACTGATCGAGCCCCGCCGCAATCAGGCCATCGGCAAGGATGCGCGCGGTTTGCTCCGACGGTTCGATCGCCAGCGGCGCCTCCGACAGGGTGATCGCATGCAAGGATTTCCTGCGCCGCGACCGCAAGGCCATCGCACCGCGGTCGAAGGAAACCTCATCCGCAGTTTCGATCTGATCGGCAAACCGCGCTTCGATCTCACCTTGCGTGATCGGCGCGGCCAAGAGGATGCGGCCCTGCATGGCGGTGCCCGTGAGTTCGGCGACCGCGACATAAGGCGCGCGCGACAGTGCGGACGTTGGCTCGATAGCGGCGCCACGCCCATTGGCGAGGACGAAACTGCCATTGCCGCGGTTCTTCGCCACGCGATCGGGAAAAGCAAATGCCAGCATGACGCCGTTCGACGGCGGCTCCTCGCCCTCAGGCCGGGCTTTGTTGTCGACTGCTACTTGCGCCGCCCAGCGCCGGGCCTGACCGCGCGCGGCCTCGGCGCGCTGAGAGCGGTCGCGGCGAAACATCTCGAGCCGGACATCCAGATCAACATGATCACCACCGAGCCCGCGTTCGGTGAGAACCGTTGCGATCTCGGCGGCGGTGCGGCCCGCACCGAGCCGATGGGAATCCACGATCATCCGCGCCAACCGTGGCGGCAATGCCAGCGCGCGCAGGCTCTTGCCTTCGTCGGTGATGCGCCCGTCGGCATCGAGCGCGCCGAGTTCACGCAACAGTTCGCGCGCTTCCTTCAGGGCCGGCGCCGGCGGGGAATCGAGAAAGGCGAGGCTTGCCGGATCGCTGACGCCCCATTGTGCGAGATCGAGCAACAGGGACGACAGGTCCGCGCTCAGAATTTCCGGCTGCGTATAGGCCGCGAGCGAGGCGGTCTGCGGCTCGTCCCACAGCCGGTAGCAGATGCCGGGTTCGGTGCGCCCGGCGCGGCCGCGGCGCTGGTCCACCGCGGCCCGCGAGGCCCGCACCGTCTCGAGCCTCGTCAAGGCGATATCCGGCTCATAGCGCGGAATGCGCGCAAGACCTGAATCCACCACGATCCGCACCCCCTCGATGGTCAGCGAAGTCTCGGCAATCGAGGTCGCCAGCACGACCTTGCGATGGCCCCTGGGCGGCGGTGCGATCGCACGGTCCTGAACCGCGGCGTCGAGCGCGCCGAACAGCGGCACGATCTCGATCGAAGCGTCGTGGATGCGCTCGGTGAGAAGATTTTGCGTGCGACGAATTTCAGCCGCGCCCGGCAGGAAGGCCAGCACCGAACCGGGGTCAGCGCGCAGCGCGGTCGCAATCGCATCCGCCATCTGCCGCTCGACCGGCGCATCGGCCTTGCGGCCGAGATAACGCGTCTCGACCGGAAAGGCGCGGCCTTCGCTCGCCACCACCGGGGCGTCGCCGAGCAATTTTGCAACGCGTGCGCCGTCGAGCGTCGCCGACATCACGAGGATGCGCAGGTCCTCGCGCAGGCCGGTTTGCGCGTCGCGCGCCAGAGCGAGCCCAAGATCGGCATCGAGCGAGCGCTCGTGGAATTCGTCGAACAAAACCGCGGCGATGCCGTTCAGCTCGGGATCGTCGAGGATTTGCCGCGAAAAAATTCCTTCGGTGACGACTTCGATGCGGGTCGCGCGCGAGACTTTCGAACCGAAACGAACGCGGTAGCCGACGGTCTCGCCGACCTTTTCGCCGAGCGTATGCGCCATTCGCTCCGCACTGGCGCGCGCCGCGATCCGCCGCGGCTCCAGCACGATGATCTTCTTGTTGGCGGCCCAGGGCGCATCGAGCAGCGCGAGCGGCACGCGCGTGGTCTTGCCGGCGCCGGGCGGCGCGACCAGCACCGCGACATTGCGGGCGGCCAGCGTGCGCGCCAGCTCGTCCAGCACGGCGTCAATCGGAAGCGGGGTGTCGAAGCTGCGGGGCAATGTCATCGGCTCGCACGTTGAGAACCCTCTCCCCTTGCAAGAGAGGGTGGCGAAATCGAGCGAAGTGAGATTGAGCCGGGTGAGGGGTTCAGGTCTTCGAGAGAACCAACCCCTCACCCGGATCGCCGACGCTACGCGTCGCCAATCCACCCTCTCCCACAAGGGGAGAGGGAAAGAAAGAGCCAAAACCTAGGGACGCCCTCAGCCCTGCGCTTCGGGCGGCCGGCCGATGCTGTCGTAGATAAAACCGTGCGCCGCCATGTCCTCGGGGCGGTAAACGTTGCGCAGATCGACCACGACCGGATGGGCGAGTTCGCGCTTTAACCGCTCCAGATCGAGCCCGCGGTATTGCGCCCATTCGGTCACCACCACCAGCGCATCGGCCCCGCGGGCGCAAAGGTAGGGGTCGTCGCAGTATTCGATGTCGGGCAGTTCGCGCCGCGCCATCTCCATGCCGACCGGATCGTGCGCGCGCACCTTGGCGCCCATGTCGAGAAGTCCGGTCACCAGCGGTATAGAAGGCGCGTCGCGCATGTCGTCGGTGTCGGGCTTGAAGGTGAGACCGAGCACGGCGACTGTCTTGCCGCGCAGGTTGCCGCCGTACGCACTGGACACCTTGCGCGCCATCGCGCGCTTGCGGTTGTCGTTGACCGCGAGCACCGCCTCGACGATGCGCAAATGCACATCGTGATCGAGCGCGATCTTTACCAGCGCCTTGGTGTCCTTCGGGAAGCACGAGCCGCCGAAGCCTGGCCCCGCATGCAGGAACTTGGTTCCGATGCGGTTGTCGAGCCCGATGCCGCGCGCCACTTCCTGCACGTTGGCGCCGACCTTTTCGGACAGGTCCGCCATCTCGTTGATGAAGGTGATCTTGGTGGCGAGGAAAGCGTTGGCGGCGTATTTGATCATCTCCGCCGTGCGCCGCCCGGTGAACATCAGCGGACCCTGGTTCAGCGACAGCGGCCGATAGATATCGGCGAGTACCTTGCGCGCGCGCTCGTCCGAGGTGCCGATCACGATGCGGTCGGGAAATTTGAAATCGCGGATCGCCGCACCCTCGCGCAGGAATTCCGGATTGGAGGCGACGGCGACATCGGCCGCGGGATTGGTTTCACGAATGATCCGCTCGACCTCATCGCCGGTACCGACCGGCACCGTGGACTTGGTAATCACGACGGTGAAGCCCTTCACCGCGGCGGCAATCTCGCGCGAGGCCGCATAGACGTAGCTGAGGTCGGCATGGCCATCGCCGCGGCGGGACGGCGTGCCGACCGCGATGAACACCGCATCCGCCTCGGCGACCGGCCCGGTGAGATCGGTCGTGAATTTCAGCCGGCCAGCCTTGGTGTTGGTGGCGACGAGCACGTCGAGGCCGGGTTCAAAGATCGGGATCTCGCCACGCAGAAGGGCTGCGATCTTGCTTTCGTCCTTGTCGACGCAGGTGACTTGATGTCCGAAGTCCGCAAAGCAGGCGCCTGACACCAACCCCACATAGCCCGTGCCGATCATGGCGATATGCATCTGAAATCCTGTCGAAAATGGTTAACGGGAGTGATTCGTTCAGTCCGTCTTAGAGCATCCTGTCACAAACCAAAAACCGAACGGACACATGACAGTGGCATGTCAATTGCGTGAATAAAGGAGAATGAAACCGATACGGCCGATGATGCGCCAACGCCACCCCAAAAAGAGACAGCCATGACACCGAACGGCACATCTGCCGTTACCGTAACCAGCCAGATCGGCTCAGGCCGCGTCGACTGGGTCGATTACGCCAAGGGGATCTGCATCGTCATGGTGGTGATGATGCATTCGGTGCTGGGCGTGGAACTCGCTGCTGGCGCACCCGGCTTCATGCATCCGCTGGTCGCCTTCGCCAAGCCGTTCCGGATGCCGGATTTCTTCCTGATCTCCGGACTGTTTCTGCCGCTGGTGATTGACCGCGACTGGCGTACCTATCTCGACCGCAAGGTGGTGCACTTCGCTTACTTCTACGTGCTCTGGGTGACCATCCAGTTCGGCTTCAAGGCGCCCGCTTTTGCCGCCGAGTCGAGCTGGGCCCATGCCGGCTATCTCTATCTGGAATCCTTCATCGAGCCGTTCGGCACGCTTTGGTTCATCTACCTGCTGCCGGTGTTCTTCTTGGTCACGAAGGCGACCAGGCGCTTGCCGCCGCTCCTGATCTGGGGTCTCGCCGCCGTTCTGGAGATGATGCACATCTCGACCGGCTGGACGGCGATCGACGAATTCGCAGCGCGCTTTGTCTATTTCTACAGCGGCTATCTCCTTGCCGACCATGTGTTCGCGCTGTCCAACCGCGCACGGGCCAATCCCGGCCTTGCCCTCGCCGCGCTGGCGCTCTGGGCGCTCGTCAATGAAAGCCTGGTGCGGCTCGGCGTTAGCGAGTGGCCCTTGATCTCCCTGGTGCTTGGACTGGCCGGCGCCTGTGCCATCGTGACCATCGGCACGCTGATGGCGCAGATGCAATGGTTGAAATCCCTGCGCTTCTGCGGCGAACATTCGATCGTGATCTATCTTGCCTTCTTCCTGCCAATGGCGGCAACGCGGACGGTGCTGTTGCGCACAGGCCTGATCCCTGACGTGGGCGCGATATCGCTGATCGTCACGCTTTGCGGGTTGTTCGGCGCGCTCGCGATCTGGCAGATCGCCATCAAGATCGGAGCGAACTTCCTGTTTGAACGCCCCGAAGCGTTCTGGATCGCGCCGAAAAAGCGGAGCGCGGCGTTGCAGGCAGCCGAATAGCGCGACTCGCTACGGCTTGAGGTAGAGCGCCCCGGAGGAGCGGCCTGCTTCGAGATCGGCATGCGCGCGCGCCGCTTCACTGAAGGGATAGGATTGGCCGGAGACGTGGAGGATCCCGTCTTCGATACCGCCGAGCACCGCTTCCGCGGCCGAGCGGTAGGCAGCGACCTCGTTCATGTAAGCCATCACGCTCGGCCGTGCCAGCGACAGACTGCGCCGCGGCCCAAGATCGCTGACGTCTACGGGGGGAATCGGCCCGGCCGCCTGGCCAATGCTTGCCACCACGCCAAACGGCCGCACGCAACCGAACGTCTTGGCAAGCGTCGTGCCGCCGACGCCGTCATAGGCGACATCGACGCCGCGCTTTGCGGTGATATCGGCGACGGCCGCGGCAAAGTCCGCATCCCGTCCGACAATGACATGCTGGGCACCGGCTTGCCGCGCGATCGCGGCCTTGGCTTCCGAGCCGACGGTTCCGATCACGACCGCACCGCGATGGCTCGCCCAGCGCGTCAATAGCTGGCCGACCCCGCCGGCGGCGCTGTGGACCAGCAATGTCGTTCCCGATGCAACCGGATAAATGCGATCGAGCAACATGTGCGCGGTGATGCCCTTGACGAAGGACGACGCCACGACCTCGTCGGACAACGCGTCCCGCAGCTTGACGAGCCGCCAGGCCGGAAGGTTGCGCTCGACCGCGTAGGCGCCGACCGGCGCGCCCGCATAGGCGACACGGTCGCCGACGCCAACGGACGTGACATTGGCGCCGACCGCGGCAACTACACCGACACCTTCTACGCCGGGGATATTCGCCGGCGGCATCGGATAGAGGCCGGCGCGCTGGTAGATATCGACGAAATTGACGCCAATGGCGGTCTGGCGGATGCGGACCTCGTCGGCGCCGGGCGGCGGCAATTCGACCTCGGCGACTTCGAACTGCTCGACGCCGCCGGGTGATTTGACGCGAACGACCTTGGTCATCGGTTTTCCTTTCGATTTGACTGGATCAGGACTATGGCGCGCCGGCCGGATATGCGAAATTCCACGAATCTGCGTCTCAAATGTGAGAATTTGCACAATGGCCGATTGGGAAGACCTGCATCATTTCGTGACGCTGGCACGCGAAGGCACGTTGTCGGCGGCCGCACGCACGCTTGGCGTCGACCATGCGACGGTGGCGCGGCGGGTGGCGGCGCTGGAGCAATCAACCGGGCTCAAGCTGGTCGATCGACGCGCGCGCACGACCTCGCTGACCGAGGACGGCAAGCGGATCGCCGCGGTCGCAGCGCCGATGGAAGAGGCCGCATTCGCGGTCGGGCGCGCAGCCCAGGCCGCAAAGCCCGGCGTCGACGGCGAAGTGTCGATCAGCGCGCCGCCCAATTTTGCAAGCTCGGTGATCGCGCCGCAATTGACGCTGCTGCGGGCGCAGCATCCCGCTATCCGCATCAAGCTGATCGGCGAGAAGCGCCAGGCTTCGCTCGGCCGGCGCGAGGCCGACGTCGCGCTGCGGCTGATGCGTCCGGTCGAGGCCGGCTTGATGGTCCGTAAGATCGGCAGCTTCGGCTTCAGCCTTTATGGCGCGGCGAACTATCTGGAAAAGACGCCAGCGCATGCGCTGAGCTTTATCGGCTATGACGCCTCGATGGCCGATTCACCGCAGGAAATCTGGCTACGCACGATCGTCGGCGAGCGCGAGGTCGTGCTGCGCACCAACGATCTGGAAACCCAGGTCAGTGCCGCATGCGCCGGCCTCGGCGTCGCCGCGCTGCCCCATTATCTCGGTGACAGCGAGCCGCGCCTGCAACGCTACGCCGTGCCGCAGAAGCCGATCAGCCGCGAGGTCTGGCTGGCGGTCCACCGCGACCTGCGCCAGGTCCCGGCGGTGCGCGCCGTGATGGAATTCCTGGTGAGCTGCCTCAGACCGCAATAGCGCGATATCAAGCGAAAAATCCCGTGCGCGATGCGCAACAGCGGAGTGGATTTGACATTCGCTGCCCGTCTGGCCGCGAGTTCGAAAAGCGAATGTCAAATCCTAAACTCCACTGGAAACATATATTCCCTAGGGGTCCTTTGATTTTAACATTCGCAAAGTGCCCGCTGCGAAGGAATACGAATGTTAAAATCGGACCACTAGACGGGTGTCAATGAGGACAAAAATCCCTACATTGCCGTCATGCCAAAACCCGCCCCGAAAGCCGCCCCCAAGCCCGTCGCCGCCAAAGCCCTCGCCAAGGGCGACCATGTTTTTCTGGTCGACGGTTCCTCTTATATTTTTCGCGCCTATCACGCGTTGCCGCCGCTGAACCGCAAGTCGGACGGCTTGCAAGTCAACGCTGTGCTTGGCTTCTGCAACATGCTGTGGAAGCTCTTGCGTGACATGCCGCCGGACAACCGGCCGACGCATCTGGCGATCGTCTTTGACAAGTCCGAGGTGACCTTCCGCAACAAGATCTACCCAGACTACAAGGCGCATCGCCCGCCGGCGCCGGACGATCTCATCCCGCAATTCGCGCTGATCCGCGACGCGGTGCGCGCCTTCGACCTGCCCTGTCTGGAACAAATCGGCTTTGAGGCCGACGACCTGATTGCGACCTATGTGCGCGAGGCCTGCGAGCGCGGCGCCACCGCGACCATCGTCTCGTCGGACAAGGACCTGATGCAGCTCGTGACCGACTGCGTCACGATGTATGACACCATGAAGGACCGCCGCATCGGCATAGCCGAGGTGATCGAGAAATTCGGCGTGCCGCCTGAGAAGGTGGTCGAGGTTCAGGCGCTGGCCGGTGACTCCACCGACAATGTGCCGGGCGTGCCCGGCATCGGGATCAAGACCGCGGCGCAACTGATCACCGAATATGGCGACCTCGAAGGGCTGCTCAAGCGCGCCGGCGAGATCAAGCAGCCGAAGCGGCGCGAAGCCTTGATCGAGAACGCCGAAAAGGCGCGCATTTCGCGTCAACTGGTGCTGCTCGACGACAAGGTGAAGCTTGAAGTTCCGCTCGACGAGCTCGCGGTGCACGAGCCCGACGCGCGCAAGCTGATCGCCTTCCTCAAGGCGATGGAATTCTCCACCCTGACCCGTCGGGTCGCCGAGTATTCGCAGATCGATCCCGCCGACGTGCAAGCCGATAGCGGCAAGGCCAGCGTGTTTGCCCCGCTGCCGCTCGCCGAGAAGGTCGACGAGTCCGGTAACGTGCCCGGCGGCCAGGCGGGCGATTTGTTCGCGGGCGAGAGGCCGCCATCTTCAAAGACAGGCGCGAGTGCACCGGCAAGGCCAGGCGATCGAAGCGACAAGGGCTCGAGCCTCAAAGGCACGCCGCAGGCGCTGGCGGCAGCCCGCGCCGACGAAGCGCGCAGCACCCGCATCGATCGCAAGAAATATCGGACGCTTCGCTCGATGGCCGAGTTGAAAGCCTGGGTGGCGCAGGCGCGCGACGCCGGCCAATTCGCATTCGAGGCCAAGGCGGCGTCGGAAGACCCGATGCGAGCGGAGATCTGTGGCATTGCGCTGGCGCTTGCCCCCAATGACGCCGCCTACGTTCCGCTCGGCCACAAGCAGGCCGGTGATGGCTCTGGGCTTTTCGCCGCCGGCCTGGCGCCGGATCAGATCAAGGACAGCGACGCGCTGGCTGCGTTGAAGCCGCTGTTGGAATCGCCAGGCATTCTCAAGATCGGGTTCAACATCAAGTTCGGCGCGGTGATGCTGGCGCAGGCCGGCATCACGCTCCGCAATACCGACGATGCGCAGCTGATGAGCTATGCGCTCGATGCCGGCCGCAATTCGCATGGGCTCGATCAGCTCGCGCAGGCCTGGCTTGGTCACACCACGATCGGTTATGGCGAATTGACCGGCAGCGGCAAGAACAAGCTGTCATTCGATCAGGTCGCAATCGACAAGGCGGCCGAATTTTCTGCTGAGGATGCCGACGTCATCTTCCGGCTCTGGCGGCTGTTCAAGCCGCGCCTCGTCGCCGAGCATATGAACACGGTCTATGAAACGCTGGAACGCCCGCTGGTTGCGGTGCTGGCGCGGATGGAACGGCGCGGTATCTCGATCGATCGGCAGGTGCTCTCGCGCCTGTCGGGCGAGTTCGCCCAGACCGCGGCGCGTGTCGAGGCCGAAATTCAGGAGATTGCCGGCGAGCCGGTCAATGTCGGCAGCCCGAAGCAGATCGGCGACATTCTGTTCGGCAAGATGGGTATTCCCGGCGGCACCAAGACCAAGACCGGCGCCTGGTCCACCTCCGCCCAGATCCTCGACGAACTCGCCGAGCAAGGCCACGCGTTTCCAAAAAAGATCCTGGAATGGCGGCAGGTCTCGAAGCTGAAATCGACCTACACCGATGCGCTGCCGACCTATGTGCATCCCGACACCCATCGCGTGCACACGACCTACGCGCTGGCGGCAACCACCACGGGACGGCTGTCTTCGAACGAGCCGAACCTGCAAAACATTCCGGTGCGCACCGAGGACGGCCGAAAGATCCGCCGCGCCTTCATCGCGTCCCCCGGCCACAAGCTGGTGTCGGCGGACTATTCGCAGATCGAGCTGCGGCTATTGTCAGAGATCGCCGATATTCCCGTGCTGAAGCAGGCATTCCGGGACGGGCTCGACATTCACGCAATGACGGCGTCGGAGATGTTCGGCGTTCCCGTCAAGGACATGCCGACCGAGATCCGGCGCCGCGCCAAGGCAATCAACTTCGGCATCATCTATGGCATCTCGGCATTCGGCCTGGCCAACCAGCTCGGCATCGCCCGCGAGGAAGCCTCCGCCTACATCAAGAAGTATTTCGAACGTTTTCCGGGCATCCGCGCCTATATGGACGCCACGCGCGACTTCTGCCGCGCGCACGGCTATGTCGAGACGCTGTTCGGCCGCAAATGCCACTACCCCGACATCAAGGCCTCGAATGCCTCGGTCCGCGCCTTCAACGAACGCGCCGCAATCAATGCGCGGCTTCAGGGCACCGCCGCCGACATCATTCGCCGCGCGATGATCAAGATGGAAGAGGCGCTCGCCGAGAAGAAGCTGTCAGCGCAAATGCTGCTACAGGTACATGACGAATTGATTTTCGAGGTGCCCGACGGCGAAGTCGCCGCGACGCTGCCGGTGGTCCAGAAAGTGATGGAAGACGCGCCATTCCCGGCGGTGATCATGTCGCTGCCGCTGCACGTCGATGCCCGCGCCGCCGACAACTGGGACGAGGCGCACTAGGTTCGACGAGAACGCTATGCGCCATTGCGAGGAGCCCGCGACAAAATTGCGAAGCAATTTTGCGCTGGAGCGACGAAGCAATCCAGACTCCTTTGCTGGATCGCGTAGCCTGTCATCGGGCGCGCATTCGCGCGACCCGTTGGCATTCGCTCGCGATGACGAAGCCTTGGCCTACTCCGCCGCGAGCTTCGCTTCGGGGGCGGCGGCGCGAACGTCCGCATCGACCTTGGCTTCGAACTTGGCGAAGTTCTTCTGGAACATCGCAACCAGCGCGCGGGCAGTCTTGTCGAACTCGGCCTTGTCCTTCCAGGTATTCACGGGATCGAGAATTTCGCTCGGCACGCCCGGCAGCGCTGTCGGCACCGCAAAGCCGAAATACTTGTCGGTGCGGAATTCGACGTTGCGCAAGGAGCCGTCGAGCGCGGCAGTGAGCAGTGCGCGCGTGACCTTGATCGGCATTCGCGAGCCGGTGCCGAACTTGCCGCCGGTCCAACCGGTATTGACCAGCCAGCAATCGACATTGTGGCCGGCAATCAGTTCACGCAGCATGTTGCCGTAAACCGACGGATCGAGCGGCAGGAACGGCGAGCCGAAACAGGTCGAGAATTCCGGCTGCGGCTCGGAGCCCAAGCCGCGCTCGGTACCCGCCACCTTGGCGGTGTAGCCGGAGAGGAAGTGATACATCGCCTGTGCGGGCGAAAGTTTCGCGATCGGCGGCAGCACGCCGAAAGCATCGGCGGCGAGCATCACGACGTTCTTCGGATGCGGCGCACGGCCGCTGCGCGAAGCGTTGGGGATGAAATCGAGCGGATAGGCAGAGCGCGTGTTCTCGGTCTTGGACCCGTCGTCGAAATCGACCTCGCGGGTGTCCTCGTCGAGCACGCAGTTCTCGAGCACCGCGCCGAACCGTTTGCTGGCGGCGTAAATCTCGGGCTCGGCCTCCTTCGACAGCTTGATGCACTTGGCGTAGCAGCCGCCTTCGAAGTTGAAGATCCCGTCAGGCCCCCAACCGTGCTCGTCATCGCCGATCAGCGTGCGCTTGGGATCTGCCGACAGCGTGGTCTTGCCGGTGCCGGACAGGCCGAAGAAGATTGCGGCGTCGCCGTTCGGACCGACATTGGCCGAGCAGTGCATCGGCATCACGCCCTTTTCCGGCAGGTAA
>NZ_DASSRP010000431.1:0-2121 GCF_035701725.1 Bradyrhizobium sp.
CGGCGACGTAGCGGTCATATACATCTTGGGTTGCCCCGGGGACGGTGAACCCATCGCCGAAGCGCACCGCGCGCCGAAGCGCCGCGGGTGTAAAACCGCCGAGCCAGATTGGTGGATGCGGTTTCTGGATAGGCTCGGGCGTCACCCTAACGTTCTGGAAATCGAAAAAAATCACTCCTGAAGGTGACGGTTTCGCCCGCAAGAGCGCGGCGAATGATGTCGAGCGATTGGTCGGTGCGCGCGCCACGCTCCTTGGATGACACGCCAAAGCCCGTGAACTCTTCGCGCTTGGAGCCGATCCCGACACCGAGCTCGAAACGGCCGCCCGAGAAGACATCAACGGTCGCAAGATCTTCGGCAAGGCGGATCGGATTGTGAAACGGCATCAGCAGCACGCCGGAGGCGATGCGGATCCGGTTGGTGCGGGCGGCGATCGCCGCGGCGGCGGGGAGGATCGAGGGAAGATAGCCGTCTTCGATGAAGTGGTGCTCGGACAGCCAGACATCATCAAACCCGTTGTTTTCGCCCCACGCGATCTGATCGAGGATTTCGCGATAGAGGCGGTCGGCGGGTTGGCGCCACTGTGCCGGGTTGCGGAAGTCATACCAAAGGCCGAAACGGATTTTTCGAGTGTCGTGGCTCACCATGGCCTCCTGACGAATTGGGATGCCTCAACGCGCTTGATCAGATTTGTGCCGCACCGCCGTCCACGAACAGCTCGATGCCGTTGACGTAGGCGCTGTCGTCGGAAGCGAGGAACACCGCGGCCTTGCCGAGATCATCGGGTGTGCCGATCCGGCCGAGTGGAACCGATGCAATCGCCTCAGCCTTTTGCTCGTCCGTCATGAAATGAGAGAGGCCGGGCGTCGCCGTGTAGCCGGGGCTCAACACGTTGACCCGGATTTCGCGCCCCTTGAGGTCGACGATCCAGCCGCGCGCGAACGAGCGTATGGCGGCCTTTGATGCGTTGTACACCGAGCAAGACGGGAAGCCCTTGATCGACACCATCGAGCCGGTCAGGATCACCGAGGAGCCTTTCCTAAGCAGCGGCAGCGCCTTTTGCACCGCGAACAACAGGCCGCGGACGTTGGTGTTGAACGTCCTGTCGAAATGTTCCTCGGTAATCTCTCCCAACGCGGCGAATTCGTAGACCCCGGCATTCGCCGCCAGCACGTCGATCTGCCCGGCCTGCGTCTTGACGGTTGCATAGATGCGGTCGAGATCGGCGAGGTTAGCCGTATCGCCCTGGAGCGCTGCGGCATTGCCGCCGAGCGCGGTGACGGCCTTATCCAGTTCGGATTGATGACGGCCGGTAATAAACACCCGCGCACCTTCTTCGGCAAAGTGCTCGGCGATGCCGAGGCCAATGCCGGCGCTGCCGCCCGTCACGACGGCGACTTTGCCTGCGAGCTTGCCGGTCATGGTGATTTCCTTTCGATCTCGCCGCGCCAGTGGCGAGGTTGTGATGAGCTATTGTGCGGATCGGGCCGGAACGTTCGCGAAGAGCGGGCCAAGACCCTCCGCCATCGTCGGGTGCGCGATCACGGCATCGCGGAGCTTCGGAAAGGGCAGACCCGCCAGCATCGCGGTTTGCACCACGGTCATCACCTCACCGGCCTCGGCGCCGATCATCGTGAAGCCGAGAATGCGGTCGTCACTTCCAACCAGGGCCTTCATGAACCCTTGTGTTTCGTCCGTCGTCTCCGCCCGTAGCACAGCGCTCATCGGCAGCCTCGCGGCGCGCGCAGTAATCGCTTGACGTTGCGCTTCCTGCTCGCTTAGTCCGACCCGCGCGAGGGGCGGATCCGTGAACATGCAGTAGGGAACGAGCCGATCGCGCGTGCTGCGGCTCCCTCCGGCGAGATTGTCCCTGACGATCCGAAAGTCGTCGTTGGATACGTGCGTGAACTGCGGGCTGCCGGCACATTCGCCCATGGCCCAGACATTGGGTGCCGTCGTCTCGAGCCGCTCATTGACCCGAATGTAGCCACGGCCGTCTAACTCGACCCCGGCCTGTTCGAGCGCGATCCCGGCGGTGTTGGGAACGCGCCCCGTCCCGACCAGGATGTCGCTGCCCTCGATCTGCTGCTCGCCGGCGGGTGTGCGGACGGTAAGGCCGAC
>NZ_DASSRP010000432.1:0-7483 GCF_035701725.1 Bradyrhizobium sp.
GCGCGCGAGGCGCCGCTCTCGATCTTTCTGACGGTGCCGTCGACGGTTCCTGCGACGTCTGCGGCGCTGGAAACCGCCGGCGGGGATCTGACGGCGGACAAGATCGCCGGCCTGTTCGACCGTTGGCCGGAAGCGGTCGCGCTCGGCGAGAAGATGGATTTCGTGCCGGTCACCGCAGGCGACGAACGCAGCCACGCCATTCTTGCCGCGGCGCTGAAACGCGGCCGTCCGGTCTCGGGGCATATCTACGGCCGCGAATTCGTCGCTGCCTATGCCGCAAGCGGCGTCACCGATACCCATGAGGCGATCGACCGCGACATCGCCGACGACCTGCTGGATGCCGGGGTCTGGATCTTCCTGCGCGGCGGTCCGCCGACCACACCGTGGCACAGCCTGCCGCAGGCGATCCGTACCATCACCGAGCTCGGCGCATCCCACAAGCGCACCGCCGTATGTACCGACGATCGCGACGCCGACGATCTCTTTCTCTTCGGCCTCGACTGGGTGGTGCGCGAGGCCGTGAAGGCGGGACTATCGCCGGAGCAGGCGTGGTCGATGGGCTCGCTGCACGGCGCGACGCGCTTTGCCATGGACGGCGAGATCGGCGGACTTGGCGGCGGCCGCCGCGCCGATCTCGTATTGATGAACGACGACCTGCAACCGCAATGCACCTGGTATGGCGGCGAACTCGTCGTCGAGCACCGCAAGATCACGCCGCGTTTGGATCAGGCGCTATCGCAGCGCTACCAATATCCGAAGGCGGCCTATGCCACCGTGAAACTGCCTGACCACGTCAAGCTGACGCCCGCGCTTCCGACCGAAGCCTGCACCGTCAACGCGATCAAGACGGCGCTGCCGGGCATCACGCTGATCCATGAAAAGGTCAAAATCGAGCCGGCCAAGGACTGGGCGAGCCTGTTTGTGCGTTACGGCCTTTGCTTTGTCAGCGTGGTCGAACGTCACGGCAAATCGAGCGGCAATGTCGCTCACGGACTTCTCAAGGATTTCGGCCTCAAGCGCGGCGCGGTTGCCTCCAGCGTCGGGCACGACAGCCACAACATCATCATCGCCGGCACCAACGAGGCGGACATGCAGGTCGCACTCGCGGCGATCAAGGAGAAGCAGGGCGGTGTCTGCGTGGTCGCCGAGGGCAAGGTGAGGGCGCTCGTTCCGCTTCCGATCGCTGGCCTGTTGTCCGACAAGCGCATCACTGAAGTCGCCGAGGAAGTGAAGCAGCTCAAGATCGAATGGGCGGAGGCCGGTTGCACCATTCCCTACATGGGCTTCAACCTGATCCCGCTGTCGGTGATTCCGGAAATCCGCATCACCGACAAGGGACTGGTGCTGGTGCCGCAGATGGAACTCGCGCCGCTGTTCGAATAGGGCGATTTGATCCATCAATCGCCATTCCCATCGGAAATTCCAGTCCAACCGATTGAGAGCGCCGCATTTTTTCCCGCGCCTGCCATATCGCGGGAAATAAAATCTGCACAATTGAGCTGACGCGCCGCGCGCCCGATGATCGCTCCATCATAAACCGGTGGAGCGAGCGACATGGCGAAGATGCGGGCAATCGATGCGGCCGTGCAGATCCTGGAAAAGGAAGGCGTCGTCTGCGCCTTCGGCGTTCCCGGCGCTGCAATCAATCCGCTTTACTCGGCGCTGAAGAAGCGGGGCTCGATCGCGCACATTCTGGCGCGCCACGTCGAGGGCGCCTCGCATATGGCCGAAGGTTATACACGCGCCAAGGCCGGCAACATCGGCGTGTGCATCGGCACCTCGGGACCGGCCGGTACCGACATGATCACCGGGCTCTATTCGGCGATCGCCGACTCGATCCCGATCCTGTGCATCACAGGGCAGGCGCCGCGCGCGCGACTCTACAAGGAAGACTTTCAGGCCGTCGATATCGAATCCATCGCGCGTCCGGTGACGAAATGGGCCGTCACGGTGCGCGAGCCGGCGCTGGTGCCGCGCATCTTCAGCCAGGCGTTTCACATCATGCGTTCGGGGCGTCCGGGTCCGGTGCTGATCGATCTGCCGCTCGACGTGCAACTGGCGGAAATCGAATTCGACGCCGACACCTATGAGCCGTTGCCGGTCTACAAGCCCGCGGCGACGCGCAAGCAGATCGAAAAGGCGCTCGAGATGCTCAATGCGGCCGAACGCCCGCTGATCGTCGCCGGCGGCGGCGTCATCAATGCCGACGCCAGCGACCTGCTGGTGCAGTTCGCCGAGATCGCCAACGTGCCGGTGGTGCCGACCCTGATGGGGTGGGGTGCCATCCCCGACGACCACGTGTTGATGGCGGGCATGGTCGGCCTGCAGACCAGCCATCGCTATGGCAACGCCACGATGCTGGAATCCGATTTCGTGCTCGGTATCGGCAACCGCTGGGCCAACCGGCACACCGGCTCGATCGAGACCTACACCAAGGGCCGCACCTTCGTGCATGTCGACATCGAACCGACCCAGATCGGACGCGTGTTCAATCCGGATCTTGGCATCGTCTCCGATGCGAAAGCCGCGCTTGAATTGTTCGTGACGGTGGCGAAGGAGTGGCGCAAGGCGGGACGTCTGAAGGAACGGCAGTCGTGGCCGGCCGCATGCCGGGATCGAAAACGCTCGATGCTGCGCAAGAGCCACTTCGACAACGTGCCGATCAAGCCGCAGCGCGTCTATGAGGAAATGACCAAGGCATTCGGCCGCGACACCTGCTACGTCAGCGTCATCGGGCTGTCCCAGATCGCTGGCGCGCAGTTCCTCAGCGTCTACCGCCCGCGCCACTGGATCAATGCAGGGCAGGCGGGACCGCTTGGCTGGACCTTGCCCGCCGCGCTCGGCGTCCGCGTCGCCGATCCGACCCGCGAGATCGTGGCGCTGTCGGGGGACTATGACTTTCAGTTTCTGATCGAGGAACTCGCGGTCGGCGCGCAGTTCAAGCTGCCCTATATCCACGTCGTCGTGAACAATTCGTATCTCGGATTGATCCGCCAGTCGCAGCGCGGTTTCGACATGGACTATCACGTGCAGTTGTCGTTCGAGAACGTCAACGCGCCGGAGCTCGGCGCCTACGGCGTCGATCACGTCGCGGTCGCGGAAGGGCTCGGCTGCAAGGCGCTCCGCGTCACCGATCCCAGGGATGCGCAAAACGCGTTCAGGACGGCGCGCCAGCTCATGCAGGAATTTCAGGTGCCGGTCGTGGTCGAGTTCATCCTCGAGCGTGTCACCAATATTGCGATGGGCACCGAGATCCACAATATCGTCGAGTTCGAGGAAACGCTCGATCTGCCGCTCGACGATGTGTCCGCGAGCGCGGCGACGACGAGACTGCGGGAGTTGCTGCCGGTCTAGATTGCGGCGAACGGCTATCGTTCCAGGGAACCGGCGTTTTTGTTTCCGCCCGTTCATAGAGGAACCAAATCGGACGGGAACAAACCTCCGCGCGTGACGGTTAGTGCGGCCGTCAGGCGAGGAGGACGTGATGAAAAGCAAATTTGCTGCTTCGTTGCTGGTGGCGTCGTTGCTGGCGTCTGGGAGCGCGTTCGCGCAATCGACCACGGCGGAAGGCGCGGTGAACGGCGCCCGGGCCGGCGGCGCGGTCGCGGGCCCGGTCGGCGAGATCGTCGGCGGGACGGTCGGCGCAGCCGTTGGCGCCGCCGTCGAAGTGCCGAACGCAGTGATCACCTCGGTGCAGGGCGTGCGGGATCCGTCTGCCGCCGTGATGATCGAAGAGCCGATCGTCGTCGGCGAGCCGCTGCCGGCCGCGGTCGAAGTCCGCCCGGTCCCGGGCTATGTCGACTATCGCTATGCGCTGGTGAACAACCATCGCGTGATCGTCGATCCGCGTACGCGCCGCGTGATCCGGGTCATCGAGTATTAACGGAACCTCTCATCATGCGTCGTGCCGTGGATGGCCGGGTATAGGCGAGCGGAAGCGACGCCGTTCTTCGAGCGGCTATGGCCGGCCATGACAGCTACATCGCTTCACGCACGCCAAGGCCATTCATGAAGCGTTCGCGAATCTGCACGGGATCGCGGCGCGTGGCGCCGATGCCCGGCTTGTCGTCGATGCGGACCCCAATCAGCATCGGTTCGGATGACGTCAGCGACCGATCGATCAGGCGTTCAAAATCCTCTTCGTCTGCCGCCCATGTGCTGTTGGTCAGGCCGCAGCCGATGGCGACCGCCATCAGATCGGTCGAGCTAGCTGCGGGCGTCGGTTGGGCGCCGGTGATCTGGTAGATGCCGTTGTCCATCACGACCATGGTAAGGTTCTTCGGTTTCAGCGTCGCGATGGTCGAGAGGCAGCCGAGTTGCATCAAGAGTGAGCCGTCGCCTTCGAGTGCGAATACGCGGCGGTCGGGTTGCGCCAGCGCGACGCCGAGCGCGATCGGGAACGCCAGTCCCATGCTGCCCAGCATGTAAAAATTCTGCGGCCGGTGGCCGGCGGCCCACAGGTCGAAATTCGTGTTGCCGATGCCGCCGACGACGGCCTCTTCGTTTTTCAATCGCGCGACGAGGCGCGAGGTGAGATCGGCGCGGTTCATGACCTTGGTATTGCGTGCTGGATTGGCCGGTGTGCTGCTCATGCGCTCACTCACTTGTCGAATACCTTGCCGCCGGTCAGAAGCGGAGACAGGATCAGCGCCACCGGCGCCTGCGTCGTGATCGCCTGCTTGATCGAGCGGTCAACGATGAATTCGAATTCGTCGATCCGCGTCGCGGTATGATGTTCCATCGCCAGCGAATCCAGAACGGGGCGCATGGTGCGGCACACCAGCGACTGCCCGTAATTGAACTCGCCGAGCGTCCCGCGCTCGGACACGAACATAATCAGCGGAATCTGGTAGGGGAGCGCCAGCGAGGCCAGCACGTTGGCGAGCGTCGCAAAGCCGGAAGTTTGCATCAGCACCGCGCCGCGCAAACCGCCCATCCAGGCCCCCGAAACGATGCCGACCGCCTCTTCCTCGCGCGCGGTCGGAAACGTCGTGAAGAACGGATCGGCGTGGAGTTCCTTGATCAGCCGCGTCAACACGCGGTCCGGCACATAGGGCACCAGGCGGATGTCGTTGCGCTTGAGAGATTGCAGGACGATTTCGAACCAGGTCTTTTCGCCAGCGCCCGACTGAGACATTTGTCCGTCTGCAGCGGCCATTGATGCTTCCTCCGTCTCCGCTCGTCGTGGCGGTCGCCATTCTTGAAGGGCCCGAACTTGACGCGAACCGCGGGATTGTCAACATGTCCACGCCGTATCGTGATCTGCGTGTGGCGACGGGGCGGTCTGAATGCAGACATGCCATAAGGTGAAAAAAACGAAACCGGGAGGTCAGTGCTTGAACGGCTCATTCTGGCGTTCGTCGTTGCTCAGCCGATGCTCGCGGCGTGCGGTTTGCGCGGCCGCGGTGCTGGCATCGAGCGCGGCACTGGCCCAGGCGCCGTTTCCTTCCAGACCGGTGCATCTTTTCGTGCCCTATGTCGCCGGTGGCGGCGTCGACATTCTCGCGCGCACCCTGGGCGATGCGCTCTCCAAGCCATGGGGCCAATCGGTCGTGGTGGAAAACCGGCCCGGTGCCGGCGGCGTCGTCGCCTCGCAGGCGCTGGTGACCTCGGCGCCCGACGGTTACACCCTGATGGTGGTCGCCAGCGGTCACGCCACCAATCCGTTCCTTTATCCGAAACTTCCCTACGACACTTTCAAGGAGTTCACGCCGATTTCGATATTGGGCTCGTCGCCCAATATTCTCGTGGTGCGCGCCGATTCCCCGTTCAAGACGCTGGCCGACGTGATCGTGCAAGCCAAGGCCAAGCCGGGCAGCCTTTCCTATGGGCAGTCCGGCAACGGCACCTCGACGCATCTGGCCGGCGAGCTGCTGAAGAAACTCGCAGGTTTCGAGATGAGCGCTATTCCCTACAAGGGCGGCGCGCCCGCGATCAACGATCTCCTCGGCGGGCAAATCCCGATGTCCTTCAACAATGCGCCGGAGGCGCTCGGACAATTGGAGGCCGGCACGCTGCGCGCGCTCGCCGTCACTACCGCCAGCCGGTCGCCGTTTTTGCCTGACGTGCCCGCGATGTCGGAGACCGTGCCGGGCTACGACACCGAGGTGTGGTGGGGATTGTTGGGGCCGGCCGGCATGCCGCCCGAGCTGGTGGCGAAAATCTCGCGCGACGTCGTCGCCGCACTCAAGACCGACGCGGTGAAGGAGCGGCTTGCAAAATTCGGGGCGTCGCCGATCGGCAGCACGCCGCAGGAACTTGATTCCAGGATTCATGCCGACTACGAAAAATGGGGCGCGATCATCAAGTCCGCCGGCATATCCGCGGAATGATGCGTTTTCTCAACTGAAAAAAATCGAAAGAACAAGAATGTTCGTCAACAGCAAGCGCGTGTTCTACGTCAAATACCTCGCCAACCAGATCTATGCCGACATCCTGAAAGCGCGTCCCGATGTCCGACTGGACCGGCTCGAGAACGAGAGTCCCGACGAGGTTTCCGCACCGATTCTTTCCGCCGCGCACGCCTATCAGATCGGCGCTGCGCGCGACGAACTCGCGCCGCACTTTCACGCCACTGCGGATTTGTTGCGCCGGGCGCCGAACCTCTTGATCGTCTCCTCCAACGGCGCCGGCTACGATCCCGTCGATGTCGATGCCTGCACGGCGGCGGGCGTGATCGTCGTCAACCAGTCCGGCGGCAACGCGCATTCGGTCGCCGAACACGCGCTGGCGATGCTGATCACGCTGTCGAAACGCATCATTCAAGCCGATCGCGTGCTCCGCCGCGAGGCCAACATCAACCGCAATACGCTGATGGGCAACGAAGTCCACGGCAAGACCATCGGCATCGTCGGGCTCGGTAACGTCGGACGCCGCATCGCCGCGCTCTGCAAGGGCCTGCTCAGCATGAACGTGCTGGCCTACGATCCTTATTTATCAGCGACCGAAATGGCCGAACGCGGCGGCGAAAAGGTGACGCTGGACGATCTGCTGCGCCGGTCGGATTTCGTGTCGATCTCGTGCCCGTTGACCAAGGACAACCGCGGCATGATCGGGGCGCGCGAGTTCGCGCTGATGCAGCCGCACGCCTATTTCATCACCACCGCGCGCGGTTTCATCCATGACGAGGCCGCGCTGGAGCAGGCGCTGCGCGACAAGCGCATCGCCGGCGCAGGCCTGGACGTGTGGGCCAAGGAGCCGCCGCCGCCGGATCATCCGCTGCTGCAATTCGACAATGTGATCGCGAGCCCGCATACCGCGGGAGTCACCAAGGAGGCGCGTGAGAACATGGCACGGATCGCTGCCGAGCAGATGCTGGATGCACTCGACGGCAAGCGGCCGCCACGCCTCGTCAATCCGGAAGCCTGGCCGGCTTACGTCAAGCGCTTCGAGCGCGCGTTCGGCTTTACGCCGGGATAGCCATCGCCACGCGGCGTCAACCTTCCCAAGGCCGTAGAAGATTTTCTTCTCCAAAGGCCGTTGC
>NZ_DASSRP010000433.1:0-2015 GCF_035701725.1 Bradyrhizobium sp.
GCTGGGGGCGAATTTTGGGGCGCACAACTCTGATAGCCGAGTAACGGCCAGCTCCGCCCCCGGCAGGATCTCCGATTGCCAGGTGGTGTCGAAATAGCGGATGCGGAACAACCTACGCTTTTTCGCAGACGGGGCAGCGAAAAAGTGGCCCCTGCGGGGCAGTTTGAGACGACCGGCGGGGTAGCTGTACCCTGCCGGGATGACGGATCGGTTGAGCACCCTCTATCAGGATCTGCTGAGCGGCAGCTACGACTGCGTCGATCGCATCGTCCTGAACGCCTATTTCCGGATGGGGCATAGTCCCGGCGGGTTCCGCGTGTGGTGGCAGGCGCTCACCGGGTCAGACGCGACGCTAGAGAACGCCTATCTGATGCGGATGGCCGGCCGCTTCAGCCGTCGCGTTCGCGGCTATGCCAAGGCGCACGGCATTCCCGTAATCGACTGTTTGGCAGGGCAGCGCAAACACGATTTGGCCGAAGAATATCTGGCCAAGACGACGGTCACCCAGGGCTTGTTTCTGGTCCTGGTTGGCCGCGCCCAAGCGCCGGTGTGGGACGTCAGCGCCAAGCACCACATCGAACGAAAAAAGCCGATGCCTTACGTCAACCACTATTCGTTCCACATTCTCGACCCCAACTGGGGCCATCTAACAATCAAGATCAGCGGGCATCCGCCGTTCCCGGCCCAGGTGATGCTGAACGGCCACGAATACGTCGCCCGCCAGGCGCGCAGGGCGGGCTTGCGCTTTACCAAGGAAGGCAACTGCTTTACGACGATCTCCGACGCCGCAGGCTTGGCCAAGATCGCAGACACCTTGTCCGAGCCTCGGGCTATAGGGCGATTGGCCCAGGTCTGCGAGCGTTGGATCTACGGCTGCCTGTGCTTCGCGCTCGACTTCGACGAGCAGAAGCGCAGCGGCTTCCATTACCAGTACTCCAGTTATCAGATCGAATACAGTCGCAACCTGGTCTTCCAGGTGGGCGGGCATCTCGATCAGGTGTTTCAGGCTCTGATTGACCGCAGCCGCGCGCCCTTGGATCTGAACTCCATCAAAACGATCCTGGGAAACCGACGCCGCCCGAGATATCGCTCCCGAGCCAAGCGATCGGCCGAGTGGGAAGTGAGCGTCGAGAGACCTGCCTATGATCTGACGATCTTCAAGCTGCACTGCGGCAGGCTGACCCTCAAGATCTATAGCAAAGGCGAACGTGTGCTTCGTATCGAGGCCGTGGCTCATAACACGCAAGAGCTCAACTGCGGCCGCTCGCTCGACAAGTTCCCCGAGGTGGTCGCGCGATTGAAGGGCGTGCTCGGGCGATTTGCCGATGCCTTGAGCTGCATCGATCAGTGCTTTATCGCCGATGACATGCTTGAGCAGCTCCCGGCCGCTGCCCAGGTCGGCAAAACCATCGTCGGCGGCATTGATCTCAACAAGGCGCGCATGCGTGCGGTCGTCGAAGCGGTGATCGCTTTGTCGCCCTCACCCAACGGCTTCACCGCCTCCGATGTCGCCGCCCGGGTGCGCTCCATCGGTAATGACCGCCACGCGCAATACGGTCCCCGTCACGCCGCTTACGATCTCAAAAAACTTCGCGGCAAGCACATCATTTGCCGCATCGGCCGCACCCGCCGCTACGAGCCGCTTCCCAGCGGCCTCCGGGCGATAACCGCCCTCGTCGTTCTCCACAACAAAGCCATCAAACCGCTGCTCGCCGCCGCCCGGCCCCTTCATCCAACCCGCGGGGCCCAAAACCCAAGACCGATCGATACCCACTACCATGCCTTGCAACTCGCCATGCAAGGCGTCTTTCTCGAACTCGGGATCGCCGCTTGAGGATCGACAAAGTTTTTGTCGGACTTCGCCCCGAATCGACTAACCCGAGGTGGACAAGATTTCAGCGGGCGAGATCGCTAACCAGCGAAAAGGCTGAGTTGCGTCCGTCCTGGCCGCGGTAGACCTGCAGGTTTTCGAGGACGCGCTGGACATAAAGTCGGGTTTCGTCGATCGGGATCGT
>NZ_DASSRP010000434.1:0-9716 GCF_035701725.1 Bradyrhizobium sp.
GGTTGTTCCTGCGCAACCACGATGAGCTGACGCTCGAGATGGTCACCGATGACGAACGCGACTACATGTACTCGGAGTACGCACGCGAGCAGCGCATGCGCGTCAACGTGGGCATTCGTCGCCGTCTGGCGCCGCTACTTGACAACAGTCGTCGCCGCCAGGAGTTGCTGCACAGTCTGCTGTTCAGCATGCCAGGCACGCCGATCCTCTACTACGGCGACGAGATCGGCATGGGCGACAACATCTATCTCGGCGACCGCAACGGCGTTCGCACGCCCATGCAATGGTCGCCGGACCGTAATGGCGGCTTTTCGCGTGCCGATCCGGCCCGCCTGTATGCGCCGGCGATCATGGATCCGGTCTATGGTTACGAGTCCGTCAATGTCGAGGCGCAGTCGCGCAGTCTGTCGTCGCTGTTGAGCGCCACCAAGCGGCTGATCGCGGTGCGAAAGTCGACGCTTGCTTTCGGCCGCGGCAGCATCACCTTCATTCGCCCCGCCAACCGCGCGGTGCTGGCTTACGTGCGCCAGCTCGGCGACGAGGCCATTCTCTGCGTGGCCAACCTGTCGCGCTCGGCGCAGGCGACCGAGCTCGATCTTTCGGCGTTCAAGGAACGTATCCCGCTGGAGATGCTCGGGCGCACGCATTTTCCGGCGATCGGCGAACTTCCCTACATGATCACGCTGGCGCCTTACGGCTTCTACTGGTTCCAGCTCCAGGAGCGTGACAAGTCGGAGCCGGCGGCACCCTCGATCGTCCCCGAATTCGAAACGCTGGTGGTTCCGGTCGGTGCGACCTGGGTATCGCTGGCGCGCACCCGCACCGTGTTCGAATGCGACGTGCTGCCCGGACACCTCGCCCGCTCGCGCTGGTTTCCGGTCCATAACCCATCCGCCATCCATCCCACGCTGACCTCGGCGATTCCGTTCTGCGATATCGGCGACAACCGGCCATGGCTGGCGTTCTTCCAGCTCGCCGAGGACGAGACCAGAACGCGCTACGTGCTGCCGATGCAGATCGAATGGGTGCGCTTCGATCGCGAACGCTACAATCCGAACGCGCTGGCGGCGGTGCGCCAGGGCGCGCGCGAGGGCACATTGCTCGATGTCGCGGCCAGTCCGATTTTCGTCGGGTTGCTGTTGCGTAATCTCAGCCACCGGCTGACCGTCGAGGAAGGCGGGCTGAAGCTGGAGTTCACGCCGACAAGCCGGTTCATCCACAAGCAGGTGAGAGTTCCCGAACGCATCGCGGCCCTCGATGGCGCGCCGTTCTCCAGTTCGCTGACCGCCGATTCCGAGTACAGCGTAAAGCTCCTCCGCAAACTCGAAAGCGGTGTCAACCCGGAGATCGAGATCGGTCGGTTCCTCACCGAAGTGGCGGAATTTCCCAACACGCCGCCGATGCTCGGCTGCGCCGAATTGATCGAAGGCGAGGCAAGAAGCGCGATCGCCATCGTGCATGTTCAAATCGGTAATCAGGGCGACGCCTGGACGGTGACGGCGGCCTATCTGGATCGCCTGCTCGAGGCGCAGCGCTTGCTTGCCGCCCACGGCCCGCCGCGCCAGAGTGAAGAGCAGATCGCCTATATGCGCCACCTGTCGCAGATCGGACGGCGCACCGCCGAGCTGCATTTGGCTCTGGCGACCGCGGACGGATTGCCCGATCTGGCGCCCGCGCCGATCGCTCCGCAGGACACCGCGCGATGGATCGTGAGGATCATCGAGAGCGCCGAGCGCGTCTGCCAGGCCCTCAAACAGCGCCGCAATTCGCTTGCCGAGACCGACCGGGCCTTGGCCGATGAGCTGCTGACGCGGCAAGCCAATTTGCGGGACCATCTCGATGGCCTGCTGCCGCCAAATACCCGCGGCTTGACCTTGCGGCTGCATGGCGACTTCCATCTCGGCCGGGTGCTGATCGTCAAGGACGATGTTTTCCTGACCGGATTCGAAGGCGATGTCCGCCAGCCGATCGAAGAGCGTCGCCGCAAGGCGCCGGCCGCGCGCGACGTCGCAAGCCTGATCTGGTCGATCGAAGGTGCAAGCCAGGCTGCGCGCGAGCGGGCTCTTCACCTTGCCCCGGACGAGCACGGCCGGCTCGGCGCGGCGCTCGCCGATTGGGTCGAGCGCGCCACCGCGGCCTTTGTCGGCGCCTATCGCGAATTGATGAGCGATTCCGCGATCTGGCCCACCGACGCCGGCGCCGCGCGGCGCATGGTGGATTTCTTCCTGCTCGAAAAGGCTTTCGACGTGCTCGAAACCGATCTACTACAGCGGACGGACGCCGCACCGGCCACCCTTTCCAGGATATTGCGGATCTTGTCACAGCCTGCCCGCGAGGCCGCATGACCAAGCTTTCTGCCGAAGCCTATGCGATCCTGGAAGGCCGTCACTCCGATCCATTCCAATATCTCGGCCCGCACAGCGAAGACGGCAAGATCGTGGTGCGCGCCTTCCTGCCCGAAGCGCAAAAAGTCGACGCCGTCGCCCCGCACGGCGAGGCAACCGCGCTCACGCGCATTCATGACGACGGCCTGTTCGCCGGCGTCCTGCCCAACGGTTCGACCGCCTACCAGTTGCGCGCGCGCTTTGGTGAGAGAGTGGTCGAACTCGATGATCCCTACCGCTTTCCGCCCGTCCTGACCGACTACGACCTCTATCTGCTCGGCGAAGGCACCCATCAGCGGCTCTATGAAAAGCTCGGCGCCCACCCGATGGAGATGGAGGGCGTGGCGGGGGTCGCATTCGTCGTGCTTGCGCCGAATGCGCAGTATGTCAGCGTGGTCGGCGACTTCAATTTCTGGAATCCCAAGCGCCATCCAATGCGTGTGCGCGGCCTTGGCTATTGGGAGCTGTTCATCCCTCACGCCACGCAAGGCGATCGGTACAAGTTCAACATTCTCAGCCGGCAGGGCGAGCATCTGCCGCTGAAGTCCGATCCTTTGGCCTTTGCCGCCGAAATCCGCCCGAGCACAGCCTCGGTCATCTTCGACGAAGAGAAGCTGCCGCGTCCCCGCCCGGCCTCCGCCGACGTCAATTCATTGAACGGGCCGGTGTCGATCTACGAAGTTCATCTCGGCTCATGGCGTCGCAAGGGTCATAACGAATGGCTGACCTATCGCGAAATGGCCGAGCAGTTGCCGTCCTATGCCCACGACATGGGCTTCACCCATATCGAATTTCTGCCCGTCAGCGAACATCCTTTCGACGGCTCGTGGGGCTATCAGCCGACCGGGCTGTTTGCGCCCACGAGTCGCTTTGGCGGGCCTGAGGATTTCGCCGCGCTCGTTGGCGCCTGCCACCGCGAAGGACTCGGCGTATGGCTCGACTGGGTGCCCGGTCATTTCCCCGACGATCCACACGGGCTCGGCCGCTTCGACGGCACCGCGCTCTACGAGCACGCCAACCCGCTTCAAGGCCGGCACCTCGACTGGGGCACGCTGATCTATAATTACGGACGCACCGAGATCGTCAATTTTCTGGTTTCGAATGCGCTGTTCTGGCTCGACCGCTACGGCATCGACGGCCTGCGCGTGGATGCCGTCGCCTCGATGCTCTATCTGGATTACAGCCGCCCCGCCGGCGAATGGGTACCCAACCGGTTCGGTGGACGGGAAAATCTCGATGCCATTGCCTTCC
The DNA here is from genome assembly GCF_035701725.1 of Bradyrhizobium sp. GTDB lineage: Bacteria > Pseudomonadota > Alphaproteobacteria > Rhizobiales > Xanthobacteraceae > Bradyrhizobium. The sequence goes on from NZ_DASSRP010000434.1 coordinate 3,636, forward strand.
TGCGCCGCTTCAACACCGAAGTATTCGGTCAATTCCCGCATGCCACGACCGCGGCGGAAGAGTCTACCGCCTGGCCGCAAGTGTCACGCCCGGTGGAATTTGGCGGGCTCGGTTTCGGCTACAAGTGGAATATGGGCTGGATGCACGACACGTTGAAATATATCGGCAAAGACCCGATCCATCGCCAGTTCCACCATGGCGACATCCTGTTCGGCCTGCACTACGCATTTTCTGAGAATTTCATCCTGCCGCTGTCGCATGACGAAGTGGTCCACGGCAAATGCTCCATTCTCGGGAGGATGCCGGGCGACGACTGGCAGCGCTTTGCAAACTTGCGCGCTTATTACGGCTTTATGTTCGGCCATCCCGGCAAGAAGCTCTTGTTCATGGGCTGCGAATTTGCCCAATCGAACGAATGGAATCACGACCATTCGCTCGACTGGCACCTGCTTCAATTCGCGCCCCATGCCGGCGTCCAGTCGCTGGTGCGCGACCTGAACTGGCTCTATCGCGACACGCCGGCTTTGCATGAACTGGATTGCGATCCCTCCGGCTTCGAATGGCTGGTGGCCGACGATGCGCATGGCAACGTGTTCGCCTGGCTGCGCAAAGGGCGCGACGAGCAGGCGCAATGTCTCGTCGTGAGCAATTTTTCGCCGAATGTGTACCACAACTACATCGTTCATGTACCGATCGCGGGCACGTGGCGCGAAGTTCTCAATACCGATTCATCGCACTATGGCGGTGGCAATATCGGGAATGTCGGTGAAGTGAAAACGCTTGAGGGTATGGGGCCGGAATTGCGGCTCACGATTCCGCCGCTCGCCACCATCTTTCTCGTACCGGGTAACTGATTATGCGACTGGCAGCCGGCTCGCCCTCGCGCCTCGGCGCAAGCTGGGACGGAAGGGGGACCAACTTCGCGCTGTTTTCTGCCAACGCACAAAAGGTCGAGCTCTGCCTTTTCGACAGCCAGGGCCGGCGCGAGATCGAGCGCATCGAGCTGCCGGAGCGCACCGAGGACGTCTGGCATGGCTACCTGAACGACGTCTCCCCGGGTCAGCTCTATGGCTATCGCGTTCATGGTCCCTATGCGCCGGAACATGGTCACCGTTTCAATCCCAACAAGCTGCTGCTCGATCCCTATGCGCGGCGGCTCGCCGGGCGTCTGGTCTGGAGCGATGCGCATTTCGGCTACCGCACCGGCAGCGCGCGCGAGGATCTCTCGTTCGACCGGCGCGACAACGCGCGTGGCATGCCGAAGGCGGTCGTGGTCGATGAGGCCTTCAACTGGGGCCGGCGTGAAATCAGGCCCAGCATCCCCTGGGAAGACACCATCATCTACGAGGCCCACGTCAAGGGATTGACGCAAACGCGCAACGAGGTACCGCCCAATCTGCGCGGCACCTATGGCGGGCTGTCCTCGCCCGCGATGATCGACCATCTCAAGCGGCTCGGCGTCACCACAATCGAGTTGCTGCCGATTCACGGCCTGGTCGATGACCGCATCCTGGTCGAAAAGAAGCTGTCGAACTATTGGGGCTACAATACGCTGGCGTTCTTTGCGCCCGAAGCCCGCTATGCGCAGGACAACGCGCTCGACAGCTTTCGCACCGCGGTCGCACGGCTGCACGATGCCGGCATCGAGGTCATGCTCGACGTGGTCTACAACCACACCGCCGAAGGCAACCACCTCGGCCCGACGCTGTCGTTCCGCGGCATCGACAATGCTTCCTACTACTGGCTGAAGCCGGAGAACCCGCGCTACTACGACGATTTCACCGGCTGCGGCAATTCGGTAAACCTGTCCCATCCGCGCGTGCTGCAGATGGTGATGGATTCGCTGCGCTACTGGGTTGAAGTCTGCCACGTCGACGGTTTCCGTTTCGATCTTGCCACCACGCTCGGCCGTGGTCCCAACGGCTTCGATCGCAACTCCGCCTTCTTCACTGCCATCCGCCAGGACCCGGTGCTTGCCTCGGTCAAGCTGGTCGCCGAACCCTGGGACCTCGGCATGGGCGGCTACCAGGTCGGCGGCTTTCCCTCGCAGTGGTCGGAATGGAATGACCGCTATCGCAGTGCCATGCGTCGCTATTGGAGTGGCGAAGGCAGCCTGATCGGCGAGATCTCGAGCCGCATGACCGGCTCGTCAGATCTCTTCAAGCATGACGGGCGGGTGCAGCGCGCCAGCATCAACCACATCACCGTGCATGACGGTTTCACGCTCAACGATCTCTTCAGCTACAACAGCAAGCACAATGAAGCGAACGGCGAAGACAACCGCGACGGCTCCAACGACAATCACAGCAACAATTGCGGCCATGAAGGTTCGACCGACGATCCGGCCATCAATGCGCTTCGCAACCAATTGCGCAGAAACCAGCTCGCTTGCCTGCTGCTCGCGCAAGGCGTGCCGCTGATCCTGGCTGGCGACGAGGTCAGCAACACCCAGAATGGCAACAACAACGCTTATTGTCAGGACAACGAAATCGGCTGGATCGGTTGGGAGGGACTGGGGCGCGAGGGCACTGATCTGGTCGATTTCGTCGGATATCTCACCGCAATCCGCAGCCGGTTTCCGCAGATTCGCAGCCATCGCTGGCTCGAAGGGCGGCGCCCCGACGGATCTTATGGTGTGCTGTGGCTGACGCCGGCCGCCGAGGACATGAAGGAGCAGGACTGGAATTTTCCCGAGGGCCGGTTTCTTGCCTATGTGCTTGGCCCGAACGAACCGGGCCATCCGCCGCTCTTCATCGTGCTCAATGCCGCGCCGGAAGAGATCAAGTTCACGCTGCCTAAACTGCCGGAATACAAGAGCTGGCAGCAACTATTGAACACCGCCGACGTTAAGCAGGGGGCGGTGGACCACCCTTCAGGCAGCGAGACCACCGCGCCGGCACGCTCGGTTCTGGTCTTTTCAGGTTCGGCATGAATGAACGGCAATTTGGCGCAAGGCTGACTTCTGACGGCACCACATTCCGCTTGTGGGCGCCGGCCGCAAAACGCGTCGATCTGCTGCTGGACCAGCATCGCCATGCCCTCGCCTCGGCCGCGAACGGCTGGTTCGAAATCGTCATGCCCGGCGCCAAGGCGGGGGCGTGCTACAAATTTCGCATCGACGACGAGATCGACGTGCCAGACCCGGCCTCCGCGTTTCAGCCCGAGGATGTGTTCGGGCCGAGCGAGGTGATTGATCACGCCAGTTATGAATGGCGCGCGCGCGATTGGCGCGGGCGGCCCTGGCATGAGACCGTGCTCCTTGAAGCACATGTCGGCGCTTTTACAAACGAAGGCAGCTATCGCGCCATGATCGAGAGGCTCGATCATCTCGTCGACACTGGCGTCACCGCGCTGGAGTTGCTGCCGCTCGCCGACTTCGCCGGCCGCCGCAACTGGGGCTATGACGGCGTGCTGTGGTATGCGCCCGACAGCGCCTATGGCCGGCCCGAAGACTTGAAGTGCCTCATCGATGAAGCGCATCTACGCGGACTGATGGTGTTTATCGACGTCGTCTATAACCACTTTGGCCCCGAGGGAAACTATCTCGGTCGTTACGCGCCGGCCTTCTTTACCGATGCGCAAACCCCCTGGGGCAGCGCCATCGACTATCGCCTGCCGCAAGTGCGCGCTTTTGCGATCGAGAATGCGCTTTACTGGCTCAGTGAGTATCGCTTCGATGGGTTACGGCTCGATGCCGTGCATGCGATCGAAGAGCAGGGTGAAATTCCGATGCTCCACGATCTCAGCCGCGCGGTCGGCGCGCTGGCGGCGGAAACCGGCCGCCACATCCATCTCGTGCTCGAAAACGACGATAACTGCGCCGGCCTGCTCGATCCCGCGCCAAGCGCGCCGCACGGCAAGTTTCACGCACAATGGAACGACGATTATCATCACGCCTGGCACGTATGGCTCACCGGCGAGAAGCAGGGTTATTATCGCGACTACCAGCGCTCTCCGCTTGGCGATATCGCCCGCTGCCTCGGCTCCGGCTTCGCCTATCAGGGCGAGGCTTCCGAACATCGCGGCGGCAAGCCGCGCGGCGAGGACAGCCGTGCGCTTGCGCCGACGGCCTTTGTCAATTTCCTGCAAAACCACGATCAGATCGGCAATCGTCCGTTCGGTGACCGCCTTGAAAGCTTGGCAAACCGCGAAGCGCTCGAAGCCGCGCTCGCGATCACCCTGCTCGCGCCCTCCATTCCGATGCTGTTCATGGGCGAGGAATGGGGATCGAAAACTCCCTTCCCGTTCTTCTGCGATTTCACGGGCGGCCTTGCCGATGCCGTCCGCAAGGGCCGCCGCGACGAATATGCGTGGGCCTATGAGCGCTTCGGCAGCGAGGTCCCCGATCCCCTGAGCGAAGCCACCTTTCGCGCCGCCGTCCTGGATTGGGATAACGTCGACGGCGGCGGCCGTGAGCGGCTGGCGCTGGTGCGCGAGCTGCTCTCGATCCGGCGGCGCCATGTCACCCCGCGCCTTCCGGGCGCACGCTTCGGCCAGGCGCGAGCCGCCGACAACGGCCTGCTCACGGCGAGCTGGCAGCTTGGCGACGAAAGCCGGCTGTCGCTCGCCGCCAATCTGTCCGGGCGCGCCATCATTGCGCAGTCGGCTGAAATGCCCGGCACGCTGATCTGGGGAGAAGACGGCGGCGCGCTCAAGTCATGGTCCGTGCTCTGGCGTCTGGAAGCGCGCTGATGCCATCGGCCATACCCATCGCAACCTATCGGCTGCAACTCACCGAAACATTCGATTTCGACGCGGCCGCCGCCATCGTGCCTTATCTCAAGGCGCTCGGCATCAGTCATGTCTATGCTTCGCCCTTTACCAAGGCCCGCAAAGGGTCGACCCATGGCTACGACGTCGTCAATCACACGCTGATCAATCCCGAACTCGGTGGTGACGAGGGCTTTGAGCGCCTGAGCGAGACGCTGAAAGAGCACGACCTTGGACTGATCCTCGATTTCGTGCCGAACCATGTCGGCGTCCACTATGCCGACAATCCGTGGTGGCTCGACGTGCTGGAATGGGGCGAAGCTTCGCCGCACGCGGTGTCTTTCGACATCGACTGGGAGCTTCTGCCCTATCGCGCGCGCGGCGGCGTATTGCTGCCGATCCTCGGCGCCTCCTATGGCAAGGCGCTGGAAGGCGGCGAAATCGAACTGCGCTACGACGCCACTGAAGGCAGCTTCTCGGCGTGGTACTTCGAGCACCGCCTGCCGATCGCTCCTGAACGTTACGGCGAAATCCTGCACATGATCGTCAAGGAGGCCGGCGCCGAGGGGAGCCTCGCCGCAAAGGCTGTTCTCGACCTCGCCTCGCGCTACCGGGGCCTGCGCCATCCCAACCGCAACGAAGCCCCCACCTTCAAGGCGCAACTGAAAAATATCGAAGGCGCGCAAGAGATCATCGAGCGCGGCCTTGCCGCCTACCGCGCCGGGCCGGACCGTTCCGCACAGACGCTGGCACTCCATCATCTGCTCGAACGCCAGCATTACAAGCTCGGACACTGGCGGCTGGCCTCCAGCGACATCAACTACCGCCGCTTCTTCGACGTCAATTCGCTCGCCGGTCTGCGCGTGGAAGACGCCGCGACCTTTTCCGTCGCCCACCGCCTGGTTCGGCGCTTGATCCAGGAGAAAAAGCTGCACGGCTTGCGGCTCGATCATATCGATGGCCTGCGCGATCCCGCGCAGTATTTCCGGCGCTTGAGCCGGCTGATCCGTCAGGCCGGCGGCAAGGTCGGTCAATCGTTCTATGTCGTGGTCGAAAAGATTCTCGGCGAGCATGAGGATTTGCGCCCCCTGGCCGGCGTCGACGGCACAACCGGTTATGAGACGCTGAACACGATCACGCGCGTGCTGCTGAACGAAAAAGGGCTCGAAGCCCTTGGCGAGACCTGGCGGCAGATCAGCAATTTGCCACCGGCGCTCACGCCGGTTTTGAAAGCGGCCAAGCGGCGCGTGCTCGAAACGCTGCTCACGAGCGAATTTACCGTTCTGGCACGCCTGCTCGGCCGCATTGCCGCCGGCCACTATTCGACCCGCGACTTCTCCGCCGACAGCTTGCGTCAGGCGTTCGAACTTT
>NZ_DASSRP010000435.1:0-4487 GCF_035701725.1 Bradyrhizobium sp.
GAAATCATCACGACCGGAAGATCGGCATGGTCGCGCTTGATCTGCTCGAGCAGTTGCAAACCGTCAAGCTTGCTGCCCTGCAGCCAGATGTCCAGGAACACCAGGTTGGGCCTGCGGTTGGCGATTTCGGCGAGCGCCGAATCGCTGTCGCGCGCCGTCCGCGTCGCGAATCCCTCGTCGTCAAGAATCCCGGCGACAAGCTCGCGAATGTCGGCTTCGTCATCGACAATCAAAATATCACTTGCCATAGGATACGCCCGTATTCTCAGTTGCCCGTCGCAGCTTCGATTTTGCTCTGTTCATTAGTCGTTTCTTGTTGTTCGCCGGTTTCTTGCTCCGGCGGTTTTGTTTCACTGGCCGGCTGCGCGATCTCAGGCGCCGATGCATGGCCCGAAATCGCGAAACGCAGCCGCATCCACGCACCCCGCGCGCCTGGCCGCATTTCCGCTGCGTCGTGGAGTTCGATCCTGCCGCCGTGGTCCTGCAAGACCCGGCCGACGATCGCAAGTCCGAGGCCGGTACCCTTCTCCCGTGTCGTCACATAGGGTTCGAGCAGGCGCGCACGGCTCACCTTTGGCAGACCGATGCCGTTGTCGACGACGTCGATCACGATGTCATGGTTCTCGCGCGCCGCTATGACATCAATACGACCTCGTCCCAACTCTTCGGCGGGCACCGCCTCGATCGCCTCGGCCGCGTTCTTGATGATGTTGGTCAGCGCCTGCGAAATCAGCCGGCGGTCAAACTTGGCCTGCAGCGGCTCCTGCTTGATCTCGGCTTCGATGTCGATGTCGGGATGGCCGACCCGCATCAGGAATACCGCCTGACGCACGGTGTCGGCGACATCCTCACCTTCAATGACGGGTTTTGGCATCCGCGCAAAGCGTGAGAACTCGTCGACCATCCGCCGGATGTCGTCGACCTGCCGCACGATCGTCTCGGTACACTGCTCGAACACCGCTTTGTCTTCGACGATGGATTTGCCGAATTTGCGGCGGATGCGTTCGGCCGACAACTGAATTGGCGTCAGCGGATTCTTGATCTCATGCGCGATCCTGCGCGCCACGTCCGCCCACGCCGAGGTTCGCTGCGCCGACACCAGTTCCGTGATGTCGTCGAGCGTGATGATGTAACTGTCACGGGTCTGACTGGTCTGCTCCGCGGTGACTCGCACCGACAGGTTTCGCTCGTGACCGTCACGATTGATCGTGATCTGGCCCTGTACCAGCCGTTGCGTGCTCTCCCGCGCCGTCTTCATCATCTCGTCGAGTTCCGGCAACACGTCGGAGAGCGGATGATCCAGCGTCTCGGACTCGGCATGGCCGATCAGCTTCTCGGCCGAACGGTTGAGAATGCCGACGCTGCCGGAGGCGTCGACACCGATGATGCCCGCGCTTGCCGACGACAGCACCGCCTCGATAAATCGCCGGCGGCTGTCGATCAGCTCGCTGGCATTGACCAGTTCGTCGCGCTGGGTGCGCAGCTCCTGCGTCATTTTGTTGAAGATCTCGCCAAGCTGCGCGAGGTCGCCCTCCGAGCGCTTCACCGGCACCTGCACGTGGAGATCGCCGGTCGAGACCATATGCGCGGCGCCCATCAAGCGGCGGATCGGCGTCACCAGCGAATTGGCGAAATTCAGTCCCCAGAGGATCGAGGCCATCAGGATGGTCAGCGCGATAACGGCAAAGATCAGCGCGAAATTCACCTGAACGCCAAGGCGGCGCGCTTCGATCTCGGCATATTCGGCGACGCTGGCTTCGGTCTGTTTCAGCTGATCGACGACATGGGGATCGAGCTGCCGCGCGACGTAAAGAAACGTATCCTGAAAGGCACGCAAGCGGATCAGCGCCGCGACATAGTTCTCCTCGGGCAGGACCGCAATTTCCGGCTCGTTCTCGTTGACGTTGCTGAGGAAGTCGGCCGGGGGCGCCGCGAACGCCAGCTGGATGCCGGTCTCCGCGCTCTCAAGGATGTGGCGGTCCTTGTCGATCAGCATGGCCCCGGGCAGATTGCGCGAGGCGGCGCTCGCGGTCAGAAACTCGCGAAATGACTGGCGGTCCTGGTCGTAGAGCGGGCGGGCGCGGCCGATATCGGCCGCCATGCCGAGAATATCGCCGCGAATGAGCTGAGCGTGCTCCTGCATATAAGCGCGCGCGATGATCAGGGAATTCTGGATCACCTCCCGGGTCGGACCCGAGAACAGGCGGTCGAGGCCGCGCTCGATGGTCAGGTTGGCGACGACCGCCACGAGAACCGCCGGCAGCACCGCCATGATCGAGAACAGGCTGACGATCTGGACGTGAAGCCGGGCGGCGGCCCGGCCGCGGCGCCTCGCCTGCATCACCTGCCAGACCTCGCGGCCGATGATGCCGACCAGCACCAGAATCGTGGCGCCATTCATCAACATGAAGGACACCGCGACCTCGCGGGTCGGCTCGATCCGGGTCAGCCCGGTGAGCACCACGAAGGTCAGAAACGCCGATACCAGCGCGAGCCCGATCGCGATCGGCGCGAGCAGCCGCATAATCGACCGCGCCTTGGTCTCCGCGGGAGACGGATCGAACTGGGCGGCCGAGGTGTCCACGCTGGTCATTCCGCCAAACAATGAGATGAAAGCTGAGCGTCCGCCCCGTGCGGACTGATGCATTCATATCACAATGTTGCCGAATTGCGACAATTCCGCGGCGCGCGGTACGCCGCGGGCGGCCAATCCCCCGACAAATCGGGCATTTAAAGCGGGTCGTGACTACTCAGTTACCTGTCCGATAGACCTGGATATCGAGGTCCCGGATCTTCTTCCGCAGGGTGTTTCGGTTCAGCCCCAGAAGGTCGGCGGCCCGAATTTGGTTACCCCGGGTGGCCGCGAGCGCTGCGGTCAGCAGCGGGACCTCGATCTCCTTGAGGATGCGGTGATAGAGCCCAGGCGGCGGGACACCATTCGGGAAGCCGGAGAAGTGCGAGGACAGGTAAGCCTCCACGGCCCCGCCGAGATTATCGACGCCCTGGTGCATCGTGCCACCGGAGGTAACGGCCGGCGGGGCCAGCTCGCCGTCAATGACCGAGGCCGTGATGACGTCCTGAGGGTAAAGCGCGGCCAGCCGGCGCGCGAGATTCTCAAGTTCGCGGACGTTGCCGGGCCAGCGGTGCTGCTTCATCCGCTCCAGCGCCAGCGCGTCGAGCTTCTTCGGCGGCAAACCGTCTTTCTCGGCGAGCGCGAAGAAATGGCGGATCAGGTCGGGAAGATCTTCGATCCGCTCCCGCAGCGGCGGCAGCCGCAGCGGCACCACGTTGAGACGGAAGAACAGGTCCTCGCGGAACAGCCCCTGCTGAATCAGGATGCGCAGGTCCTTGTTGCTGGCGGCCACGATGCGGACGTCGGTCTTGATCGGCGTACGGCCGCCGACGGTGGTGTATTCGCCCTGCTGCAGCACGCGCAACAGCCGCGTCTGCGCCTCCATCGGCATGTCGCCGATTTCGTCGAGGAACAGCGTGCCGCCTTCGGCCTGCTCGAACCGGCCCGAGGCGCGGGTGTTGGCGCCGGTGAACGCGCCGCGCTCATGGCCGAACAATTCCGACTCGATCAGGTCGCGCGGTATCGCGGCCATGTTCACCGCAACGAACGGGCCGTTGCGCCGCTTGCCATAGTCGTGCAGCGCGCGCGCCACCAATTCCTTGCCGGTGCCGGACTCGCCCGAAATCATCACCGTCAGATCGGTCTGCATCAATCGCGCCAGCACGCGATAGATTTCCTGCATCGCCGGCGAGCGGCCGACCAGCGGGATAGAATCGAACTCGGAATCGTCGGGCGTGCTCGCCACCCGCTCCTTCGGCTCCGCCAGCGCCCGGCCGACGATACCGATCAATTCCTTCAGGTCGAAAGGCTTCGGCAGATATTCATAGGCGCCGCGCTCGGAGGCGCGGATCGCGGTCATGAAGGTGTTCTGCGCGCTCATCACGATCACGGGAAGATTCGGCCGCATCTTCTTGATCCGCGGCAAGAGATCGAATGCGTTCTCGTCGGGCATGACGACGTCGGTGATGACAAGGTCGCCCTCGCCCTGGCTGACCCAGCGCCACAGGGTCGCGGCGTTTCCGGTCAGCCTCACCTCATATCCGGCGCGCGATAGCGCCTGATTGAGCACGGTGCGGATGGCGGTATCGTCATCGGCAACGAGAATACTACCTGCGGGCATCGTCAATCCTCATCTCACGTCGTCCCGTAAACCTCATCGCGGTCAATCAAGCTTCTTGGCCGCATTGAACATCGGCAGCAGCACGCGGAAGGTCGTCTTTCGCGGCTGCGACTCGCACTCGATAATTCCGCCGTGGTCGCCGACGATCTTGGCGACCAGCGCCAGACCAAGCCCGCTGCCGGTCGGCTTGGTGGTCACGAAGGGATCGAACAGGTTCGGCAACAAATCTTCCGGCACGCCGGGGCCGTTGTCGCGCACGCAGAATTCAAGCGGCAGCGACACGCGCGACTTCTT
>NZ_DASSRP010000436.1:0-9024 GCF_035701725.1 Bradyrhizobium sp.
GCGTTGCATCGGCGGCCAGATGCAGTGCCGGCTGATCCTCGACAGCGAGGAGAAGCGCGAGCGCGCCCACAAGATGGGCGTGTCCGACCCGAAGATGATCTACGGCATCGAGGACATGGCAAAGGGCGACTGCCTGTTCGCGGCCACCGGCGTCACCGACGGCTCGTTGCTGTCGGGCGTCAAATTCCGCGGCGACGTGATCCAGACCGAGACGGTCGTGATGCGCTCGGTGACCGGCACGGTGCGCTACATCAAGGCGGAGCATCGCCAGCTCGACAAGTTTCATCTGGATTGATCTATCGCTGTCATTCCGGAACCCGCGATAGCGGCTGTCCGGTATCCATGGCGCCGCACGAATGCTTCGAGAAATGGATTCTCAGGTGCGCAATTGCGCACCATAGTTCGATGCTAACGCATCGCCCCGGAATGACGGCGTAAAACGAAGAGGGAGCCACTCATGTCCGACCTATCTGGCGTCAAAGCGCTCATCTTCGACGTTTTCGGCACGGTGGTGGATTGGCGCACCAGCCTGATCAATGACTTTACCGCCTGGGGCGAGAAGCGCGGCATCAAGGCCGACTGGACCGCGCTCGTCGATGGCTGGCGCGCAGTTTACGCGGCCTCGATGGACGATGTGCGCAAACATCCCGAGCGCGGCTATGTCATCCTCGACGTGCTGCATCGCCGCTCGCTGGAAAAGCTGGTCGAGCAGCTTGGCGTCACCGGCCTCGATGACGCCGACCTGCATCACCTCACCATGGGCTGGCATCGGCTCTATCCGTGGCCGGACAGCATCGGTGGGCTGACGCGGCTGAAGACCAAATACATCATCAGCCCGCTCTCGAACGGCAATGTCGCGCTGTTGACGGAGATGGCGAAGTTTGCCGGCCTTCCCTGGGACCTCGTGATGTCGGCCGAACTGTTCGAACACTACAAGCCCGATCCCGAGACCTATCTCGGCGCGGCGCGCCTTCTGTGCCTGCCGGTCGAACGGGTGATGATGGTGGCGGCGCATAACCACGACCTCAAGGCCGCGCAGAAGCTTGGCCTGAAGACCGCCTTCGTGGCGCGGCCGACTGAATATGGCCCGTTACAGAAATACGACTTCGAGGCCAAGGGCGACTGGGACATCGTGGCGAAGGATTTCGGCGAGCTGGCGGTGAAGATGGGGTGCTAGGCGAAGCGACCCTGTCGGCTCATCGGTTGGGGATATCGAGCACGCCGAACTGCGAGACCGGCATGATCCAATAGACCATCCTTGACCCAGCAAAGGCGGTGTTCAACCGTTCAAGCAGCCGCGTGGCATCCTGCGCCGCAAGAATGATCCGCACCATCAGCTCGTCCGCATGCCCCTTGACCTGCTCGGCCTGGGTCTGCAACCGCACGTCGGGGCCGTGTCCGGCGACCTCGGAGGCCGTGAAGCCTGACGTGAGGTCAGTTTGTTCACTGAGATAATCGAACAGCTCCTGGCGCAGCGAGCGCGCTGCGACCAAGGTAAGGCAGACCAGCTGGTCGGTCATTTGACCTCCTTGGCGATGCCGCCGAACCGGCGATAGAGGATCGGCAGCAGGATCAGCGTCAAGGCGGTTGACGAGACGAGGCCGCCGATCACGACGACCGCGAGCGGGCGCTGAATCTCCGATCCCGGGCCTGTCGCAAACAGCAGGGGGATGAGACCCAGTGCTGTTATGCTGGCGGTCATCAAGACCGGCCGAAGCCTGCGCTTGGCACCTTCCACGACGATGCGTCCTTCCGGCAGTCCGTGGGCGCGCAGCTGGTTGAAGTAGGAAACCAGCACGACGCCGTTGAGCACGGCGATGCCGAGCAATGCGATGAAGCCGACAGAGGCGGGGACCGATAGATACTCGCCGGCGAGTACCAACGCGAAGACGCCGCCAATCACGGCGAAGGGGATGTTGGCCAGCACCAGAAGCGCCTGGCGGATGGAGCCGAAGGTCGTGAACAACAGCACAAAGATCAAACCGATTGCCACCGGCACCACGACTGAAAGACGCGCCGCGGCGCGTTGCTGATTTTCGAATTGGCCACCCCAGCTCAGTCGATAACCTTGCGGCAACGGCAACTCGGCCGCAACTTTCCGCCGGGCAGCCTCGACAAATCCAACCATATCGCGGCCACGCACATTGGTCCGCACCACGCTCATCCGGTATCCGTTCTCGCGGTTGACCTGAACAGGGCCGTCCACGCGATGAATTCGAGCGACCTGCGACAGCGCGACGTGCTGACCACTGGGCAGCGTTAACGGCAGGCTCGCGAGCAGGGTCGGCGCTTCTCGCGTCGTCTCGCTGCCGCGCACCAGGATCGGCGTACGGCGTCCTTCTTCCAGCACCGTGCCGATGGTGCGGCCTTCGATCTGGGTGCGCAGCGAGTTGGAAATCGAGTCGATGGTCAGGCCCAGACGTCCTGCCTCCATGCGGTTCACGGCGACCGTATAGTATTGCGCGCCCTCGTTGAGGGTCGTGTAGACGTCTTCGGCGCCGTCGATGCTGGAAAGAATGGCGGAGAGCTTGCTCGCAACCTCGTTGAGCTTGTTGATATCGGAGCCAAAGATCTTCACGGCGACATCGCCGCGCACGCCGCTGATCATCTCCTGCACGCGCATGTCGATCGGCTGCGTGAAGCTGAGCGACAGGCCGGGGAAATCGGCCAGCACGCGCCGCAACTCCTCGATCAGGGCGGAAGCATCTTTTGTCTTCCGCTCTTCCGGGGGCTTCAGGACCAGGAATGTATCGGTCTGATTGGGGCCCATCGGGTCGAGTCCGAGTTCGTCCGATCCCGTTCTCGCTACGATTCCCTTGATATCGGGCACCTTTGCGAGAATGGCGGACTGAAGCCGCGCGTTGATCGCAATCATCTCATCGAGATTGATGGATGGCAGCGCCTCGACGCTGACGATGGTGTCACCCTCATCCATGGTCGGCATGAATGTCTTGCCGAGTTGGGTGTAGGCGTAGCTCGCGGCAGCGAGCGCGGTAAATGCGGCGATGATCACCGTGCGCTCGTGGTTCAGGGCCCAGTCGAGTGCAGGGGCATACAAGCGCGACGCGGTGCGGATCAGCCAGGGTTCGTGGTGTGACGTGGCGCCACGGAGAACGAACGAGGTCGCGACCGGAATGACCGTCAGCGCCAGCAGCAGCGAGGCAGCCAGTGCGAAAATAATCGCGAGTGCGACAGGGATGAACAGTTTTCCCTCGAGCCCCTCCAGGGTCAGCAGCGGTACGAATACGAGAATGATGATCAGCACGCCTGAGGCGACTGGCTGCAGCACCTCGCAAACCGAACGGAAGATGATGTGGACGAGCGGCGCCGTCTTGACCGACGGCTCCTTGCTCAAATTTCCCACGATGTTCTCAACCACCACCACCAGCGCGTCGATCAACATGCCGATCGCGATGGCGAGCCCGCCCAGGCTCATCAGGTTTGCCGACATGCCGACGATGCGCATGACGATCAGAGCGATCACGATCGCAAGCGGCAGGCTCAGGGCGATGACCAGCGAGGCGCGCCAATTGCCGAGGAACAAAAGCAGCAGCACGACGACCAGGACGGTTGCCTCGCCGAGCGCGCGGATAACGGTCCCGACGGCGCGATCGACCAGCCGGCTGCGGTCATAGAACACGTTGATGGTGACGTTCTGCGGCAGCCACGACTTGAGTTCGTCAAGCCGGGCGCGCACGTCGCTGACCAGTTGGCGCGCATTGGCGCCGCGCAGGCCAAGCACAAGTCCTTCAACGGTCTCGCCGCGGCCCTCGGTGGTGACTGCGCCGTAGCGTGTCAACGCTCCCAGCTGGACTCTGGCAATGTCCCTGACCCTGATTGGAATGCCGTCCTTGGTATCGACGACGATCTGTCTGATGTCCTCGATCGTCTGAATACTGCCTTCGATCCGGACCAGAGCGCTGTCTTCGCCCTGGTTGACACGGCCAGCGCCATCGTTGCGGCTGTTGGCATCGATCGCACGCCGAAATAGATCGTAGGAAATGCCGCGGGCGGCGAGCGCATCGCTGATCGGTACGATCTCGAACGCCCGGACATAGCCGCCCAGCGCGTTCACATCGGCGACCCCTGGCACTGTTCGCAGGGCCGGGCGGATCACCCAATCGAGTAGGCTGCGCCGCTCGGTGAGCGACAGATCCGGGCTATCGATTGTGAACATGAACATTTCACCGAGCGGGCTTGTGATCGGAGCCAGCCCGCCGCTGACGCCTTCGGGCAGATCGCGCGCGATGTTGGACAGCCGCTCGGTGACCTGGTTGCGCGCCCAGTAGATGTCGGTGCCATCCTCGAAATCGACGGTGACGTCTGCAAGGGCGTATTTGGTGGTGGAGCGAAGAACCTTCTTGTTGGGTAGTCCAAGTAGCTCAAGCTCGATCGGGACCGTGATCCGCTGCTCAACTTCCTCCGGGGTGAGGCCCGGCGCCTTCATGATCACCTTGACCTGGACCGGCGACACGTCTGGAAATGCGTCGATCGGCAGGCCGGGCAGCATCACTGCGCCTGCGCCAATCAGCAACAGTACGCCAAGCATGACGAACAGGCGCTGTGACAGCGCAAAGGCGACAAGCCGTTCAAGCATCACTAGCCGGCTCCGAGCTTGAGCAGGATTCCCCGCAGGGCGGAGATACCGCCGACCGCGATTTCGTCCTTCTCCGTAATCGGACCTGAGACCACGACGTGGTCCTGGTCCTCCTCGAGCAGCGTGACCGGCACAAGACGAAAGCCGCCTTGGGCGGCCACGAAGATGGAAGCTTGCTCACCGCGGCGGACCAATGCGGTGTAGGGAAGCTCCCACGCGTCTGCAGCCGATGAAACAAAGCCGATGCGTGCCTGCGCGGTTTGCCCCGGCCGCAGTTCGCCCGTATTCGGGACCTCCGCGCGCACCAGGATGGTTTGAGTTGCCGCATCGGCGGTTTCCGAAACCAACACCACTTGGCCCGCGGTCGCGTAACCTTCGACTTCCACCTTGGCGCCCGGCCGGATCGCCCGGATGTTCGACGCCGGTACCGCGATTTCAACCCACAGCGGAGACAATCGTGCGAGCTTGACCAGCGGCGCCGTCTGCTCCACCCGCTGGCCCGGAGAAACCGCGATGTCGACGACGGTCGCCGCCCGAGGCGCGAGGACGGAAAGGGTTGCGTCGATGGCCGCCTCGTTGGTGAGTTTTGAGATGGCGTCGTCCGAAAGACCGCTGAGCCGGAGCATCTGTCGTCGTTCTGCGAGCAGAATACTTGCCTGACGTGCTTCAGTCTGGCTGGCCTCGAGAACGCGCTGCGCCACGGCGTTTGTCTGAAAGAGTTGGGTGTTCCGGTTGAGTTGTTGGGTGGCAAGAAGGTCCTGCGCGACCGCTTGCAAGTAATCGCGCTGCTGCGAAACGAAGTTTGGGCTCTCCATGATGACAAGCGGCTGGCCGGCATTGATCCGGTCACCGCGCGCCACCGAAAGCCCGGTCACCATGCCGGCCACCGGGCTGCTGACGACCCATAGTTGCGGCGTTGGGATCACGATCTGGGCCGGATAGGGAAGCGTCTTGTCGGTTGGGCTCGCGACCGGATGGACGACGCGAACCCCGAGGCTTGTTGCCTGCTCAGGGCTGAGTTTCACCGCATCTTCGGCCATCGAAATTGTCGGCAGGCCGATGAGTGCTAATGCGGCTATTGCTCGGAGCAGGTTCCACCATGCCGTCGAAGACAACTCCCCATGATACGACCGTGTCATTGATCTTTCCACTTAGCCCTTGCCGAACGCGCAGCAACAGACGCGATACTTTCTCGAGATTCGCCGGAGCCCGTTGATCTATGTCAGTAATTGTCAGGTCGGGCCGCCTTATCGTGCTGTTGCGACGAATCCTTGGCACGTCCCCCGTCCGCGGTGATTTGCCCGTCGTGCCAATGTGTCGCAGTCGGCGCCCTTGTGACGACGGGCAAATCATCTCTAGAAGCCCGCGCTATCCCGTGCCCGCCAAGAGGGGCGCTTCGCGGTCGTCACGAACGTTGGGTACGGGATGCGATGGACGCGGGCAGCGCACGAGACGGGTGTGTCTGCCGCGGACGACGAAGCCGTGTGGTCCTAGCGCCTCGACGCTGGCGCGAAGTTTGCGACACCTTTCGCAAGCGACGGTGACAAGAAGGCCCGATCGCCGGGGAGATCACGGAGTAAGTCGTAAACCATTGCGCAGGGAAGGCCGGGTGCTCCGGCAAACCTGTGGTGACTAACTCGTATGCTTTCTATCTTTGCATACGAGGCTGCGGGTGTTGCTGAACGCCCGGCTTTCCCTGCGCCCTCTGTTTACAGGGCGGTGAGAATATGGCGCATAACTCGGGCATTTCCTGCCGCGGGAACGGTAATTCGTGCTCGAATCATTGAACAGGCGGCGCTTTCGCCTATTTTCCACGGGCATCATGACACTTCCCGCATCCGCATTGCCGATCGAGCCGCCGCCGGCGTTTCTCGGGGTCGCGCATTCCCTGACCGGAAAATTGTGGCGTGACCGGCTGGATGGGCGGGGCGCGGCGAGGGCGCTTGCGATCACGCAGCGATACCAGTTGCCGGAAATGCTGGCGCGCGTGCTTGCCGGACGCGATGTCGAGATCGACGCGGTTGAGGATTTTCTCGATCCGACCATCCGCAAGCTGCTGCCCGACCCCTTCACGGTGACGCAGATGGAGGCGGCCGCGACACGTATTGCGGATGCCGCCGTGCGCGGCGAGAAGGTCGCGATCTTCGGCGACTATGACGTCGACGGTGCCACGTCGGCGGCGCTGCTCGCCTGGCATTTGCGCCACTGCGGGCTTGATCCGCTGATCCACATTCCCGACCGGATTTTCGAGGGTTACGGACCGAACACCGAAGCGGTGCGCGCGCTGGCCGGCAAAGGCGCTACGCTTTTGGTGACCGTCGATTGCGGTACCACGAGCTTGGAACCATTGGCCGAGGCGCGGAAGCTCGGAATGTCGGTCGTGGTGATCGATCATCACCAATGCGGCGACAACCTGCCCGAAGTCGATGCGCTGGTGAATCCGAACCGGCCAGATGATCTGTCGGGCCTCGGTCATCTCGCGGCCGTCGGTCTCGTCCTCGTGACGCTGGTTGCGGTCAATCGCGAACTGCGCAAGCGCGGTTTCTGGACGGCGGAAATGCCGGAACCGGACCTGCTCGGCATGCTGCATCATGTGGCGCTCGGTACCGTCGCCGATGTCGCGCCGCTGATCGGGCTCAACCGCGCGTTCGTCGCCAAGGGATTGATTGCGATGCGTCGGCGCGACCACGTCGGTCACACCGCGCTGATGGATGTGGCGCGGCTCAACGGGCCGCCCGAAGCCTGGCATCTCGGCTTCATGCTGGGGCCGCGCATCAACGCCGGCGGCCGCATCGGGCGCGCCGATCTCGGCGTGCGGCTGCTCCTGGAGGGCGATGTCTCGGAAGCAGCGCGGCTTGCCGCCGAACTCGACCGCCTGAACAACGAACGCCGCGTGATCGAGCAGGCGGCCGAAGCGCAGGCCGAAGCCGAGGCGCTGGCGGCGCTTGGCCTCGAAGATAAGGGCGCGGTCATCGTCACCGCATCGGAGGGTTGGCATCCCGGCATCGTCGGTCTCGTTGCCTCGCGTTTGAAAGAGAAATTCGCGCGGCCGGCTTTTGCCATCGCGCTCGAGCCGGGCGGCATCGGCACCGGCTCGGGACGCTCGATCGGCGGCGTCGATCTCGGCAAGGCGGTGCGGCAAGCCGTCCACGATGGCGTGCTGATCAAGGGCGGCGGACACGCAATGGCGGCCGGCGTAACGTTGCGCAAGGAAAGACTCGCCGAGTTTCGCGCCTATATGGAAAATGCGCTGGCCGGCGACGTCGCGCAGTCACGCCATGTCAACGAGATCTTTATCGACGGCGCGGTCAGTGCACGCGGCATGACGACCGAGCTTGCCGTCACGCTCAACCGCGCCGGGCCGTTCGGCAGCGGCAATCCCGAGCCGGTGCTGGCGCTGCCCTCGCATCAACTGATCTATGCCGACGAGATCGGTCAGGCGCATTTGCGCCTGCGCTTCAAGTCGGGCGATGGCGCCATCGTCAACGGCGTGGCGTTTCGCTCGATCGGCCAGAAGTTGGGAAATGCGCTGACCGCCCATCGCGGCCAGGTGTTGCACGTGGCGGGATCGCTGGCCGTCGACCGTTGGCAAGGGGCCGAGCGCGTGCAACTGCGGGTGCTCGATGTCGCCGTGCCCGACCAGGGGCCCGCGGTGATCAGGTAAGTTGTCAATTCTCGCGCGGCACGGAGGCGAGCACACGGTCGACCATTTGCGGCGCAAGGCCGAGATAGTTACGCGGCGAGGTCAGCCGTTCGATGGTGGCGCGATCAATCCGGGCCGTGATCTTCGGGTCGGACAGCAGCGCGTCTTGAAGGGATATATTGGCCTCATTGGCGCGCCGGCAAGCGTCATAGACAATGTCGTGCGCTTCCTGCCTGCCGAGCTGCGGCGCGAGCCCCATCATCACGGCCTCCGCGACGATCAGCCCGCGGCTTATATCGAGATTTTTCGCCATCTGCGCCTCGTCCACGATCAATCCGCCAAGCGCGAATTTCGCCTGATGCAGCGCGCCGGATGCGAGCACGAAGCTTTCGGGGATCGCGATCCATTCGGCGTGCCAGGGACCGGTCGCGCGCTCGAAATCCTGGATCGCGGCATCCAGCATCAGGCCCGCGTGCTGGCGAACCGCTTTGGCGGCGGCCAGCATCAACTCGCTGGAAATCGGATTGCGCTTCTGCGGCATGGTCGAGGACGCGCCGCGTCCCTTGACGAACGGCTCATAGAGTTCGGCAAATTCGGTCGAGGCCATGATCATGATGTCGAGCGCGATCTTGCCGAGCGAGCCCGTCACCAGCGCCAGGAAATTGACGGCTTCGACAAGGCCATCGCGCGCGACATGCCAGGTGGAGACGGGGACGCCAAGAGCAAGCTCTTCGCACAGCGCCTTTTGAACCTCAAAGCCCTTGTCGCCGAGCGAGGCCAGCGT
>NZ_DASSRP010000437.1:0-7137 GCF_035701725.1 Bradyrhizobium sp.
GCGCCGATCAAGGCGAAGACGGTCGAACGATCATTTGCAAGCCAGGCCGCGAGCAGGAACAATAGTCCGGCGGCACCTGCCAGCGCCGACATCGCCGGGCGCGAGGTCAGCGGAAAGATTTCAGGCGCCAGCGGCAGCACAAAGGCGAGCGCGATGGCGCCGGCGGCGAGCAGAAATCCGAGCCGCAGTTTGCGCGCTTCCATCAGTGCGCCCCCATGCGTGCATTGACGCCACGCTCGATCAGGCCGACCAGGCCAATCAGGCCGCAGGCCAGTACCGCGGAGGCGACGAGGGCCGCCCAGATCTGGATGGTCTGGCCATAATAGGAGCCCGCGAGCAGCCGCGCACCGATGCCGGCTTCGGCGCCGGTCGGCAATTCCGCGACGATGGCGCCGATCAGCGAGATCGTGATGGCGACTTTCAGGCTGGCAAAGAGATAAGGCACCGAGGCCGGCCAGCGCAGCTTCCACAGCACCTGGCGCGGGGTCGCAGACCACGTCCGCATCAATTCGATCTGCAACGGATCGGGCGAGGTGAAGCCCTTGACCATGCCGATCGCGATCGGAAAGAAACACAGATAGGCGGAAATGATCGATTTCGGCAGCAACCCGTGCAAGCCGATCGCGCCCAGCACCACGATGAAGATCGGCGCGAGCGCCAGGATCGGCACCATCTGCGAACAGATGATCCAGGGCAAGAGGCTGCGTTCCAGCACGCGGCTGTGCACGATCATCAGCGCAAGTACGATCCCGAGCAGCGCGCCGAGGACAAATCCCAGCGCGGTCGCCGATAGCGTGACGAGCGAGTGGTAGACGAGGCTGCGCGGCGCGAGCGGCGAGTAACCGAACACGCCGTCGATAAAGGCGCCGAGCACCTGGTGCGGCGCCGGCAATAGCGGCCGCTCGGCATCCATGGTGCCCGCGAGGACGTCGCTGACGGTATAAGGCGTTTCCTCGCGCTCGAAGCCGTCCTTCACCAGCGACCAGTTCATCGCGACGCAGGCGACGTACCAGATCGCGATCAGCGCCAGCACCATCGCCGTCACCGGCACATAGCGCTCGACGACCGCGGAACGCGTGGAGAAAGTGAGGGCGCGCGCCGGCAGCGCCAGGGAGCTACTGCTCATCGCCGCTACTCGTCATAGGAGTGTCCTGCGCGCAGGCCATTGCGCACGCGCTGTGCGATTTTGAGAAACTCCGGCGTTTCGCGGATTTCCAGCGGGCGATCCGGCGGGAAGTCGCAGTCGATGACGTCGATGATGCGGCCCGGCCGCGGCGACATCACCACGATCCTGGTCGACAGGAACACCGCTTCGGGAATCGAATGGGTGACGAACAGCACGGTCTTTTTCGTCGAATTCCACAGTTGCAGCAGTTGCTCGTTGAGATGATCGCGGACGATTTCGTCGAGCGCGCCGAACGGCTCGTCCATCAACAGCATCGCCGGATCGAACGACAGCGCACGAGCGATCGAGACGCGCTGCTGCATGCCGCCGGAGAGCTGCCAGGGAAATTTGCGCTCGAACCCCTTGAGGTTGACCATCGCAAGATAACGCTCGGCGCGGATCTGCTGCTCGCGTTCGGAGAAGCCCATGATCTCGAGCGGCAGCTTGAGGTTCTTCTCGATGGTGCGCCAGGGGAACAGCGCAGGGGCCTGGAACACGTAGCCGTAGCTGCGCGCGAGCCGCGCCTCTTCGGCGCTCATGCCGTTGACGAGCAGGCTGCCCGATGTCGGCTGCTGCAGGTCGGCGATCACCCGCAGCATCGTGGTCTTGCCGCAGCCGCTTGGCCCGATGAAGGAGACGAATTCGCCCTCGGCGACTTGCAGGTCGACATTGGATAGCGCTTCGACGCGGCCGTCGGCGGTCTCGAAGGTCAGCGAGATCGCCTTGGCATCGACCACCAGCCGTTTGGACGCCGGCTCGGTCGACATTACGTCAATACTCCTGACGGAAGTAGGTCGCGACATTCTCTCGCTCGGGCTGGGGGCGGCCTCAGCGTTGCTGACGACCGAAATGTTGTGTTTTGGCGATGCCATGGGCGAATAGTGGCAAATGCGCCTGTCGGAGGCGCGCACAATGTTTGCGCAGCCCGATAGAAAGTTAAGCAGGGTTGCGCCCCTTTTCGGCGCAGTTTGCCTGCGGACGTCTGTGGCCTGGTTTTGACTTGCCCGCCTTCGCGACAGATAATCGTGTTTGCTGCGTCCGCGAAATAGGCGCGAACGCACCAAAACCACATCGGCACCATGAAGCCTGCTCCATTTACATACATCGCCGCCTCTTCGCTCGACCAGGCGCTTTCCCTCAAGGCCGAATATGGCGAGGAGGCGCGGTTCTTGGCCGGCGGCCAGAGCCTGATTCCCGCCATGAACTTCCGCCTGGCCCGTCCCGCGGTGCTGATCGATCTCAACGGCGTGGCGGACCTTGCCGGAATCGATCGCTCCGGGGGCGAGACTATAAGGGTTGGCGCCATGACGCGATATCGGGCGATGGAACGGGATCAGCCATTCCTGAAGGCCTGCCCGCTGTTCGCCGACGCGCTGCCCCATATCGCCCATCCGCAGATCCGCAATCGCGGCACCATCGGCGGCAATCTTTCCCATGCCGATCCGGCGTCGGAACTGCCGGCGATCGCCACCGCGATGCAGGCCCGGATGAAAATCAGTTCGTCCCGAGGCGAGCGCGAGCTTGAAGCGTCCGAATTCTTCGCGGGCCTGCTGACCACGAGCCTCGAGGCGGACGAAATGCTGACCGCCATCGTCCTGCCCACGCCAAAGCCGCGGTCAGGGAGCTGTTTCCTGGAGGTGGCGCGGCGGCGGGGCGATTTTGCCCTCGCAGGCGTCGCAGCCGTCGTCACGCTGGACGATCAGGGCAGATGCGAAGGTGCGCGGCTGGCGCTATGCGGTGTCGGCGACACGCCGGTTGACGCCAGCGACGCGGCCGCCTCGCTCGTTGGACAGCGCTGCACTGAACAGACGATCGAGGCGGTGGCGGCCGACGTGCAAAAGGCGATCGATCCGCCGGGCAATGTGCATGCGAGCGCGGACTACCAGCGCCACATTGCCGGCGTTCTGACACGGCGCGCCCTTGCCGCGGCGCACGAGCGGGTCGTGCATGCCTGAGGCGGTTCACGACGTTGTCCTCAAGGTCAACGGCAACTCGTATCGCGGCGCGGTCGAGGCGCGGATGCTGCTCTCAGACTTCCTGCGCCACGAATTGAAACTGGCGGGAACCCATGTCGGTTGCGAGCACGGCGTGTGCGGCGCATGCACGGTGCTGCTTGACGGTGCGCCGGTGCGTTCCTGCCTGATGTTTGCGGTGCAGGCCAATGGTCGCGAGCTTTCCACCATCGAGGGATTGGCCTCGTCTTCCGGCGATCTCAGCCCGCTGCAGGCGGCGATGCACGAACATCACGGCCTGCAATGCGGTTATTGCACGCCGGGCATCCTGATGACGATGACGGCGTTTCTGCGCGACAATCAAAAGCCCTCGGAAGACGAGGTGCGCGAAGCCTTGTCCGGCAATCTCTGCCGCTGCACCGGCTATCAGAACATCGTCGATGCCGTGCTGAAGGCGGCTGAAACCATGCGGACGGCGGCGCCATGACCACGCGTTTCTTCGGCGCGCCGGTCAAACGCAACGAGGACAGGAAACTCCTCACCGGGCGAGCGCTGTTCATCGATGACGTCGAACTGCCGGGCATGCTGCATGCGGCGTTCCTGCGCAGCCAGGTCGCGCATGCCAGAATCAAGAGCATCGACACCTCGGCCGCGCTCAAACGCGAGGGCGTGATCGCGGTCTATACTGCCGAGGACCTCGGAGCCTATTGGCAGGCGGGGCCGCTATTGGTGGCGCCGCCGCCGATCCCCGGCATCGTCTTCAATACGCGCACCCATGTGCCGCTCGCCAAAGACACGATCCGCTGCGCCGGCGAGCCGATCGCGATCGTGGTTGCGGAAAACCGCTACATCGCCGAAGACGCGCTCGACGATATTGTCGTCGATCTGGAAATCCTCCCCGCTGTCGTCGATCCCGAAAAGGCCTTGCAAAAAGGCTCGGCGCTCGTTCACGACGATCTCGGCAGCAACGTCGCCGCGCATGTGCGCCAGAGCAAGGGCGATTATGCCAAGGCTGCGGCAAAGGCGCATCTCACCATCAGGCGACGCTTCCGCTACGAGCACGGCATCTCCTCGCCGATCGAAACCCGCGGCGTGGTGGCGCAATGGGACGCACGCGCCGAGCAGATGACGGTGTGGGACACCACGCAGGCGCCGGTCTTCGTCCGCAGCCTTCTGGCCGGCGCGCTCGGCCTCGGCGAAGGCCAGGTGCGCGTGATCGCGCCGTTCGTCGGCGGCGGTTTCGGACCAAAAATCCTGATGCTGTATCCGGAAGAGGCGACGTTGCCGTGGATCGCGATGCGGCTCGATCGCCCGATCAAATGGATCGAGGACCGCTTCGAGCATTTTGTCGCGACGACGCACGAGCGCGGGCAGATCCACGACGCGGAGATCGCGCTCGACAAGGACGGCCGCATCCTCGGCGTCAAGGACGTCTTCCTGCACGATAACGGCGCCTATAATCCATACGGCCTGACGGTGCCGATCAATAGCCAGTGCACGATGCTCGGGCCCTATGTGATCCCGGCCTACGACTCGACGTTTACGTCGGTCTTCACCAACCTGACCATCGTCACGCCCTATCGCGGCGCCGGTCGCCAGCACGGCGTGTTCGTGATCGAGCGGCTGCTCGATCTCGCCGCGCGCGAGCTTGGGCTCGACCGCGCCGAGATCCGCCGCCGCAATCTGATCGCGAAGGACGCATTTCCCTACAACAACGAGATCATCTACCAGGACTTCGCCCCGCTGACCTATGACAGCGGCAATTATGAACCGGTGCTCGACAAGGCGCTGGCCGCGATCGGCTACGAAAAATTCATTCGCGAAGAGCAACCGCGCTTGCGCGCCCAGGGGCGCTGCGTCGGTATCGGCCTTGCTTGTTATGTCGAAGGCACCGGCATCGGGCCTTACGAGGGCGCGAAAGTGCAGGTGCGAAGCAACGGCAAGGTCAGCGTGGCGACCGGCGTCGGCACGCAAGGCCAGGGGCATTTCACCAGCTTTGCGCAAATCGTGGCCGAGCAGCTCGGCGTCGACGTCACCGATGTCGATATCGTCACCGGCGATACCGACCGCTTCTACTGGGGCGCCGGCACCTTTGCGAGTCGCGGCGCGGTGGTCGCCGGCAACGCCGTCAACGCAGCCTCGCTCGCCGTGCGCAAGAAGGCGCTGAAACTCGCCAGCGAAGCCTTCGAATGTTCGGAGGAAGATCTGGTGCTTGCCGACGGCAAGGTCTCGATCACGGGAATTCCGGAAAAGTTCATCCGTCTCGGCGATTTGGCGCAGCGCGCCAATCCGATGCGCGGCGCGGGCAAGCCCGGCACCGAGCCCGGACTGGAATCGACGCAATATTTCGGCCCGCCCAGCGGCGCCACGGCGAACGGCGTGCATGCGGCCATCGTCGAGCTCGATCCCGAGACGTTTCAGTTAGAGATCCTCAAATACGTCGTGGTGCACGACTGCGGCACCGTGATCAATCCGATGATCCTGGAAGGCCAGATCCACGGCGGCGTGGCGCAGGGCATCGGTAATGCATTCTTCGAAAAGCTGTCGTTCGACGATCAGGGGCAACTGCTCAACGCCTCGCTCGCCGACTACCTGCTGCCGACCTCGCTCGACGTGCCGCGCATGGTGCTCGATCACACCGTGACGCCGTCGCCTCTTAATCCACTCGGTATCAAGGGCGCGGGCGAGGCGGGTGCCATTCCGGTCGGTGCATTGTTCGCGCAGGCGATCGAGGATGCGCTCGGATTTGCCGGCCGGGGACTTGAGATTCTGGAGATACCGCTCAGTCCGAGCCGTCTGTACGAACTGACCGGCGACGGCAAGCGTGAGGGTGACAAGGCATGAAACGCGCCCAGGTCTTTCGTTTGTCGATGTCTCATCCCGGCGACTTGTCGGCGCTGGAGAACCTGATTACGGGC
The DNA here is from genome assembly GCF_035701725.1 of Bradyrhizobium sp. Classification (GTDB taxonomy): domain Bacteria; phylum Pseudomonadota; class Alphaproteobacteria; order Rhizobiales; family Xanthobacteraceae; genus Bradyrhizobium. The sequence continues at coordinate 6,036 of NZ_DASSRP010000437.1, forward strand.
GGCACCGTCCGCGCCGCGGATGTGGTTGCCATCATCGGCAAGACCGAAGGCAATGGCGGCGTCAACGATTTCACGCGTGGCTACTTCACGCAAACGTTGATGGCGCTGTTGTCGGTGCATCTCGGAAAACCGGCATCGCAACTTATCCGCGAGATTCCCTGCGTGCTCTCCGGCGGCACCGAAGGCGTGATGAGCCCGCATTACAGCGTGTTTTGCGTCAGCGACGATCCGGCGGCCACGCGGCAATACCCGCAAGCGCTGGCAATCGGCACGGCGTTCGCGCCGGTCGCGACCGAAGATGTCGGCCGCCGCGCTCATGTCGAGAGTGTCGCAACCGCCGTGCGGCAGGCGATCAGCAATGCCGGCATCGACAAGCTCGACGACGTGCATTTCGTGCAGGTCAAATGTCCTTGCGTGACGGTGGCGCGGGCGTCCGCCGCGATCGCGGCCGGCAAGCCGCCGCGCACGAGCGATCCGAACCGCTCGATGGCTTTCGCGCGGGCGGCCGGCGCGTTTGGTGTGGCGCTCGCGCTGGATGAGATCAAGCCGGACTCTTTCGATGACGACTCGCTGCTTGTCGACTTTACCATCCAGTCGCCGCGCGCCAGCATCTCCTCCGGCGTCGAGGTCGAGAGCAACGAGGTGATCGTGCTCGGCAACAGCGCCGCCTGGGCCGGCGATCTCCAAATCGCGCATCGCCCCATGAGCGACGCGCTCGATATCGGTGGCGTCTTCGACGTGCTTGCCGATCTTGGCATCAAGGCTTCGCCGCAGGTTTCAAAGCACGATGGCGAACGCATCGCCTGCGTGCTGGTGAAATGCGAGCCTGACCGGCGCGGCCAGGTGCGCGGTCATCGCCACACGATGCTGGACGATACCGACATCAACGCGCAGCGCCACATCCGCGGCGCGGTTGCCGGTCTCGTCGCCGGTGTGATGGGTGACGGCCGCATCTTCGTCTCCGGCGGCGCCGAGCATCAAGGGCCGGACGGCGGCGGACTGATCGCCGTGATCGCCTCGCAACAGGGTGGCGCTTGATGCGGATCGTGATCGTCGTGGCAAGGGCCGGGTCGACCAGCTTCAACGCCTTCACCGCGTTGGG
>NZ_DASSRP010000438.1:0-3949 GCF_035701725.1 Bradyrhizobium sp.
CAAGACCAGCTTCATCAACTTCGTCGCGGCCGACGATTTCGGCCGGCTGATCAACCCGATGATCGTCGAAGGCCAGGTCCATGGCGGCCTGGTGCAGGGCATCGGGCAGGCGCTGCTGGAGCATGCCGTCTACGACGGCAACGGCCAGCCGGTCACCGCGTCGTTCATGGATTACACCATGCCGCGCGCCGACGACCTGCCATCGTTCAAGCTGTCGCACACCACGACGCTGTGCCCGGGCAATCCGCTCGGCGTCAAGGGCTGCGGCGAGGCCGGCGCGATCGGCGCGTCCGCTGCCGTGATCAACGCGATCACGGACGCGATCGGCAACAACAAACTGGAAATGCCGGCGACGCCCGATCGCGTCTGGCATGTGATCAACGGCAAGGCAGCCTGAGAGAGGAGACGACAGATGTACCAGACCACTTATCATCGTCCCTCCTCGGTCGACGAAGCGGTTGCGCTGTTCGGCAAGGTCAAGGAGGCCAAGTACCTTGCGGGCGGGCAGACGCTGATCCCGGTGATGAAGCAGCGGCTCGCCGCGCCTTCCGACGTGATCGATCTGGCCAGGATCAAGGAACTGATCGGCGTCGAGGCTGCGCCCGACACGGTGACGATCAAGGCCGCGACGCCGCATTATGATGTGGCGTCGAACGCGGCGTTGCAGAAGGCGCTTCCCGCGCTTGCGCATCTTGCTTCACTCATCGGCGATCCGGCCGTGCGTCATCGCGGCACCATCGGCGGTTCGCTCGCCAATAATGATCCGTCGGCCGACTACCCCAGTGCCGTGCTTGCACTTGGCGCGACCATCAAGACCAACAAGCGTTCGATCGCGGCCGATGATTTCTTCAAGGGCTTGTTTGCCACCGCCCTCGAAGACGGCGAGATCATCACCTCGGTCAGCTTCCCGATCCCGGCCAAAGCCGGTTACGCGAAATTCCCGCATCCGGCCTCGCGCTTTGCGCTGACCGGCGTCTTCGTCGCCAAGACGAAATCCGGAGATGTCCGTGTCGCCGCGACCGGCGCTTCGCAAAACGGCGTGATGCGTGTCGCCGCGATCGAGGCGGCCTTGAAGGCGAACTGGAGCGCCGGCGCGCTGGCGAGCGTCACCATCCCGGCAAGCGGGCTCATGAGCGACATCCATGGCTCCGCCGACTACCGCGCCAACCTGATCAAGGTGATGGCCGAACGCGCGGTGGCGGCGGCGGGGTAAGGCGTCGCTTCGCCGCTATTCGAGCTTCACGCCGACGGCCTTGATAATCGGGCCGAAGCGTTCGATGTCGGAGGCGATCAGCCGCCGCAGCGGCTCGGCGCCGACCTGATCGGGCCGCGGTATGTCGGCTGCAAGCTCGGCGAAACGATGTTTCAGCTCCGGATTGGCCAGCGCGGTCTTGAGTGAGGATTCGAGGCGCTCGAGCACCGGTTTCGGCGTCGCCGCAGGGGCTTCGATCGCGTTCCAGACCGTCAGGTCGAAAGCGGGGACGCCGGCTTGCGCGAAGGTCGGCACGTCGGGAATCTGGGCGACACGCTCGCTGCTCGAGGTTGCGATCGCCGTGACGTTGCCGCCGGTATGCATCGGGATCATGGTGACGGTCTGGTCGATCACCGCATCGATGGTGCCGGCGACGAGATCGTTGATCGCGGGGCCGGAGCCGCGATAGGGGATGTCGTGGGCCTGCGTGCCCGTCACATGCAGAAAGGTGATGGCCGCCAGATGAGTGGTCGTGCCCGGACCCGCATGACCGAAATTCAGCGCGCCGGGCCTTGCCTTCAGCGCCGCGATCAGGCCGGCCATGTCGTGGATGCCGCTCTTCTTGCTGACCGACAGCACCATGGGCACGATCGCGACCAGGCCAATCGGCGCGAGATCCTGCCGCGGATCGAAACCAAGGTTGGGAAACAGCCAGACGTTCGCCGCCAGCGAGCCGACATTGCCGAAGATCAGCGTGTAGCCGTCGGCGTCGGCGCGAACCACGCGGCGCGTGCCGACGGTGGCGCCGCCGCCGGTCACGTTCTCGACGATGACGGATTGGCCGAGGTTTTCGCCCATGTGCTTGGCCACGATCCGCGCCAGCACGTCGGTGGTGCCGCCGGCTGCGGCCGCGACCACGAGCGTGATCGACCGGCTCGGGAAACTCTCGGCTGCGGCACCGTGCACGAACAAGACAACGGCCGCGACGGCAGCGATCACTGATCTCATCGTCGTCTCCTTGCGATGCCTCTCGGCATCAAGCACCCGCGCCAAAATGCCTGGCGCTCATTTCTTCTCGCCCATGGTGACATAGGCCCACAGCGCCTCGATCTCGTCGGGCTTGAGCAGGTCGCCCCACGGCGGCATCTGGTTCTTGCCATTGGTCACCGAGCGCACGAAACGCTCGTGCTCGCCGGGCGGAAACTTGCGCAGGTCGAACGCGCTTTCCGGGTCCTGCATTCGCGGCCCATGGCACGGCGAACAGTTGCGGGCGAAGATGTCGGCGCCGGCTGCGATCTGCTGCGGCGGAAAGCTCTGGCCTTGGGTCTGTGCTTCGGCGGCGGCCGCGCACAGCAGGGCGGCGGCTAGAAAAATCCCTCTCGTCAGTCGTGGCATTCCGAAACCTTACTCACCGCCCGTCTTCATTCCGGCATCAGCGCGAACGTCCACACCGAGCCGCCGGGCGGGATGTCCTTGAGCGCCTCGCGCGCCTGGTTTGCGTACACGCCGCCGAGGCCCGACAGCACGGTCACATATTGCCGGCCCTTGTAGGTGTAGGTGATCGGCTGCGCGTTGATGCCGGAACCGGTCTGGAACTGCCACAGCGTCTTGCCATTCTCGGCGTCGATAGCGACGAACTCGCCGGTTTCCTTGCCGGTGAACAACAGCCCGCCGCCGGTCGCGACGATCGCCGACCACTGCGGGTGGTCCCATAGCGGGGCGCGCCACACCTGCTTGGCGGTCAACGGCTCGATCGCGTCGACATGGCCGATCGGCTCGCCCTCGGGCTGCTTGGCCGGCAGATTCTCCACGAACATGTAACGTTGTCCGGGCACGTAAGGTCCGGTCGGCAAGGCCTTGAACAGCCGCGCCGAATGCATGGTGTTGGCGTAAAGCAATCCGGTTTCGGGATTGAAGGCGGCGTGCGGCCAGTTCTTGGCGCCCCGCTGGGTCGGCCAGATCTCGACCTGTTCGCCGGCGCGTAGTTTCCTGGCGATGTCGGTCTCGATCGGCCGTCCGGTCTTCATGTCGACGCCGCTCGCCCAGTTCACCCGCTCGAACGGCTTTGCCGAGATCAACTGGCCGCTGGCGCGGTCGATCACATAGAGAAAGCCGTTGCGGTTGAGCTGCATCAGCACCTTGCGCTTGGCGCCGTCGACGGTGAGCTCGCCAAGGATCATTTCCCAGTTGCCGTCGTAGTCGTATTGGTCGTTCGGCGTGAACTGGTAATGCCAGACGATCTCGCCCGTCTTCGGCCGCATCGCCAGCACCGAGGCGGTGTAGAGGTTGTCGCCGGGCCGCGATTGCGACGCCCACGGCGCCGGATTGCCGGTGCCCCAATAGGTGAGGTCGAGGTCGGGATCGTAGGAGCCGGTGATCCAGCTTGAGCCGCCACCGGTTTTCCAGGCGTCGGTGTCCTGCGGCCAGGTCTCGTTGCCGGGCTCGCCGCGCGCCGGAATCGTGTAGCGGCGCCACAGGTGCTTGCCGGTTTCCGGGTCCCAGCCGTCGATGAAGCCGCGAATGCCGAACTCCGCGCCGGAGATGCCGGTGATCAGCACGTTGTCGGCGATCAAGGGCGCCACCGTCATGGAATAGCCTTCCTTCCACTCGGCGGCCTTCGAGTTCCAGAGCTCCTTGCCGGTCTTCATGTCGAGCGCGATGACGTGGGCGTCGAGCGTGGTGCGGTAGAGCTTGCCGTTGAGGATCGCGGCGCCCTTGTTGGAGACACCGCAGCACACGATGCGCGGCGTCTCGGGC
>NZ_DASSRP010000439.1:0-9296 GCF_035701725.1 Bradyrhizobium sp.
GCCAGATGCAGCGCCGCCATGCCGCTGGCGGTTGCGATCGCGCCGACGCCTGCCTCCAGCGCCGCGATGCGCTCTTCCAGCACGGACGTCGTCGGATTTGAGATCCGCGTATAGATGTGGCCGGCGCGCTCCAGGTTGAACAGCGCCGCGGCGTGATCGGAATCCTGAAAGACGTAGGACGTGGTCTGATAAATCGGCACGGCGCGAGCGCCGGTTACCGGGTCGACGCGCTGGCCAGCGTGCAGGCTCAGGGTTTCAAAGGCAGGCGGCTTGGGGCTGGGCATGGAGCAACTCGTCGGTTCTTCTTCACCGGCTCGCGGGGAGCAGGGGTGTTCTAGACATGCACCGGGGCGCGAACCCGCCCGGCATTGCCGAACACGCGCAAGTATCGCTCGACTTCGCTCGGGATTCCGGTTGCCTTTTCCGGATTGTCCGAAAGCTTCACGGCAGGCCGGCCGTCCACCGACGTCACCTTGCAGACGATCGAGATCGGGTCGAGATCGACCGAGCCGTTCGGCGCACAGCCGATGAAATCATTGGTGAGGTTGGTGCCCCAGCCAAAACTGATGCGGACCCGGCCGGCGAAGTGCCGGTGAATTTCCTCGATCGACTCGACATCCATGGCGTCGGAAAATACCAGAAGCTTTTCCTTCGGATTTTTTCCCTTCTGCTTCCACCAGGCGATGATTTCCTCGCCGGCCTGGATTGGCGGCGCGCTGTCGGGGCGGAAACCGGTCCAGTCCGCGACCCATTCCGGCGCGTCGCGCAGGAAGGCTTTGGTGCCGAAGGCGTCGGGCAGGGCGATCAGAAGATTGCCGCCATAGGTATGACGCCATTGATCGAGAATGCGGTAGGGGGCCCAGCGCAATTCGTTGTCGTCGTTTGCCAGGGCGGCCGCGACCATCGGCAGTTCATGCGCATTGGTGCCGATGGCTTCGAGATCGCTGTCCATCGCCAAGAGCACGTTGGAGGTGCCGGTGAAGGACGAACCCAGCCCTTCCTTCACCGCCTCGACGCACCAGCGCTGCCAGAGAAAGCCGTGGCGGCGGCGCGTGCCGAAATCCGACAGGCGCAAGCCTTCGAGTTTCCGCAGGCGTTCGACCTTGGTCCAGAGTTTGGCCTTGGCGCGCGCATAGAGCACATCGAGCGCAAAGCGGCCCTGTCCCTTCATCATCTGGCGCGAACGTAGTTCGTTGAGGATCGCAAGCGCGGGAATTTCCCACATCGTGGTATGCGTCCACGGTCCGTAGAAATTCAATTCGTATTGGCCGTCGACCTTCTTGAGTTCATATTCGGGCAGGCGGAAGTTCGACAGATAGTTGATGAAGTCGGGCGAGAACATCTGGGTTTTGCCGTAGAACGTGTTACCGGCGAGCCAGATCAATTCCTTTTTGGAAAAGCGGATCGTGCGGGCGTGATCGAGCTGGGCGCGCAACTCGCTCTCGTCGATGACTTCGGCGAGGCGTACCTGCCTGGATCGGTTGATGACCGAAAAGGTGACCTGTTGCTTCGGGTAGCAATCCCGAATCATCTGCACCATCAACAGTTTGTAGAAATCGGTGTCCAGCAGGCTACGCACGATCGGATCGAGCCGAAAGCCGTGGTTGTAGGTCCGCGTCGCAATGTCATTAACGGTCATGGGTCAAGTCTAGCCTGCCCCAATTGCGGCAACCAGTGGATTTCAGCCGGCTTTGCCTTGCCGGATACGCATGATGGTGTCCTTGACCCCGGTCCAGGCCGGCTTTTCCGGTGCGAATTGCTGGCGCAGGTAGCCGACCAGTTCGGCAAGCTGGTCGTCCGACAGGTGCCCGCCAAAGGCCGGCATGTAGCCAAGGTCGCTCGAGACCGGCGTCGTGATCCCGTGCAGGATCACCTGGATCAGGTTGTCGGGGCTTGCCGCGTGGATGTTGCTGTTGAGGGCGAGCGAGGGCCGGCTGCCGAACAAAGGCGGTCCGCCAGCGGCGTGGCACACCGCGCAAGCGCCTTCGTAGAAGCGCTGGCCGAAAGGCGAGCTTGCGACGATGCGCGCGCCGGCAGCACTTTCAAGCTGGGCGGCGAGCGCCTGCTGGTCGGTTTTAGCCGCCGGTTCATTGAAGGAGGCGAGGTAGACCGCCATGGCGCGGATGTCTTCATCCGGCAGGGCCTTCAACTCCTGCACCACCGGCGTCATCGGACCGGCGGCGACGCCGTGAAAGCGCGAGAAGCCGGTCCGCAAATAGCTGAACAACTCGTCCTCGGTCCAGGGGATCGGCGCATGCGACAGCGATGTCAAAGCCGGGGCTTCCCAGCCTTCGGAAAAGCCGCCCGCGAGATAGGCGCTGTCCTTCTCTGCCCCCAGCGCGTTGCGCGGCGAATGACAGGCGCCGCAATGGCCGAGGCCTTCGACCAGATAAGCGCCGCGATTCCACACGGCTGATTTTGTCGCGTCGGGTAAGAAGGTGCCGGCATCGTGGAAAAGTGCATTCCAGCCAGCCAGTAACGGCCGCCAGTTGAAAGGAAAGGCGAGCGCCGGCGCGCGATTGTTCTGGCTTACCGGCGGCTGCGCCATCAGATGCGCGTAGAGCGCCTGCAAATCGGCATCGCTCGCTTTGGCGAAATGATTGTAGGGAAACGCCGGATAAAGATGCCGGCCGTCGCGATGAATGCCCTCGCGCATCGCGCGCTCGAATGCCGGATAAGACCAGTTGCCGATGCCGGTCTTGACATCGGGCGTGATGTTGGTGCCGTAGACGATGCCGAACGGCGTTTCGATGGCGCGACCGCCGGCGTAAGCAATGCCGCCGACCGAGGTGTGGCAGGTCGCGCAGTCGCCGAGCGCGGCGAGCTGCCGGCCGCGCTCGATGGTGGCGGAGGAAAACACCGAGGCGTCCGGCCGCGCGATCGGCGCGATCGCCCGCCACGGCAGGATCGCCGCGGCGATACCGATGCCGCCCGCGACGAGCGCCGCCGCGGTGGCGAAGACGCCGCGCCGCCTGGCAAACGGGTTGGACCAGCGGTTCGGGTCCGCACGGGTTGGGCTTGACGGCGCGGCGAGGGCGGCGGCATGCGCGACCTGTCCGCTGCGCAAGCCCGCCAGAATTCGCTCCGGCGTGAACGGCGGCTCGCGAAAGCGCAGGCCAGTGGCGTCGAAGATTGCGTTGGCTATTGCGGCGGCGCTCGGAACCGAGGCAGATTCGCCGACACCGAGCGGCGGTTGGTCCTGGCGCGGCAGCATCAGCACGTCGATTTTTGGCAGCTCCGGGAATTTGATGATGGGATAGGCGCCCCATTCGCGGCTTGCGACCGAGCGGCCGCTGAAGGAAACCTCTTCCATCAGCGCGCGGCTGGTCGACTGGATGACGTTGCCTTCGATCTGGTGGCGCACGCCGTCCGGGTTGATCATCAAGCCGGAATCCTGGCCCGCGATCACGCGGGTCACGCTGACATCGCCGGTCGCCTTGTTGACGGCGACGTCGGCGATCCAGGCCGACCAAGCCGCGCCATAACCTGGAAATTTGCTGTGGACGTAGAGTGCGTAGGCGAAGCCGCGGCCGTGCACCACGTCGCCCTCGGCCCGCTTTTCCTCCCGGACCGGGCGCGGCTTCCATTCCCCGCGTTCGGCAACCGCCTTCACCAGATCGACCGCGCGCGGGTCTTTCAGGTAGCGGAGGCGATATTCGATCGGATCGACTTTGGCTTCGTGAGCGAGTTCATCGATATAGGATTCGTGGGCAAAGGTGTTGGGCAATGCCGACACGCCGCGCAGCCAGGCGGCGCGCACGATCGGCGGCATGTCGTGGGCGACCACGCGCAGATGATCGTAATCGTAAGGCGGGATCGCCGTGCGGTCGCCCATCTCGGAGACCTGCGGCGTCGGCGCAATTGCGCCGGTCAAGAGCAGCGCCAGCGTCGGCGCGACGTTGGAAGGATAGCGCGTGGCAAAGTCGTAAGCAGCGACGCCGCCATTGGCATTCAGTCCGCCCTTGACGTCGATCAATTGCGCGGTGCCCTTCGGCTCCCAGACGTGTTCCTGCTCGCGCGTCAATTGCACGCGAACGGGACGGCCGACCGCGCGTGACAGCAGCAACGCATCGGCCGAGACGTCGTCGGCGCAGTTGCGGCCGTAGCAGCCGGCCGCCTCCATTCGGATAATCTCGATCTCGGATTCCGGCCGCTGCAGCAACAGCGCCAGATCGCCGCGCAGGATGTGAGGGTTTTGCGTCCCGGACCAAACGCGAACATGATCGTCGCGAAACTCGGCAACCGCGCATGATGGGCCGATCGAGGCGTGCATCTGGTAGGGCCAAAGATAGGTGCGGTCGATCTGCTTCGCGGCGCCCTTCAGCGCCGCGTCGACGTCGCCTTTGTCGATCAATTTGCGCGGCGTCGACGGATTGGCGCGCAGCGCATTCTCGACCTCTTCCAGATCGGGCAGTGTTGGTACTTTCTTCCAGGCCAGCTTGAGCTGAGCAGCGGCCTTGATCGCATGTTCTTCGCGCTCGGCGACGACGCCGACGAAGTCGGCAATGCGAACGACTGCAACGAGACCGGGAACATCGCGGACCGAGGATTCATCGACTTCGAGCAGGCTGGTGCCGACGAAGTCGCCGCCGTCGATGCCGGCATAGGGCGGCCGAACCACGCGGCCGTGCAGCATGCCCGGCACGCGGATGTCGTGGACGTAAACGAGTTCGCCGGTTGCTTTCGCCGGCAAATCGACCCGCGACACCGATTGGCCGACGATGCGGTAGTCGTCCGTGGACTTGACCTCGACGTCGTCGGCGAGTTCGAGACGGATGACGTCGTCGCCGATCAGTTCGCCATAGCTGATCGCGCGATTATGCCCGCGGACGAGGCCGTCCTCGATCGCAAGTTCCTGCGACGGCAGTTCGAGCCGCTCGGCGGCGCGGGCGAGCAGAAACTGGCGTGCCTGCGCTGCCGCTTTGCGCAAGGGCACGGCGGTGATCTGGATGGTTTCGCTTGCAATCGTCGCGCCCTGGTTCGGCACGCGCGAGGTGTCGCCGAGCACCACGACAACGCGCGCAAAGGACACGTCGAGTTCTTCGGCGACGATCTGTCCGAGCGCGGTTCGAATCCCGGTGCCGAGATCGACATGGCCATTATAGGCCGTGACCGAGCCGTCCGCGGTGATCTTGACGAAGGTCTCGAACGGATCGTCCACACCGGGCGCAGACGGCCGCACCACCGCAAGCGTTCCCGCGCGATGCTCGCCGCCATGGAGAGGATCGGGCGTTGCCATCAATCGCGTGCCTCGACCGCTGCACCCGCCGCGCGCATCACGGCGCGAATGATTTCGACATGGGCGCCACAGCGGCAGAGGTTGTAGCGCAGGGCTTCCAGCGCCTCCTGCTCGGTCGGATGCGGGTTGCGCGCGAGCAGCGCTTTCGTCGTCATGATCATGCCATTGAGGCAGTAGCCGCATTGGGCGGCTTGCTCGGCAATGAACGCTTCCTGGACCGGATCCGGATCGTTGCGTGTGCCGAGCCCCTCGAGGGTGGTTATCTCGCGGCCGACGCAGCCTTCGATCGGAATGACGCAGGAGCGCGCGGCAACGCCGTCGATCAGGACGGTGCAGGTGCCGCATTCGCCGAGCCCGCAGCCGTATTTCGGCCCGTTCAGTTCGAGATCGTTGCGCAATACATAGAGCAGGGCGGTGTCAGGCGACGCGCCCACTTGATGCATTCGGCCGTTGACGCGAAGGCGGATTGGGGCGTCAGTCATCCGTCGGGCGAGGCTCTTGGCGCTTGGTTTAGAGACGTTTCGAGAATAACGTTTGCATACAAACGTGCAAGCCCGTGGCTACGGCTCTGACGTGGTTCGACGAAGTCGAGGCAACCCCGAACGAACGTCGGAAGCCGCGGCGCTGGCGTCTAAACGCGCTTGACAGTCTTTCGCCGCGCGCGCAACATCGTTCGTATACGAACAAAATGCTTGGTTCTAACGCCCCTTGCAAAGGCTTCGTTGATGTCGACTGAGGCGATGGCCGACAAGATCCGCTGCGATGCGTGCCCCGTGATGTGCTACATCAAGCCGGGCGCGTCAGGCGCGTGCGACCGCTATGCCAATCACGATGGGCAATTGGTGCGCGTCGACCCGCATGTCCTGTTGGAGCGGACGGTATCGCATGGCGGGCGGCTGGTGCCGTTCCAGGCTGGCGGCGACTGGGACGGCAAGCTCGTCCACCAGAATGACGTTGTCGTCACAGCGATCGGCGCTGGCACCACCTATCCCGATTACAAGCCGGCGCCCTTCATCGTCTCGTCGGAAATCGACGGTGTCGACATGGTCACGGTGGTGACCGAAGGCATTTTCTCTTATTGCGGCGTCAAGGTGAAGATCGACACCGACCGCTTCCTCGGGCCCGAGACCGCGACGGTGCGCGTGCAGGGCGAGGCGGTCGGGCACGTGACGACCAGCGAATACGGTTCGCAGATGCTGTCGCTGGGCGGGGTCCATCACCTCACCGGCGGATCGAAGAAGGAAGGCCGCGTCACCTGCGATGCGCTGATGGACTTGAGCAACTGCAAGCCGGTGGAGATGACCGTCGACGGCGGCGCGACCGTGGTGGTGCAGGCGGGCCACGCGCCGACCATCAATGGCGTGACCGAAGAGCGCATGAGAGTGGGCTGCGGTTCGGCAACGATCGGCATGTTCGCCAAGCAGTGGCAGGGCAAGGTCGACGAGGTCGTCGTGGTCGACGACCACATCACCGGCGTGCTGAGCGAGCACCAGGCCGGCAAGGTGCTGGATATCGCCGATACCGGCATCAAGATGAAGGGCCGCCGTTCGACGCCCGGCCGCTATTTCCAGGTCGCTGAGCCCGGCACCGGCTGGGGCGGTACGCAGATTTCGGACCCGCTGTCGATTCTGGGGCCGTTCGATCCGAAGGTCGCAAAGCCCGGCATGACCATGCTGATGGTTTCGACCACCGGCGAGCACGCCGCCTACTATGAACTCGATCAAGCTTTGAAGCCGGTCCAGAAGCCGATGCCGGCGGATCTGCAGTTTTCCGTCGAGCGCATCCAGGAGAATTGCGAGCCGGCACTGTGCACCGTGCTGTTCATGGGTGGGGCGGGCGGCTCGCTGCGCGCCGGCGTCACCGACAATCCGGTACGCCTGACCCGATCGGTGAAGGACGCCCTGACGCGCGTCACCAGCGGTGGCGCGCCGGTCTATGTCTGGCCGGGCGGCGGCATCACCTTCATGGTCGATGTGACGCGGCTTCCCGCGGGTGCATTCGGCTATGTGCCGACGCCGGCACTGGTGGCGCCGATCGAGTTCACGATGCGGCTGTCGGATTATGCGGCGCTCGGCGGCCACATGGATCATGTTCGTCCCCTCGCATCCTTGAAGACCGAAATCCGTCAGGTGGCGTCGCCGCAGCCGAAAACGGGAGCGCAGTGATGGCGCGGCGGCCGCAGGTCGGATGGCTCAAGGACGGCAAGCGGCTGCATCTGCAGGATGGTCCGATCGATCTGGTCGTGGAGGCTCACGGCAGCCGCGAAAACCTGCGCCTCGCTTACGCGGCCGCGGTCGAACGCTTTACCGGCCTGCTGGATGAGCTCTGCGGCGAGTTGGCGCTGTTGCGGTCGCCCGCTGATCCGTCGCGATGCGCCCTGCAAGGCGTGGTCGCGCGCCGCATGGATGCGGCGGTTAAGCCATTCGCAGACGATCATTTCATCACGCCGATGGCGGCGGTGGCGGGCAGCGTGGCGGAGGAAATTCTGGGCGCGATGGTGCGGGCCGCCGCGCTGCGCCGCGCCTATGTCAATAACGGCGGCGATATCGCCTTTCATTTGGCGGATGGCGAGCAATTCACCGTCGGGCTGATCGATCGGCCGGATGCATCTGGATTGATGCGAACGGCGGTTGTTCGCGAGTGCGATCCGGCCCGCGGCATCGCGACTTCGGGTTATCACGGGCGAAGCTTTTCGCTCGGTATCGCCGATGCCGTGACGGTGCTGGCGCGCAGCGCAGCGCAGGCCGATGCGGCCGCGACCATCATCGCCAATGCCGTCGACCTGCCGGACCACCCCGCGATCGTCCGCTGTCCGGCCAACGAGATTCAGCCAGACAGCGATCTGGGCTCACGCCTGGTGACGCGCGAGGTCGGCGCGCTGACATATCAGGCGATCGCCTCGGCGCTGGAGGCAGGCTGCGCCAAAGCGCGCCAATTGCTCGATTTGGAGCTGATCGAGGCAGCGGCGCTGCATCTCAAAGGCGAAATCCGCGTCGTCGGCTTGCCAAGCCCGCCTTCCAGTGTTCTTCATCGGCCGCAGATCAACGAAAGTAGGATGCATGTGTAAGCTGCATTCGGCCATCATCGCCGTCCCCCAACAGGGTGCCCGTCCATGACCGTTGTCATCCGCAAGATCGTGACCGTCGTCGAAGAGACGCTGATGGAAATGGGGAAGCCGGTAAGCCCACCGGTCCGCCGCGCCGCCGCGATCGCCGTGATCGAAAACCCCTTTGCCGGCCGCTACGTGGAGGATCTTTCGCCGCTGATCGCGATCGGCGAAGAACTCGGCGAGTTGCTCGCCAAGAGAGCAGTGGCGGCGCTCGGGATCGACGGCGCCAAGGTGCAAAGCTATGGCAAGGCCGCGGCCGTCGGTGAAAACGGTGAGCTCGAGCACGCGGCAGCGATCTTGCATCCGAAGATGGGTGCGCCGGTACGCAAGGCGCTCGGCAAGGGCGCGGCGCTGATTCCATCCTCGAAAAAGCGCTCTGGCCCGGGCACCACGCTCGATATTCCGCTCGGCCACAAGGACGCGGCCTTCGTCAGGAGCCATTTCGACGGTATGGAAGTGCAGATCAACGACGCCCCGCGCGCGGGCGAGATCATGGTGGCGCTCGCGGTCACCGATGGCGGCCGCCCGCTGCCACGGGTCGGCGGCCTCTCGGTCGGCGAGATCAAGGGCGAAGACGGATTGCGATAATCTATTGGATCAACGCTGGAGGGTAGAGGCATGCAACGAAGCAAGATTCTATTGGGCGGATTATTTGCCTTGACCTATGCGGGTCTCACGCATGGCGCCTTGGCGCAGAGCGGCGAGATCAAGATCGGCGAGATCAACAGCTACTCGCTGCTGCCGGCCTTCACCGAGCCCTACCGCAAGGGCTGGCAGCTCGCGGTCGAGGAGATCAACGCGGCCGGCGGCGTCAACGGCAAGAAGCTCGTCGTCGTCTCCAAGGACGATGGCGGCAAGCCGGCGGATGCGCAGACCGCGGCCAACGAGCTGGTTTCGAGCGAAAACGTCGCGATGCTGACCGGCACCTTCCTGTCCAATATCGGGCTT
>NZ_DASSRP010000440.1:0-2974 GCF_035701725.1 Bradyrhizobium sp.
GCGTTGGCCGAATGGTGCAACGTGTTGATGATCGCGGTGCGCGCCAGCGCCGAGACGAACCACGCCGTCAACGCCGATATCCTCAAGAAGCTCGGCAGCGATGGTTACGTCGTCAATATCGCGCGCGGTTCGGTGATCGACGAGGCGGCGTTGATTGCAGCGCTCACGAACAACACGATCGCCGGCGCCGGTCTTGACGTGTTCGAGAAGGAACCGCATCCACCGGGCGCCCTGACCGAGCTGGCGAACGTCGTGCTGACCCCGCATATCGGCGGTCATACCCAGGACTCGCATGCGGCGATGCAGGACTGCGTGATTGCCAATCTCGAGGCGTTCTTTGCCGGGAGGCCGCTCGCTTATCCCGTGCGCTAAGGACTCGCTGGCTGCGGCGCGTAGCGAAGCTTGTCGGGATTGCGTACCAGGTAGATTGCCGCAATCTTGTCGCCGTCGATGCTGACGCTCAGCGTGTGATCGAGTTCGCCGTCCAGATAGAGCAGGGCGCCGATGCTGCCGTTGATGACAGCCGGCTCGATCCGGATATCGCGGTCGGCATTCTTGCCGGCCACGCCGATGAAGAAGCGCGCGATCTTGTCGGCGCCGTGAATCGGATTGAGTGCCGCCGATTTGCGCCCGCCGCCATCGGTCACGGCGACCGCGTCGTCGCGCAACAGACCGGTCAATCGCGACAGATCACCGCTTGCGACCGCCTCGAGAAAGGCTTTGAGCAGATCTTCATGGCTGTCCGGGGCAGCGGCGGGTGCCGGCCGCTCGTCGCGCACCGCCCGGCGGGCGCGTGTCGCCAGTTGCCGGCAGGCCGGCTCGCTGCGGCCGATCATCGCCGCGATCTCGGAGAACGGAACCTCGAAGATATCGTGGAGCAGGAAGGCCGCGCGCTCCTGCGGCGACAGGCGGTCAAGTGCGAGCAGCAGCGCGAAGGAGAGGTCGTCGGCGAGTTCGGTCGCCGCTTCGCTCGACAGGTCGTCGGTGTCGAACACCGGCTCCGGAAGCCACGGGCCGACATAGATCTCGCGCTGCGCCTTGGCGCTTTTCAGCCGATCGAGACAAAGGCGCGTGACGATAGTGACGAGGAATGCCTCGGTATTGCGGACATCATGCGCGTCCGCAAAGCGAAGCCAGGCGTCCTGCACGACATCTTCGGCGTCGCTCCGGCTGCCGAGCATGCGGTAGGCGAGCCCCAGCAGCCGCCTTCGGTAAGGGGCAATCGGATCGCCTTCATGCGGCCTGCTTGACGACATCGATCTGTTTTCCATCGACCGAAATCCGGCGGCATTCCTTGGCATAGCCCAGTGCTGTCTTCATCATGGGGAACATTCGGCCCATCTGAAGCGCGAAACTCAAATCGATCACGCCTTTCTGGCCCCATTGGGCGCGGACGGCGTCGCGATGTTCATCTTCGTCATCGGATCGCCGCACGATCGCATCAGCAAAACGGAACGCGAGCACGACATCGTCGTTCATGGCGCGTACATCGCGGCGCACCACCGCCTCGATCTGGTCTCTCGCCACACCGGCTTCAAGCGCCATGTCGACGACGAGTTGTGCGCAGGGCCCGCAATCCTCTCCCTTCGCGCCGGTGAGACCTGCGGCGAAACTCGCTTCGATCGGGACCACTTCGCGGTGACGCGAGGCCTTCATCAGAGGCGCGAACTTGAAGAACGCGGCAGGGGATACTTTCAGCAGCATTTCGAGGTAACCGGTGTCGTAACCATAGCGCTGGCTGTAACGGCGCAACAGACGACGCGCGAACCAACTACGCATGATCTTCTCCTTGTCTGGCAAAGCGGAATAAAGCGCCAGTGCCGATGGAAGCACCACCACAACGACGTCGAAGACGGCGTGATGGTCGTGGCCGGCGACAATGGCGACGAGATGAATCAGGCCGTGGGCGGCGAGAAAGCCCGCCCCCGCGACTGCGGCCGGCCAATAGACCGGCCGCCAGGCCCGAACGGCGAGTGCGAGGCCCGATGTCAGGAAGGCGGCGCCGATGTCCTGCACAAAATGCGGATTGAATGGGCCGGTCTCGGTGGCGCCGGGCACGCTTTCGAACCAGTACGCGCCCGCGAATAGCATCATCAAGCCGTTCGCGATGTTCAAAACAGCCAAGATTGCCGCTAGTGTTCCACGCATGAAGGCCTCCTCTCATCCCAGACGAACGAGGGAGGGCCGATGTGACAGGTCGGATGAAGATTTCTGGGGTATTTTGGTCTCCTCAGCCTGCGCCAAAATAGCCCTTGGCAAGGCGAAAAAGACCCGTTAAAGAGACCGCTTCCGGACGTGCTGGCAATTGCTGGCGCGTCCGTGCTCGCTTTCCGAAAGAGAACGAATAGGAGACCTTTCCTTTCAGGACATTCCGCTTGGATGCTCGAAAGGAAGGGAAAGCCGTCGTTTATCAGGAAATCGGGCGGGGGCAGGCCGGTTTTACCTGCTTGCCTCGATCCTGTCCAAGACTGCAGGCGCCAGAGATAAACGTAAGTTTTTCAAAGGCTTAATCTTATGGCCTGCATAGACGGGTGAAGACCAGATTTCGCTCCGGGTCGCAAGGCTTCGGAGATTTGGTTCGAACCTCGACATCCCGCTGGCTCGCAAGGCCTTCGGGAGGGCAGGCGTTTCAATGTCGTTCTGCCCGACGCGTCCTTGAAGAGCGCAAAGTCTTTCAGGTCTGTGTGACGGCGGGACGATGGGTGCAACCCGGCGGTCCTGCCTCTGGCTGAAAGACCGCCAACCGGAGAGAGCTTGCTGTGGAAAGAGCGGCAAAAAAGGGCGCTGTCGAGGAGCTGAATGGTCTGTTCAAGACCACCAGCGTCGCGATCGTAGCCCACTATTCCGGCCTGACCGTTGCCCAGATGCAGAAGCTGCGCATGCAGATGAAGCAGGCTGGCGCCTCGGTAAAGGTCTCGAAGAACCGTCTCGCCAAAATTGCTCTTGAAGGCACTGACGTCGTTGCTATCGGCTC